>JACJNV010000295.1 GCA_014695175.1 Microcoleus sp. FACHB-DQ6 | reverse complement strand
CGGGCGTCTCGCCCGTTAAGTGAATCGTGGAACGGGAGAGACGCCCATTAAGTGAATCGTGGAACGGGCGTCTCGCCCGTTCTAAAATCTGCGATTAAAATCGCTTAAAAATCGCCGTAACTACTAATAGCCCGCTGCAACCTCCCAATCACTTCATCAACCGAAATCGCCCCCAACTCCCCAGAAGCCCGAGTCCGAATATTCAAACTATTCGCCTCAACTTCCTTCGCACCCACAACACCCATCACCGGAATTTTATCCTTCTCAGCATTGCGAATCAACTTGCCCAAACGCTCGCTATCCTCATCAGCTTCAGCGCGAATATTGAGGGCCTTCATCTTCGCCGCTACTTCCTTCGCAAACGGCAAAAACTCCGCGCTGACAGGCAACAGCCGCACCTGAATCGGCGCTAACCACAGCGGAAAATCGCCCGCATACTGCTCGATCAAAATCCCGATCAAACGTTCCAAAGAACCGAAAGGAGCGCGGTGAATCATCACCGGACGCTTGCGAGTGCCGTCTTCAGCGACGTATTCCAAATCAAAACGTTCGGGCAAATTGTAATCTACCTGAACAGTTCCTAATTGCCATTCTCTATCCAAGACATCTTGGAAAATGAAATCGAGTTTCGGGCCGTAAAAAGCGGCCTCCCCAATTCCCTCAAAATAATTCATTCCCAAAGTTTCCACCGCGCGGCGGATTGCACCTTGAGCCTTTTCCCAAGCTTCATCGGAACCGATGTATTTCTCTAAATTGTTCGGATCGCGGAAACTCAAACGCGCCTTAAAGTTTTTCAGTTGCAGACTCTTGAAGACTGACAGAATCAAATCCACCACATTCAAGAATTCAGCATCCAACTGTTCCGGCGTGACAAATAAGTGGGAATCATCCACCGTAAAGCCGCGCACCCGCGTTAAACCGCCCAATTCTCCCGATTGTTCGTAGCGGTAAACTGTGCCGAATTCCGCCAACCGCATCGGCAATTCTCGATAGGAACGCAATTCGCTTTTGTAAATTTGAATGTGAAAAGGGCAATTCATGGGTTTCATCACAAAACCCTGTTCGTTTGCTGCCGCTTCTTCATCCTCCGCCATCAGCGGAAACATATCTTCTTTGTATTTCTGCCAGTGGCCGGAAATTTTGAACAAATCGACTCTGGCAATGTGGGGAGTCACTACTTGCAAATAGCCGCGCTTGATTTGTTCTTGTTTCAAGTAATCTTCTAAAATACTTCTCAAAACAGTGCCTTTCGGCGTCCACAAAGGCAAACCCGGGCCCACCGCATCGGCAAAAATAAATAAGCCTAATTCTTTACCTAATTTGCGGTGATCGCGTCTTAATGCTTCTTCTTTGCGGTGTTTGTATGCTGCTAGCTGTTCGGGAGTTTCCCAAGCAGTGCCGTAAATCCGCTGTAACTGAGCTTTGGTTTCGTCGCCGCGCCAGTAAGCGCCTGCTAGGCTTTCTAGCTCGATCGCCTTTGGATTCAACTCACTGGTATTTTCTAAGTGAGGCCCGGCGCACAAATCCCACCATTCCTCGCCCACATGGTAAAGAGTAATCGGTTCGATCAAACCTTCTAAAATTTCTAATTTGTAAGGTTCGTTAATCTCCTTAATTCTGCGTTCCGCTTCCTCGCGGCTGACTTCTTCCCGAATTACAGGCAATTTACGGTTGATGATTTTGATCATCTCTTTTTTAATGGCTTTTAAATCCTGTTCCGTAAAAGGTTCGGGAGTGTCAAAGTCATAATAGAAACCGTTTTCAATCCAAGGGCCGATCGTTACTTGCGCCTTGGGAAATAACTTCTGCACCGCCATCGCCATAACGTGGGAGGTGGTGTGGCGAATTTTTTTTAGTGCCTCCGACTCACTCGTGCGGGGCAACTCAATCTTAACGGACTCTTCTGGAGGGGACATGGATTGTGAGCTAGACATCGGCTGAATTAACAATTAATTTAGTTGCAGTTGCTTCTATCTTACTAAGATTGGGACAGTAAGCGCCGACTTCCGGCTGGGGGACACTCCGGGAAATTACAACAACGGCCCTGATGGTTGCGACGTTTAGTGCCTCCGGCACTCCGACTCTCAGAAACCGGGTTTTTTACTATTTGGGTGGGCTGTAACGAAGTATGGCCTGAAAAAACCCGTTTTTTAACCACCCGTTAGCTCGCGAACTAATTTGGCAGAATTTGGGGATTTTGACTCAAACATCGCTGCTGGCACAGTTAAATTTATTCACATCCACCGACTAATTGTTATTAAATTATTGAATTTTTGTTAAAAATATGTTACAATTTGTAAAGACCGCCTAAGACTATAATAGATAAATAACCCAATTTTGATCCATGCTTAATTCCAATTTGCCAGAGCCAGAATTGCTCAAAGCGTTACTGGAACCGCTGTTAGAGGATTTCAATTACTGGTTCGACCGATCGGCAAACCTCTTAGAAACTGAGGAAATGCCCTTTCTCAGCGACGAGGAGCAATCTGACTTGCTGGCGCGAGTCAAACAGGCTCAGCAAGAAGTATGCGCGGCTCAAGCTCTATTTCAAGCAACCGGAGGCCAAGTTGGGATTGAAGCCGCAGCACTGATGCCGTGGCACACACTGCTCGCCGAATCCTGGCAAGTATCGGTGCGCTTTCGCTCATTGCAGTTAGCTCGTCCTGGAAAATAAGGAAACGAGTTCAAGTTAAACTTGCAGTCAAATCCCAAACCTGGGGAAATGTGGCTGTTGACTTGACAACCTCAAACAGATTTCCAGTTAATAAGTTATTACTTGCTGAAACACTTTTGTAAATTGCTGTGTGGCTGTTTAGCCCGGAGGAGAAGATAATGTTGCACCTGCTTTATATTTTAGCTTTTACCGTTCTTGCCTTTCTGGCAGTCGGTAACTTAATCCGCAGTCTAGTCACCGTTGGTATGGAGTCTCAGCGTCCTCAACAATTCATGGCAAATAATCGCCACCCATCCTATCCTGGCTCTCAATCTGTACCGCATCCAGAACTTTTAGACGAACAGGGAAACATAGTCAATGAGCCACTGTTAGTGATGCGTTCGCTGACTGTCCAAGACGCCCGCGAACAATTAGATGCTCTCTACAAATCATCTCCGGGCGGCAGCGACGAAGGGGGCGAACTAGCCTAATACAACCACAGCCGCAGCATTTATACTTAGGCGCTATGCCTCAAAAAAAATATAGGACTTACAAGCTAGGTGTCCGAAACCCTTTTTCTTCATAGATTTTGGTGAAAATCGTTTCCGGGCTTCATCGGAATAATAATTTTCCGAGTTCAGTGCGAGTTTAAGATCTCGCGATGATGCTCGCACCCTTGGCATCATTCCGCATCTAACCAGATTGGATATAAGTCCTCAAAATAATTGGCCGTTAGTTTTTAACTAATGGCCAATTATTTGTGATTTTTGAAAGTTTAATTGCCGATTAGCCCGATCGATCGCCAAAAACCGGTTCGCCAAAAACCGATACAGATGGCACTGATATCAAATACCTCAAGAATAGTATAATGCAAGAGATCCGCAAGCGGTGCCTAACAAGTCTGAATGGTGAGAGTGCTAACGCCCGAATCGAAGCCTGAATAGATGAGTTGGCGTCAAAACCTAGAGGTAAAAACAGGTGACTTTGGGATGAACTCAAGGTCTTGGAGGCATACCTCTGCTTAGATTCGTCTAAATGATATGGCTAGCATGATATGACTTAAACAGTCGTGTTATGAAGCATAAATGTATCAGATACTGAAAAGGGATCGCTCTAAACCTCCTATCGATCCTGTTTTGTCATCGGCAAAAATGCACGTTTAAGGCTAGATGATCGTCCCTATTTCGCTACTGGCAGAACTTCTGCAAGCTTTGCCCCAACTGCGGGCACAAATTTATTTCAAATCTTCCATGACAGCCCTGTCTCACGCGATGGAAGACTTAGTTTTGGCGGGTTCCGACGACGAACCGCTAGTTATTGCAAGCTTTCAGCGAGAGCGCTTCTACCGCCAGGAAGCTCACCGCTACCGGCGAATTGCCTCACGCTCGTCTCAGGTATACGTGCTGGCAGCACCGGAAACTGACTTTAAAAATGCTTCGGAGTGTCACGAAACTGTGGCGTTTGCACCGGAGGACGGATTAAGTCAAGAGTGGCACTTAGTGGTGCTGGGCGAACAATACTCAACTTGTCTGATTTGTCAAGAAAAAATTGTGCCGATCGACAACCAAGACGATCGCGGGCCGCAGTTGATGGATCAAGCTCGCAGATTTGAAGGAATTTGGACGTTCGATCGCGAGGTAAGCTCCAAAGCTGCCGCATTGTTGCTCGATAGAATTGTCAATTATCGCCCGGAATTGGCCGAAAAGATCGAGCGAGCGCGAACTACTTACAAGCTCGTCAAAACACCGAAAAAAACCAGGAAATCCGCCACTTCCAAAGCCACCAAACCCGACATAATTACGGGAAAAAACTCAAAAATTCCCAATCCAAAATTGAGCGATGCTTTTACCGAACGCTTAGTAACCTACTTGCAAGCAGGCCAGCACAAATTGCTCAAAGCATACAGCGCCATCGCCGCCCAGGAACGCAAAGAACGCCTGGTAAACTTAATTACCACGGCAATGCGGCAGTCTCTCAACCCGCAAGAAATCGTCGAAGTTGCAGTGCAAGAACTGGGCACGGCCCTGTCGGCAAGCCGGTGTTTGATTTATCGGTGCAAGGCCACAGATGTGGCGGTCAAAATCGATCGCGAGTTTTTGGGACCCGGCGCTAGTTCCATGCTGGATCAGACTTGGCTGTTGCAGGAAAATCAAATATGGAGCGACGCGGTGGCGCGGCAAGAGCGAGTTTACGTCCAAGACACATCACAACACCCGCTGATTGTCAATACAAAGTTCCTGGAAAAAACTGTAAAAAATTGGCAAATTGTGTCTTGGTTAATGGTGCCAGTGCTTTATCAGGGGCGGGTTTTGGGCATGGTGGAAATGCACCAGTGCCGATCGGTTTTACCTTGGGAAGAAGACGAAATTGCTTTAGTAGAGGCGATCGCCACCCAACTCGGAGCCGCCTTAATTCAAGCAGAAACCTACGCTCATTTAGAAGAACTCAACCAACAATTAGAAGCATTAGACCGCACTCGCAGCAATCTAATTGCCATCACCGGACACGAACTCCGCACCCCTCTTTCTACGATTCAAGTTTGTTTGGAAAGTTTGAACTCCGAACCAGATATGCCCGCAGAATTGCGGCAAATCATGTTAGAAACTGCCCTCGGTGATGCCGATAGAATGCGGAAACTCGTGCAGGATTTCTTAACTCTTTCTCACTTAGAAAGCGGGCGAGTCCAATGGAATGTAGAATCGCTGACGCTGCAAGAATGCGTGGATTTGGCCCTCAGCAGCGTGCGATCGCGCACGGTCGATCGAGAGTTACCGGAAATTATCGCCGAGGTGTCCGCAGAATTGCCTTTAGTGCAAGCTGACGGAGAGTGGTTGGTGGAGGTGCTCTCCAAACTCTTAGACAACGCTTGCAAATTCACCACACCTCAAGGAAGCGTGACAGTGCGTGCGAAATGCAACGGTTCTCGGATGGTGGAAGTGCTTGTAGCCGATACGGGGAGGGGAATAGAGGCGAACAGTTTAAAAGTAGTGTTCGATCGATTTTATCAAGAAGAAGGAGCTTTGCGCCGCAGCGCCGGCGGTACCGGTTTGGGATTGGCAATTTGCAAACAGATTGTTGCCGGCTGGGGCGGTAAAATTTGGGTAGATTCCGCAGGAAAAGACCGAGGAAGTGAATTTCACTTTACTATTCCCACTGTTTAGACTCAATTGATAATAGTTAACTAATCACTCTTAAAGGTGATGTGGCCACGCGGTGTTCAGCTTTAAAATCGAAAGTATCAAAGCAGATTCAGGATGCGCTTGCCGTCTTAAACCCGGTTTGGCGACAGAATACCTAGGGAGGCTGCCGAAAATTAATATCAGTTTAAACAAAGAATCCAACTGTAGGTAAGCTGCAAACCCCAATAGTAATCAGTCATGCCGAATCTAAAATCTAAAATCTAAAATCTAAAATGGTATAAGTCTGCCCTGCACAAGCCGTGAGATGGTAAAAGCCGATCGAATCTGTTGAGGCACTGCCGACGCCAGTGTTGATTCGTGAAAAGTTGAGGATGCAAATGTTTCACCCGGAAAAAATTTGTTTCCAGAAGAATACTCAAACCTAGAGGGTAGGAAAATCGATTATGTCACCTACAAGCCAGATGAAATCTACTCAACCTATAGCCAACAAGCCGCAACTACAATTAGGTTCCCAAGGTAAAGCGGTATTGGAACTCGAACAACTGCTAACCAAGTTGCAGCTTTATCGGCACCCTGCTAAAGGAATTTTTAACAAAGCAGTTGAATTTTCTGTGAAACTGTTTCAGTTTCGGGTTTTCTTGTCGCCGGACGGCATTGTCGGGCCGCTCACTTGGCAGGCGCTTTATACTGCAGCTCCAGTTAATATGCCGGTACTCAGGTTCGGCAGTTCTGGGCAAGCAGTCGCTACTGTTCAGGAAGTTCTCAAAAGTTCCAAGCATTATGGCGGTAAAATTGACGGCGACTTTGCTACTTTGACGGAGAAAGCTGTTCGCGCATTTCAAAAAAGCTTTGGGATTGAGGCCGACGGGATTGTCAATCAAGAAACTTGGACTGCTTTGAGTCAAATTCCGCGAGGCTATGACCCTAATTGGTTCTTGACTTAGGGTTGACGCGGTAAATTGTTCGATCGCGTGTGGGGGGAGTTGGAGGAATGTGCAATGCTTCGGGTGCGCCACAAGCACCCGAAGCATTGCTGTTTTTTCGATCGTTTTTTGGGGATTGGTGCTTCCTAATTCTGTTTTCTAACTTTGGTGGAAATTACCAATTATGAATTATTAATTACTAATTATCAATTATCAGAAAAGATCGATCGCAGAAAAACTGTTAATTTTCCTTACAATTTCGAGAACAGCGTGCAGTCTCAATGATACGATGCCGTAAAAATCCTTTGGATATATTTATGGCCGAACAACTCACTGGACAACCCCCAATCTTCGGCGGCAGCACAGGCGGCTTGCTGACCAAGGCGCTAGTTGAAGAGAAGTACGCTATCACTTGGACTAGCCCCAAGGAGCAGGTTTTTGAAATGCCTACTGGTGGCGCTGCGATTATGCGTCAAGGCGACAACTTGCTGCACCTGCCCCGGAAGGAGCAGTGCATCGCTTTGGGCGGCCAGCAACTGCGGGCTAAATTCAAAATCACGAACTACAAAATTTACCGCGTGTTTCCCGACGGTACTACTGAGTACCTGCATCCCAAGGATGGCGTGTTCCCTGAGAAGGTGAACGAAGGCCGTCCCTACAACGGTAAGATTGACCGGAATATTGGCAGCAATACCAATCCTGCCAAGCTGAAGTTTACCGGTAAGAAGACTTTCGATCCTTAGATCGTGACTGCATCGCTGAGCAAAACATAGGTAATATTGCCTCGAAAGGCTCAGCTTGTAAACTTGTTTTTGCAGTAGTATTCGGGCGCCCGAGGCCGTCGGTCGCAGCACCCGAACACTACTGCCAAGTTCACATCTAATTAAAAGTTAATCGTTAAATTAAAAATGAATGTCGCAATCAGGCGAGCGCAACCTTCTGATATCGATGTTTGCGCGCGCATTAATTATGAAGCTTTTAAAGATATTTCCGATCGCCACCAATTCCCTAATACAGATTTTCCGACGCTGGAGTTTTCAACCGAAATAATTGGTCTTCTGATTGACAGTCCATTGTTTTTTGACATAGTAGCCGAGAGTTCCGGTGCGGTTGTCGGCTGCGGGTTTATGGACGAACGCAACCCGATTCGCGGTATCGGGCCTGTCGGTGTCGATCGAACTTTTCAAGGCCGCGGCACGGGGCGGGAAATCATGAAAGCTTTGCTGGAACGGGGACAGGACGCTCGGGGCATCCGTTTGGTTCAGGAATCTTTTAATATGGCTGCGCTGTCTCTGTACGCTTCTCTGGGTTTTGAGGTGAAGGAACCTTTCGTGTTAATGGAGGGGAAGTTTCGCAGCCAGCCTCCGCAGGGGTTTGAGGTGCGCGCGATGGCTAGTGAGGATGTTGGTGAATGTGCGGCTTTGTGCGAAAAACTCTGCAGGTGCGATCGAACTTCGGAGATTGAAGACGCCCTGAATTTGTTTTCTCCTTGGGTTGCTTGCAAACAAGGTCGGATTGTGGCTTATACTTGTGCGGTGTCGGCTTTGGGCCACAGCGTCGCGGAAACAGAAGCCGATATGCAGGCTTTGCTCTTGGGGGCTGCTGCGTGCAGTTCCGATCAATTGCTTGCTTTTCACTTGCCGCTGAGGTACGCAAGTTTGTTTCGTTGGTGCTTGCAAGAAGGGCTGCGCGCCCTCAAGCCGATGGCGGTGATGGCACTTGGCGAGTATCGGTCGCCGGAGGGATGTTGGTTTCCGTCTTTTGTTTATTGAACCCAAGACGGTTAGGACGCTTTTAATCGCTGAAATTATTGCCAGGATTGCCTTTTCCTTCTTCTTTCTTCCTTCTTCCCTCTTCCTTCTTCCCTCTTCCTTCTTCCTTCTTCCCTCTTCCTTCTTCCTTCTTCCTTCTTCCTTCTTCCTTCTGATATATATGATATTTCCCGATTTCTCACAATTTTCGGAACTGGCGAAACAAGGCAATTTTGTACCCGTGTATCAAGAATGGGTTGCTGATTTGGATACGCCGGTGTCTGCGTGGTATCGGGTTTGTGCGGGTCAACCTTACAGTTTTCTGCTGGAGTCGGTGGAAGGTGGGGAAAAACTCGGGCGTTATAGTTTCTTAGGGTGCGATCCGCTGTGGATATTGGAGGCAAGGGGATCTCGCACAACTCAAGTTTACCGTGACGGTTCCGAAAAAGTATTTACGGGCGATCCGTTTGTAGCTTTAACTGAATGTTTGGAGTCTTATCAACCGGTGAAATTGCCGCAGTTGCCGGCGGGAATTGGCGGGTTATTTGGTTTTTGGGGTTACGAGTTAATTAAGTGGATAGAACCGCGAGTTCCCGTGCATCCAGCAAGCGAGAATGATTTGCCGGATGGATTGTGGATGCAGGTGGATAATTTGCTGATTTTCGACCAGGTGAAGCGGAAAATTTGGGCCGTCGCCTATGCGGATTTGCGGGAGGTTGGCGTTGATTTGGTCGATGCTTATCAGCAAGCGTGCGATCGGGTTGGCAAGTTAGTTCAGAAGCTGCAATCGCCGCTTTCCCGGCAATCTACTCTCATAGAATGGACACCTCCCAATAACGGGCAAGATTCCCGTTCCACAACCGGAAATACAGAATTGGCTTACACTAGCAATATTACCCGTGAAAAGTATTGTGCCAATGTCTTAAAGGCTAAGGATTATATCAAAGCCGGAGATATTTTTCAAGTAGTTATTTCCCAGCGACTAGAGGCTGAATACAGCGGCGATTCTTTTGCACTTTACCGCTCTTTGCGTCTGATAAATCCTTCTCCGTACATGGCTTATTTTCATTTCGGAGATTGGCAGATTATCGGTTCGAGTCCCGAGATTATGGTGAAGGCGGAAAATACTGCTGATGGCAAAAAGATAGCAACTTTGCGACCGATTGCCGGCACTCGCCGCCGGGGTAAAACTCCTCAAGAAGATGATGCTTTGGCTGCTGAATTGCTGCAAGATCCGAAGGAAATTGCGGAACACGTCATGTTAGTTGATTTGGGCAGGAACGATTTAGGAAGAGTTTGCCGAAACGGTACTGTAAAAGTTGACGAATTAATGGAAATTGAGCGTTATTCTCACGTCATGCACATTGTGAGCAATGTTGTGGGAGAATTGGCTGAGGATAAGACCGCTTGGGATTTGTTGAAAGCTGGTTTTCCTGCGGGTACGGTTAGCGGTGCTCCGAAGATTCGGGCGATGGAGATTGTGCACGAGTTGGAAGGTTGCCGCCGGGGGCCGTATTCTGGGGTTTACGGGTATTATGATTTTGAGGGACAGTTGAATAGTGCGATCGCCATTCGGACTATGGTTGTTCGCTCTCAAGGAGGCGATAAACATTCGGTTTCTGTGCAAGCAGGTGCTGGTTTGGTGGCCGATTCTAACCCGGATATGGAGTACGAAGAAACGCTCAATAAAGCCCGGGGGATGTTGGAGGCAATTCGCTGTTTGAAATAGCGAATAAATATAGGACTCGGCGGTTGAAACCCTGTCTACACGAAACTTTACCCGACGAGAGCGGGTTGAAGACTCGATCACCCCGATGAACCGAACTTTTTCGATCGCCCGCCAACTCGATCGCACTTAAAACTCCTATCCCCCGCCGCTAACTCCCTCCAATCGCAGGAAATGCACGGGGCCCGCTGGACCCCCCGCTACCACTGTCACCCCGTCAGGCGCGATCGCACAGCAATTAAACCAATTATCTCCGGTGAAACTAGCAATTTCTTTGCCGCTAGCCAGATCCCAGATTCTTAGGGTCATATCCGATGAAGCCGAAATTACTCGTTTGCCGTCGGGTGCGATCGCGAGTGCCTGTACAAAGCTAAAATCCTCGGTGAGGGTTTGAAGTTCCCTGCTGCTGTCTGTGTCCCAAATTTTCAGCGTGTTAAGTTGTGGAACCGAAATCGCTATGAAGCCGTCGGGTGCCATCGCCACTGCATATACATAGCCAGTATCGGTGAGAGTTCTCAGTTCGGTTCCGCTTAGCAAATTCCAGACTTTTAGGGTGTTATCGTCTGAAGCCGAAATTGCTGTCAGGCCGTCGGGTGCGATCGCGACTCCCCTTACCGAGTTAGTATGACCGGTGAGCGTTCTCAGTTCGCTGGCACTGGCCAAGTCCCAGATTTTTAGGGTGTTATCGTCTGAAGCCGAAATCGCTGTCAGGCCGTCGGGCGCGATCGCGACTCCCCTTACCGAGTTAGTATGACCGGTGAGGGTTTGAAGTTCTCTACCTGTCTCGGTGTCCCAGATTTTTAGGGTGTTATCGTCTGAAGCCGAAATCGCTGTCAGGCTATCCGGTGCGATCGCGACTCCCCTTACCGGGCCAGTATGACCGGTGAGAGTTCTCTGTTCTGTGCCAGTGTCTGTGTCCCAGATTTTAAGGGTTTTATCCGATGAAGCCGAAATTGCTCGTTTGCCGTCGGGTGCGATCGCCACTGCTTCTACCCCGAAATAATGGCCGGCGAGGTTACGCCAACATGGCCCCACTATTAAATTCCACCTCAAAGGTCGCAGCCAAGGACTATTTTTCGACTGCTTGGCTTGTTCCAACATCCTCTGAAACTCAGGCTTTTCAAAAGCAAGCAATCTCCCCCATAATTGACCTGCTAATTGCGTTTTATCCCTTTCCAAAATTGGCGCTGACGTGCGAAGTACCTGTTGAATCCAGTAGAGATAAGTTTGACTTTGCTCCGGCCCATCCAACAATTGAGAATCTATCGCTAAATCATAATCCTCAATTAACGCTTGAAGCCCCAACTCATCCAGTTTCGCCTCCATAAAATCGAAATCCGTTAACAACTGGTACAGCTTTTCCCCTTGCCCACTCTCTACTAAATGCCTTGGCAGAGTTTCTAAAGTATAAAGTCGCTTTTCCCGCGACATTTTCCCTAACTCTTGTTTAAACTCACTCATCGTTACACATCCCTCAACAAATTATTACAAATCCCTGTTTCTCTATATCTTTGCAATTCTAAGCGCTTCTTTAAACTGCGTCAAATCGTCGCGGTGACTCGATCGATAAAATAAATCTGCTTTGTAACGCTGGATGTAAAATATCAGTTATCGACTTTTACAAAAGGCAGAATTATGAATTTTTATATAGTTGACGTGTTTGCCGAGTCAAAGTATGCTGGCAACCAGCTAGCTGTATTTTGCGGTGCCGGAGTTGCCGAACTATCTGAGGCCCAAATGCTGCTGATAGCGCGGGAAATCAATTATTCAGAAACTACGTTTATTCGATCGCCCGATCCGCGAGATGGCGGCTATGACGTGCGGATATTCACGCCCAAGAAGGAATTGCCCTTTGCCGGTCATCCGACTTTGGGCACTGCGTTTGTGTTGCAGCAAGAGATTATTCGCGAAAAGGTCGATCGAGTAATTCTCAATCTAGCCGTCGGTCAAATTCCAGTTACTTTTAATTATCACAATGAATCGGCAGATATTTTGTGGATGCGACAAAACCCGCCTAGTTTTGGTCAAGTTTTATCAGCCGCAAGTCTGGCAAATGTCCTGAATTTAGAACCCGATGAAATTGATGCAAACTTCCCAATTCAAGAAGTTTCTACGGGAGTGCCGTTTATAATTGTCCCATTAAAAACTCTCGCCTCGCTCAAAAAAGCTCAAGTCAACTTAGATAAATATTTTGAGCTAGTTAATACAATGGAAGCGAAAGAAATATTGATATTTTGCCCACAAACTTACAGCGACA
Organism: Microcoleus sp. FACHB-DQ6; assembly: GCA_014695175.1. Lineage (GTDB taxonomy): Bacteria > Cyanobacteriota > Cyanobacteriia > Cyanobacteriales > Microcoleaceae > Microcoleus. Next base: position 1,814 of record JACJNV010000295.1, on the reverse strand, counting down.
TTAATGATTTAAGCGTGCGAGTTTTTGCCCCTTCATTAGGAATTCCCGAAGATCCAGCGACTGGCAGTGCTAACGGCTGTTTGGCGGGATATTTGGTAGAATATGCTTATTATGGGGAAACAAAGATTGATGTCAGAGTTGAGCAGGGTTATGAAATCGATCGACCTTCTTTGCTGTTGTTACAAGCAGCAAAAAATGACGGGGAAATAGCAGTTTGGGTTGGTGGTAAGGTGGTGATGGTTGCTAAGGGAGAATTTGTTTAGCTGATTCAATGGGATTTTTTTTTTAACCGCAGATGCACCCAGATATGTACAGCCCGGTTGAAATTAGATTTTGGCGATCGAGGAAATGAATTGTATGTTGTATAATGTAGTTAAGATTAGGAATAATCATCAAAAACTATGACGGCAACAATCCAAGCTAGAGAAATTACTCTCTCCTACTTAAGGGAAAAATTTAATATCCAACTCGTTGATGACGACCAATTTTTTCGTGAATGGATTGACGAATTACCCGAAATCAGCGAATTTGAAAAACAATTTCTCGATCAAGTGAAAGCTAGCTATTTCAACTTAGTCGAGTATCCTCCAATGCTAGAAACTACCGTCAAAATGGTAGTCTTATCTCCCTTGCTACATTTTGCAGGTTTCTATTTACCTCCCTTTCATATCAAAGCTGAACCTGAAGTAGAAATTTTATTTGAAGAGGAAGACGAGACAATTATCAGAGGTAGGATGGATGTCCTGGTTTTAAAACAGCAGTTTTGGGTAATGGTTATCGAGTCAAAAAGCGCTCAAATTTCCATAGAAACAGGATTAGCGCAAATATTAGCTTATCTGCTGGCTAATCCTAATCCTAGCATGGCGTCCTTTGGAATGCTAAGCAACGGCAGGAATTTTCAGTTCATTAAAATGACGTATCAAGGTACACCGCAGTACGGTTTATCTAATTCCTTTGATTTGCGCGATAGAGGAAATGAATTGTACAATGTACTCAAAATTATGAAGCGAATCGCTCAAATTGTGAAATATTACACATAAAAAAGGATTAATTCACATGGTAAGTTCAGTAAATCATAGAATTGTATGAGGTAGCTCATATTCATTGAGTCGCGTGATTGTTAGGCTAAAAAAGTCATCCATACCAGAGACTTTCCAATGCTGCAAACATTTTCGCGGACTTTAAATGTATCCCATGAGGCTTCTGAAGCCCTGCTTTCACTTCCATTAACCAGCTTGCTCGATTCACCCGAATTCAATCAAGTCTTGGGAAGTCTGGATAGTGGTTTGCTCAAAGAAACTTTGCCAACTGCTGGAACTGTTTTAGCTCAAAAGCTGCCGCCTTTTTACGACTGGTTGCAAACAGAACTAGGAATTAAAAACGTCCCTGAGAGTCCGGATCATACTACGAAATGGGTAGTCGGTTTTTTGAAGAATCAAGAAAGTTTAACTCGTTTAGTCGATCTGCACAAATCAATTCCCAGACAGGCATTAGAACGAGCGATCCCTCGTTTAGTTAGCGCCTTTGATGAGGTTCAACCCACCGCTGTAAAGCAAGAATGGGAAAAAGCGATCGCAGCACTTTGTCTGGTTCTCGCCGTCGCAGCGCGGGAAAATCAGCCATCTGTGGCCTGAAGCAATTCTGTCTGAGTTTAAACAAAGCGCTTTTTTCGGAAAATTTGCAATTGAGTGCGATCGATCTGAACGACTACTGGCCGCCGCTTGTTGAGGACGATCGCATTGTGTCTGTTTACCAAAAGCAACTGAGCCAATACTACCACCAGGGCTCGTCTTTTCTGAAAATTGCCTTCAAAA
>JACJNV010000294.1 GCA_014695175.1 Microcoleus sp. FACHB-DQ6 | reverse complement strand
GCGAAAATGGCGAAAATGCAAGCGGAAATTGATGCACTCAAAAAACAAATGACTCAGGTGATTACGATCATCAAGCAGAAATTGAAATAATTATGCTGTTTTTTGAAGGCACTTATGTAGGAGGAAACTTCCACGCCATGCAATTTTCAGTTGAGTCTCAAAGGCTGCGATTTTATCTGCATTTTTTTGCCAAATTGTTTGAGCGAGTGCGATAGCCAATAGCCTGCAACTGGTTTCTCAAAATCCCAGTGAGAAAATCAATTAAAAGTTAAAAATAAAACAAGGGAGGAAATTAATTATTAATTAATATTAGGATTTTTAATTCCCGCTCGTTCCACACTCAATTATTAACTCCTCAGTCTCATTTTTTTGGTTAATGACTAACGACTATTCCGATTTTTTGCCTCAACTGCGTGCCTCAACAGAGCAATTATTGAAAAGATTAGACTGCTTCGATCGAGCGCAGGTATTAGCGATCGGAGATTTGACCTTGGACGAGTTTCTTACCGGACAAGTAGAGCGAATTTCCCGCGAAGCACCTGTGTTGATTTTGCGCTACGAAAATACTCAGCAAGTACCCGGAGGTGGCGCAAATGCGGTCTATAATTTAGCCAAACTGGGAGGCAAAGTAAAAGTTGCTGGTTTGGTGGGAAAAGACGACCAGGGAAAGGCTTTGTGCGGTATTTTTGAGGCGGCGGGAATTGATACGGGTGGGATTTTAATCGATTCGCAGCGTCCAACTGTCACCAAAACTCGAATTTCCGGGCACGCGCGGCAGTCTGTGACTCAGCAAATTGTCCGAGTCGATCGCAAATCGGACGAGTTGCCGGATTTAGATTTGCAGTTGCAATTGGCAGACTACATCCGGCAGCAAATACCGACAGTAGATGCAGTGGTTTGTTCCGACTACGGCGACGGAGTTTTGACGAATTTGGCGATCGAATCGGCAGTGGTTCCCGGCAAAACAATTGTAGACGCTCAAACAAATTTGCAGCGATATTCTGGAGCAATGTTATTTACTCCGAACTTGCCCGAAGCCGAGCAAGCCGTCGGATATGCTATCAAAAACCCTCAAACTTTAATGCAAGCAGGACGCGATTTATTGAACTTAACTCAAGCTCAAAAAATCCTGATTACTCGCGGCGAAGAAGGGATGACTTTGTTTGAAAGGGCGAACGGCGAAGAAATCAAAAATTCACCCCCTCCAACATCCACTTGTGAAAAGGGGGAAGTTGCCATTCAAAGTTGGGACATTCCCCCTTTTAACAAGACTGATGTATTCGACGTAACCGGTGCTGGAGATACAGTTGTAGCAGCAATGACTTTAGCTTTGTGCGTCGGTGCATCTGGTTGGGAAGCGGCAGTTTTGGGCAATTTGGCGGCTAGTATTGTCGTGCGTCAGTTCGGTACGGCAACGACGACAGCAGACGAAATGAAAGAAGCTTTGAAAACGATGATTGCACTATAGGGGCGGCTAAGCTGTATAGCATTTAAATTGCATATTTCGGACGTTGATTAGAGCAACGGGTCACAATAGTTTTATTACTGGTTCCCAGGCTGTGGCTGGGAACCAGTTATTGTTGAGGGCGACACACCCTACTCACTTACTCTTTTTCAAAATTTGTCCCTTGTCATCAATTGTCAAACCGCTATTGGGAAAATCGCTCTTTGTCAAACGGTCAATCAACCCCACACTCCTAAAATTGTTATCAACAGCCGGCACACCTCGCCCGTCAAGTTGGACGGGGATAATCTTGCCAGAAACAAAATCCCCTTGCGGAGTCATTTTCACATCCAAAATTAGAGATTTACCGAGTGCTCCAGCCGTGGACAAAGTGCGATAACCCAAAAAGTTTCCCAGCGAATAAGCAACCAATTTCCCTTTATAAAGTTCCATAGCTCTGGGAACGTGCGGGCCATGTCCCAAAATCAAATCTGCTCCCGCATCAATCATCGTCCGCGAAAACAAAACCATATTTCCCCGGTTTTCTCCGTAAAAGAACTCAGTTTTATTTCTCACATTCAGAGCTCCCGTTCCTTCAGAACCAGCATGAACTGATATCACTACAATATCAGCTTTTTCCTTAGCTTTTTTGACAACTTCGGCTCCTGCTTTCAGTTCCAGCAAAGAATTGTGAACGTCGCCGTAGTTGCTGAAACCGATAAAGGCAAAATTCACGCCCTTGACATTTTTATAAACAATTTGATCTCTTTTACCAACAGCCTTCATGCCATTGCTGTCGATGTTTTTAATCGTGTCATTAAATCCCTGCTCGTGAAAATCGTAAGAGTGATTGTTGGCAATACTCAAAATATCAAAACCAACATCTTTGAAAATTTTTGCATAACTCGGAGGCGTCCGAAAGGCAATCAGCATTCGTCCGCCGCCTGCTTTGGAACTGTAAGGATAATCGGTCATCGTGCTTTCAAAATTGCCAAACAGAATATCAGCTCCTTTGAGGTACGGTTTTACCGACTCTAATAACATCTCTTTTTTTGCCGGCAGTTTGTTGTAGGGATAATTTGTACCGGGAACCATGTCGCCAACTGCTTTGATACTGACAGTTGCGGGCACAGTGGCAGGTTTTTTGGCAGCCGGCGAGGGCGATTTTGGATCGGGAAGGGGTTTGGCTGCGGCTGCTGGTGCTGGTGTCGAGCTCACTTCTTGTACCGCAGGCTTGGACGTTAGAGGGTTATTAGTAGCGGTGGTTGAGGATTTGTAAAATTGAGAAGCCAGAACAAAGCCGCATATCGGCACGAGAATTAGACTCAGAGCACCGAGTGACAGCCCAGATTTTTTAGTTTTAGTGCGGGCTAACTCTGGCTGGGGTGATTGCTTTTGCTGCCTTTGATTTGGGGGTTTTGGAGTGGGGATTTTAGGGGGTTGGGGCGGAGATTGTTCTGGTGTTGGAGGGGGCGCAGTTGTGACATTTTGAGGTTCTTCTAGCTTGGGCAAAGTTACAGGAATGGGAGAAGCGGGTAGACTCGCGGCTACTGCTGCACTCGCAGCTACTGCGGCATTCACGGCAACTAATGGACTCACGGGTTCGGAAGTCAAGCGTTTTTTTAATTCTACCGTCTGAGTCCAAGCGGGTAATTGCTGGCCGCCCTGCCGCCCGTAAATTGTCACTGAGTAAAGGTTATTTGGTTGCAGCCGCTGCAACCCTTTGACTGCGACTCGGAGACAGGCTTCTTCTGCGGGCAATTGTTCTGCTTCCAGCAGCAGGTGCAGGGTGTCATTTTCCCGGCTGGCTTTAGCCGTGACGCCGAAGCTTTGGAGTGCTTGGCCGATCAGAAATGCGATCGCCCTAGCATCGCCTTCTTTTGCTAAATTTAAAATATCTTGTTGGCTCACAAACGCCTCTACTCTCACACTAGAAATTTAGCTCGATCTTATATCAAATTTGGCGGCACAGCATTAAATACCGATTGATTTAACTTAAATAAGTGGGTAGAAATAAACAAAACGTTGGCCTAGGACGCCTGCGTGAAAGGGTCTACTCGCTGTCACTATAGCTCCTAACTAAATCCGACCCTACTTTTACAAGATAGTATGATTTTTGGCGCTGGCTAGCGGAATACAATATTTCCTAACGGTTATATTAGCCGATCGCCCAAACACTTCTATCCGGGATAATTGCCCCCTTCAAATTAACATCTGTCAAATCAGCGCTCTCTTTCTTACAGCATTTTTGGTAAATAAAACTGGTTTACGATCTCCAGAGTGCGTCCTTGAATGTACTGAAAATATGCGGTTTAGTAGCGAAGAATTAACGAAAAAACCAGGTTTCTCGTTTCCAGTGCCAATCCCCCTGTCCCACTTGGGCCCAAATTCAGATAAAAACGATCGACCTGCAGGCTCGGAAGCTTGTTAAACTCTTGGTCATGCCACGCTATTAGTGAGAAATCGACGGCGAGCCACAATCGTCTGCTAGCGCCCCCGCAGTGCTGCGCTGCGGGGCCTGCACTGCACACTGCACGTAGGCGAGATTAGCTGCAATCAACTTTCGGGATGCCGCTGCTAAAGTCGCGGCCGCCGATGTAGTTGTTGGTTTTAAACTAATTAAACTAATTATTTAAAGGAGTTGCACGTCAATGACACAATTGTGCTTATGAGAGCAGGCTCGGTGCCCTCTCAAACCAGGGTTTTTCGTTAGTCTGGTGCTATTAGTGAGTTAGTTAAGCCCATAGCAGCTAGGATCGAGCTAACTCAAGGTTAAACTAAAGCTCGTCATGCGGCGTTGCCTCTCAAAACCCGGATTGAGTCTTATGGCGCATTACCGCTCCTCTGTATGTTTGTTCACCTGCATTGCCTGTCTGGGCGCTGCGTTCAGTCCAAGTGCGGACGGAAAGCACCAAACTCTCAATGCTTCCTACCGGGCTGTTTCCCCAGAAATTGCTCAGGCGAACTCTCCCCCGGACGATCGCCAGGATTCAAAGCCTTCAAAACCGTCTCCAGCGCCCGATAAAAACAAATCTCAGCCGTCCAAAACGTCCAAATCTAATTCTAAGATCCCGAAATCAGTATCCAATTTAATCGTCATTTTGTCTCGTCAGCGGGGGTTCTTAATGTTGGGTTTGGCAGCAGTTGTCGTCACGGCAGCGGCAGTATTTATCATGCTCAAATTAGTTAGCAGTGACGAGTCAAATTATTCTAAGCGAAGACGGGGAAGATTTGAGCGCCACAACCAAAGAAACTCTCAATTTACTAATTCCGATTCTCCTACAAACTCGCACGCAATTACACAGCAAGATGCTTCTTTTGGGCTATCCAAACCGCTGTCAGCCTTGCCCTACCCTTTGGATTTGCCAAAAGACAACAGTCTCGACAGCAGCGATCGGTCTTTTATCCTGGAATCCGGGGAATCAGAATCCGACGATGCAGCATTCGAGGGCGATCGAATTAATTCCGACACCTCGCCCTTGGAACATCACAGCAATGGGTACAGCAACACAGGTTTCAACATTCCCGAAACAACTAATCAAGGCGATTCCCTAGCGAGTCGCAAGAAAGATTTTGCCCTTCCCGAAACGGATGGTAGACCTAAAGTTGATATTATTGAAGCACTGATTGAAGATTTGCAGCACCTAAATCCGGCAAAGAGGGGCAAAGCAATTTGGGAACTAGGCCAGCGGGGAGATTCCAGAGCAGTTGAGCCGTTGATCGATTTGCTAGCAAATTCCGACTCCAAGCAGTACAGTTTAATTTTGGCAAGTCTCTCGGAAATTGGCATTCGCACGCTCAAACCCATGAATAATGCGTGGTCAATTTCGCTGCAGAATGAAAATCCCGAAGTGCGTAAAAATGCAATTCGCGACTTGACGCGGATTTACGAATTGGTGAATCAAATCAGTTACTTGTTGCACCGTGCGACGGACGATCCCGATCCCGAAGTTCAGGAAGTTGCTCGCTGGGCAATCAATCAGTTGAATCGCCTCCGTCCGCGTTCTGGGAGGGATTAATAAATGTAGCAATTTTAAAATTATTTGAAAAGTGAGATTTGAGATGGGATAATTTATAATTTAGATTATGTTAAAATTAGTGAATGCTGACTAATGATTAAGGATTAATGACTAATAACCCTTTAAAACTATTGTTCCTGTCAACTTCGGTCGGTCAACTAGGTTCGGGGTTGGGTGGCGGTGTCGAACTTACAATCCTTAACATTGCTAAAGAATTGCAGAGTCGCGGTCATAAAATAGCAGTTGTAGCGCCGATAGGTTCAGTCTTAGAATCAATTCCAGTAATCGAAATAACGGGCGATTTGCAAGTAACCGCCCAAACACAAGATTACAACGATCCTATTGTGATGCCCGCAGATTCTGTGCTGGCGAATATGTGGGAATATGCTCGCCAAGTTCAGGATGAATGGGATGTCATGGTTAACTTTGCCTACGATTGGCTGCCGTTTTATTTGACACCATTTTTTAAGACTCCGATCGCACATTTGATCAGCATGGGCTCCCTTTCAGCAGCCCTCGATCGCATTGCCGGACAAACCGCCGTCCAGTTTCCTGGTACGATCGGAGTTCACACCGCTTCTCAAGCCAAAACATTCGCCTTTGCCGATGAATGTCAGTTGTTGGGAAATGGCATAGATTTATCCCTGTACGAATTTTGCAACAAACCGCAGTCTAAATTAGCTTGGCTAGGCCGCATCGCCCCGGAGAAAGGCTTAGAAGATGCAGTAGCAGCAGCGAAAATTACAGGCATTCCCCTGAAAATTATGGGCAAAATGCAAGATGAGGATTATTGGCAAAAAATTTGTGCAGATTACCCGGATGCTCCGGTAGAATATTTAGGGTTTCTGACAACAACCCAAATGCAAGAGCAAGTCCGTCAGTGCCGAGCATTGTTGATGACACCACGTTGGGTGGAAGCTTTCGGAAATGTCGCGATCGAGGCTTTAGCGTGCGGTGTGCCTGTGATTGCTTACGAGCGCGGGGGGCCGGCGGAAATTGTTAGAGACGGACTGACGGGCTTTTTAGTGGAGCCTGATAGTGTAAATGGCTTGGTAGGTGCGATCGCCCGCTTAGACCAAATTGACCGCAGCGCTTGCCGGCGACAAGCAGAGGTAGAATATTCTTTAGCAGCTTTGGGCGATCGTTGTGAAGACTGGTTCAAATCTATTCTAAAATTGAGTTAAATTAACTCTTAATCGACCACAAAAAAAGACCACTGAAAAAACTATGGCGACCGAACGTTTAGTGCTTTTATCCAGTAGAGAAATCGAAAAAATGCGCCATGCAGGCCGTTTAGCGGCCGAACTTCTGCTACATCTCGAACCGATGGTTAAACCGGGAGTAAGCACTCTAGAAATTAACGATGAAGCTGAACGGTGGACTTTGGCACACGGAGCAAAAAGCGCTCCGCTAGGCTATAAAGGATTTCCAAAATCTCTGTGTGCTAGCGTCAATGAAGTAGTCTGTCACGGCATCCCCAATGCGAAACAAATTCTTAAAGAAGGGGATATTATTAATATTGATGTAACGCCTTTAGTTGATGGTTATCATGGCGATACTTCCAAGACTTTTTTTGTCGGGAAACCTTCACCGGTAGCGAAAAAGTTGGTTGAAGTAACCGAGGAATGTTTAAGAAGAGGAATTGCGGAAGTCAAACCGGGTGCTCGTACTGGCGACATCGGTGCCGCGATTCAAGAATATGCTGAAGCACAAGGTTTTTCGGTAGTGCGAAATTTTGCGGGACACGGGATTCACCGAGTCTTTCACACTGAACCGGAAATTTTGCACTACGGCAAGCGGGGCACGGGAAAGAAGCTCAGACAAGGCATGGTTTTTACGATCGAGCCAATGATTAATGAGGGTACTTGGGAAGTGGAAATTCTCGCCGATGGTTGGACTGCTATCACGCAAGATGGAAAGCTTTCGGCTCAATTCGAGCACACGCTAGCTGTGACTGATTCTGGGGTGGAAATTCTGACTTTGCCTTAGCAATCATTAACAAACAATCTGAAAAACTCACTCCTAAATCAATAATTAACCATATCCCGTAGGGGCGGGTTTCACCGACAATATCTAACGATTATCAACAATCTAGATAAACCCGCCCCGCCACAACAGATAACCCACATCAACCTGAAATTTGCACCGAATCCGAAAATGTAGGTTTGTATTTATGGGTGGGTGGGGGCCGGTTTGCGAGATTGTCTGTTTCAGTCAGAAATTGTCTGTAAAATCCGGCGCTACGGAATTACGATCGCTTCACCAAACACGATATAAATAATAACAAATAACTAATGACTGACATACAATTTCTGCAACCAGGAGATTTGCTCAAAGTAATTGCCCCTAGTGGCACTTTGCGAGAATCAACCAACTTTGAAAAGGGTGTAGAAATTTGGAAATCCCGCGGCTATCGAATTGAATTAACACCGGGTTTTGACGATCGCTGGGGCTATTTGGCAGGTTCCGATGAAAACCGCGTCCGACAGCTCGCAGATGCCCTAAATGACCCGGATTGTCGCGGTATTCTGTGTGTGCGAGGCGGTTTCGGCAGCACTCGGCTTTTGGAAAAAGGAAATGTGGGAAAGGCGGAAAATTCCCAATTTCCACCTCCCGATTCCCATTCGCCGAAATGGTTAATCGGCTTTTCCGACATTACTGCTTTGCTATGGAATCAGGCTAAATTGGGCGTTTGGGGCGTTCACGGGCCGCTGCTGACAACTTTGTCGGATGAACCGGATTGGTCTGTCGATCGACTTTTTGACTGCATAGAAGGTCGTCCCTTACAATCTTTGCAAGGTAAAGGATGGGGCGGCGGACAAGCCACCGGGCGGCTGTTTCCTGCGAATCTGACGGTGGCTTCTCATTTGCTCGGAACCCCGTATCAACCGGATTTGACGGGGGTTATTCTCGCATTTGAGGATGTTTCTGAGGTTCCTTACAGGGTCGATCGAATGTTGACTCACTGGCGGATGGCGGGGGCTTTCGC
>JACJNV010000293.1 GCA_014695175.1 Microcoleus sp. FACHB-DQ6 | reverse complement strand
AGAATAGACGCACGATTGGGCATACTAGAGAGAGATATTTTGGTTGGTAAGGCAATTATCTATGCAGAGCTTGCCTTACAGATTTTTTTTTGCTCACTTTTTCAGTGCCATTGGACTTCAGTCCGCTCAATATTGCGGACTGAAGTCCGCACGCTCGATCGAATCTTGCTGCGGTCAATCGATGGGACACGATATCAATCAAAACTGGGAAGCTAAGATTGTGGCAAAAACCCGGTTTCTGATTGCTGCGGGGGGTCAAAGAAACTGGGTTTTTTCGATAAATTAAAACGGGGAAGTAAAGATTGTGGCAAAAACCCGGTTCCCGATCTTAGGTATTATATGGTCGCACGGATTCCCATGATGATATAATATGTCAATCCCAGAAAAAAGTCAAGTAAAATAAGTACGATCGCCCGCAAAGATTTTGAGACATTCAAGAATGCAAGTATCAGATTAGATATAGGTTGGCGATTGAGTTGGCCGGCGCTCAAGCGCAACTACAAACTTATTAACTGAGGACTCATAAATATGATTTTAGGTTTCGATCCGGGGAAAGACAAGTGCGGCCTCGCCGTGATGGGTAGAGATAAGAACGTCTGCTACCATCAAGTTGTGCTGTCCGACGAAGCAATATCTACGATTCAATCTCTGTGCAAAGAGTTTCCCATTGAGTTATTAGTCATGGGAGATCAAACGACTTCCAAAAGTTGGAAACAAAAACTGACGCAGAGTTTGTCGCCGGAAATCGAAATTGTTAGGGTTGACGAGAGGTTCAGCAGTTTGGAAGCCAAGGAACGCTACTGGGAAATGTACCCTCCGACGGGACTTTCTCGCTTGATTCCCCAGGGGATGCGGACTCCGCCGCGGCCGGTAGATGATATAGTGGCGATCGTCTTGATTGAGAGATATTTGAACAAAAGTTAGTCAATCTTATAACCCTTACCATTGATTCTCTTGGATTATTGAGGAATCAATATATTTTTGCTGGCCTTGAATTTTTAACTTAAATAAAATACACCCTAAATTTAGTGAATTTATCATTAAATAACAGTTAGTGTTACTTGATGACAGCTTCGGTCAAGATTACCTTACCATTCTGCCGGACTTGTAGGCGTTCGGGGTTAATCGAATAGATAATATTACCGTTAGTCGCTTCATAAGTTCCGTCGTCACCTGTGGTTACTTGCATGACATTGATTTGGCTGCCATTTATTTTGCTGAGGCCGCGGTAAAAAATGTCGCCTTCCTGGGTTTTGCAAATGTATATAGAAAAGTTGGGCGTTGCGAAAGATTGCACCATTTCGGCCCTCGGACATCTCTCAACTTGAGCAATTTGCAGCGGTTGATTATTGCCCAAAGTGTTGGGTGCGATCGCCCTAACTTTGCTAATCGGTTGATTTAGTGCCGTTGCTTCTGCTGAGCTTGTCAAAAAGCCGCTCGCACTAATGCCTGCCATAACTAGAACTACTCCTTTAATACCCTTAAGTCTATCTTTATAAAACATCTTGTCACTCCTGGTTTTACCTATATAATTACATCTTAATCCATCTTTGCTGGATATTAATAATATTTAATATCAGAGGTGAGAGGTGCAGGAAACACGGTGCACCGTCGGTTTAACTAAGGTGCGAACTGTGCACGCTACACCAGTGAAAATACATAAGTATGTCAATGCGATCGCAAGAAAGCAATCTCTTGTATGTATGACCTTTTTAAGATTTTATGACTTGTTCGCGCCGATCGGAGAATCCCGGTTTCTTCATATATTTCTCGTTACTAAACCTTTGATTTTCCTAAAAACCGGGTTTCTAGCCCCCCATGTCGCCAACTGACTCTGTTATATCAATTCCGGTTGCACTCCTTATGATATAGAGGACACGGCAATGCCGTGTCCCTACCGAAAATAATATTGTAGGGACACGGCACTGCCGTGTCCTAATTTTGGCTAATAATTCCGATGCTACCGGAAACGATATTATACGGTAATGTTTATTTGCGCTTAGCTATTTAGTGAATAATAAAAAGGGAAACAGAAGATACATTTTTCCTCCCGTTTCCCATTCTTTAAATAACCGTCCTCCTGACTCCGAACCTGATAATTAATTAACGGCTGCCAACTGTTTGTCTTTGATTTCCACAGGCGCGGTTAATGCCTCTTCCAAATCCGCACAGCCGAGTTTTTCCTCCAAAATTGCCATCACTTCGCGACCGAAATCATTGGAATTACGCTGCCAAGCTTCTAAACAAATTTGCCCGAAAAAGGAACCCAAAGGCTCGGGATTCCACAGCAACTTGCGCGCTGTCCAAGGCATCAAACTCATGGGATCGTAACCAGGTTGCAGAATATCCTTTTTAAAGGCGTATTCTTCTAAAATAGTGTGCGGCTGCAACCCGATAAAGAAAATCGCGGGTTCTACTTTATCTGCTCCGAAAATTCGCTCTAATTCTCGGTGATAAGCAATTGTTTGGCGGATGGTTTCAAAGGTTTCGTCAATGACGTTAAACGAGTAATTCACGGAAACCACATCGTTGTAACCTGCAGCTTTTAAATCGCGACAATTTTCCAAAACTACTCGCAAGTTGTAGCCCATCCGCATTTTGCGAACCAGTTCCTGGGAACCGCTGGTGATGCCGATTTCAAAGTAATTCATCCCCGTTTTTACCATCAAATCGCACAACTCTGGTGTGAGATTGTCCGCACGGATGTAAGCGGCCCAGTGTATGTCAGTCATGCCGGCGGCGATGATTTTTTGCAATAATTCAACTGCATCGTCGATGAATTTGCGGGCCGGGATAAATTGAGCGTCGGTAAACCAGAAATTGCGGATACCTCGATCGTACAATTGCCGAATCTCCGCCACCACCTCATCCGCCGGATTGATCCGCACTTGTTTCCCTTCAATCACCGTATAAATGCAGTAACAGCAATTATGAGGACAGCCGCGCTTGGTTTGGACTCCGACGTAGAAGTCCATATCTTGTAGATAATAGGAAAATTCCGGCCAAATGGTTTCGATGTAGTTATAATCGCAGGCAGTTTTCTCGATGTTGGCTGGTTTTTCGTGAATTAGCTTCGCGCGCGGCACGGTTTCTCCCACCACATAACACCTTTCCTCGGCCAAATCTTCGCCCTTAATCAACTTCTCCAGCAAAGCTTCGCCTTCCCCCACCGAAACCACAGTTCCCACCGGCAAACTGCGGCCCAACTGCTCGTAAAAGACGCTCACAGCACCGCCGCCGACCACTGCACGAGCTTCCGGGCGGTATTTCCGGGCCCGCTTCAATCCGCGCTTAATCAGTCCCAGATTGCGCCAGAGTTCGGTGTAGTAAGACGCGGCTAAACGCAGTCCTCCGAGGGCTCCCCGGAACTTGATCAGCGGATTTTTGGCGTAGTAAAACTCGAAGGCATTTTGCAGCGGGTTGCCGCCCCGGCCGCCCACGGGCGCGTAAATTTGAATGTCCCGCCAAGAGAAAACTAGCAGCGTCGGCTTAAACTCGTCTATGCTGGCATCCAAAGCTTTAGCGAAATCCAGGGGGGGCACCGCGCCTAAATCGAAAATGCGCTGTTCGACATCGGGAAACAGCTTGTGTACGTGATCCGAAAGATACACAACTCCGATCGGGAAAATAGGATTGCAAGGGAGGCGAACGTACAGGACTCGGTTTTCTCGGTTTTCCATGATTGCCATATCCTAAAGTGGAACTTTTTCAGCTATGTTAATATTCTTTTAATATAACTTTACAATCTGTCTAATTTTCGCAATTTGACATTAAATATTCTTAAATTTTTCTATTGGGTTCAAGGCAGAGCTTGTTGGTGCCGATCGGCGACAGCACCAGAAAAAAGCTAATTTTTAAGCAAATACAGCGTATATTGACCGAATATCCAAGCTGGGGGTCAAAAAAACTATATTTTTACGAATAAATTTTAATTTAAGTTCGATCGGTCTCTCATGTATTAGGGAGTTGGTAGTCGGCTTTACAGTAGGCGGGATCACCTAGTGTTAGCCTGAGAAGATAACTAAAACTTTTAGGCAAGGCTCCCTCAGCATTTATGGCTCAAATTCTTGACCCCGTACCCTCAGACGCCGACAGCAAGATTCTGTGCTGCTACGTCAACGCCACCAGTCAGATTCAGATTGCTCGCATCGCCAACATTCCTAACTGGTACTTTGAACGAGTGGTGTTTCCCGGACAGCGCTTAGTGTTTGAAGCGATGCCGGCCGCAGCATTGGAAATTCACACCGGGATGATGGCCAGTGCAATTTTGTCGGATAAAATTCCTTGCGATCGCTTGCAGATTAACGAAGGCCCCTATTCAAACGTCAATCCTAGCAGATCCCTAGGGGAAGTTCGGGGCGATCGAGCAGTAATGGTCGGCCGCCCCAAATCCCGAGAACTCTCAGAACCTTTGACTGTCCCGGCACTAACCGCCGTCGATTAATCGCAGTTGTGAGTTTTGAGTTATAAATTGTCAGTTAATTGATAACTCCGCGCTCAAAATTCCAACTTCTGCAAAGCGGTAAAAACTCAACAGTTAAGAATCAAAGTTTCTGAAATGAATTTTAGATCAAAACTCACAACTGCAAATATTGTCCGGTTTTTCGTATTTCCCTGAGTTTTGTTGGCGGGTCGGAAAGCTGTGCAAAAATATCCTTAAACAGCTTCTCGAATTTCAGCCATGTCAGCACCACCGATCGCATTTCCCCCATCTTCTGCCCCAGTATTTGAGCCGGCGGTATTCCGGCTTTCTCCCCTGATTAGAATCACGCTGTTGAGCTTGTACACAGCCCTGACAATTCCCTTACCCTTTTTGTCGGAAGTAACGAAAGCACCCGTTCCCCCCGCCGCACTCTGGGCGGCAATTGTTGTCGGGGCTGTGGGCCTGTACGGCGTGCTCAGTGAAAGGGTAATTTTGAGCGAGGAAGGGATTGAAGTCACTTATCCCAACTGGTTTCCGCGTTTTTTTCGCAAGGGTTGGTCGCTACCTTGGACTGAGGTAAAAGCTCTCAAACCTCGATCGACCGGTCAAGGAGGTTTAGTTTACTATTTTTTGAGTCATTCGGGAGAAGGTTATTT
>JACJNV010000292.1 GCA_014695175.1 Microcoleus sp. FACHB-DQ6 | reverse complement strand
TTTTCGGTTTCTAGATCCCAAACTTTCACAGTTTTGTCGCCGGAACCCGAAACTATTCGCTTGCTATCCGGTGTTATTGCGATCGCTTTTACCCAATCTTTATGACCGGGAATAGTACAAATTTCTTGTCCGTTTTCAAGATTCCAGACTTTAATCCGGTTGTCTCCTGAACCGGAAATCGCTTTCGTACCGTCCGCAGTCACTGCTACAGCATTTACCCAGTCATCGTGACCTGCAAATGATAAATTTTCTTTGCCTATTTCTAAGTGCCAAACTTTGAGAGTTTTGTCTGAGGAACCAGAAACTATCCGCTGGCCGTCGGGGGTAACAGCTACAGCATTCACTGGGGCGATGTGATTGGTAAAAGTGAAAAGTTCTTCTTTTGTTTCCAAATTCCAAACTTTCAGCGTTTTGTCGCCGGAAGCCGAAATTACCCGTTTGCCGTCGGGACTGACTGCCACAGCTTGAACGAAACTGCCGTGTTTTCCTAACGTAAAAAGTTGCTTTCTTTCTGACAAACTCCAGACTTGAACAGTTGCGTCGTAACTGCCGGAAATTATTAGTTCGCCGTCGGGAGTAACTGCTACACTTTTTACCCAGTCTGCATGACCCGTGAGAGTGAAAAGTTCTTTTCCCGTTTCTAGGTTCCAGACTTTCATGCTGTTGTCTCCCGACCCGGAAATCAACCGTTTGCTATCGGGAGTTACTGCTACGGACTGGACAAAACTGCTGTGACCTTTGAAGTTAAAAATTATTTCCCTGCTTGTCAAATCCCAAACTTTAATACTGCCATCCCAAGAACCCGAAATTACTCGCTTGCCGTCGGGAGTTACTGCTACTGCTTCTACGGCAAAAGTATCGCCGGCAAAAGTAAATATTTCTTGTCCAGTTTCTAAATCCCAAATTTTAATCGTATTGTCCCAAGAACCGGAAATTATTTTAGTGCCATCGGGCGTGACAGCTACAGCATTGACGTAGGTAAGATGACCTTTGAGGGTGGAAAGTTCTTCTCCTGTTTCTAAGTGCCAAATTTTGAGAGTGTGGTCGGAGGACGCAGAAATTGCCCGCTTGCCGTCGGGGGTGATTGCTACAGCTTGTACCCAGTCTGTATGTCCGGTGAGGGTACGCAATAATCTCCCGCCGGGAGGAGTAAAGCTGGGCGTTAGCGGTCGCAGCCAGGGGGTTGTTTGGTGTTTTGCCTGTGCTAGCAGTGCTTGAATTTCTAGACTTTCAAAGCGCATCAAGCGGGCCATTAGTTGGGTGGCTAGTTGGCTTTTATCTGTGGCTAGAATGTGGGCAGACAGCCGAATAGCTTCTTGGATTAATTTGAGTTGGTCGGCTTTTGGGTCTGAGATAATAATATTGGGACTTGTTGCTAAATCGTAATCTTCTATTAGCGCCTGTACTCCCGATGCTGACAGCTTGGCTTCAATAAAATTGTAATCTGTTAGTAAGCTGTATAATTTCTCGGAGTCTGAAGTCGTTGCTAGCTGACTTGGCAGGATTCCCAGGTAGTGGGTCTGTTCTGCGGGCTGCATTTTATCCAGCCCTTGTGTAAACTCGGTCATAAATTTACGGATGTGTTTTTTAAATGTATGCGATCGCTAGCTGCACCCTACCGAAAAGCCGATCGAGAATCTTTTCTCTTGACTTAGCATGACATATTTAAATGCTCTGTGCTATGGGCTTGCTATCCTCGGTTTGGTGATCTTTCGATAAATTGCTTGTTTTTTAGTCTGAGTCTGCTTTGAGAATTTTCAAGCAGTGCGATTACAATAAATCGCCGCCAATATAATTCAACTCAGCAACGCCCAATTTACAGATCGATCCACAAGAGATCCCATATATCGTTGTTTTTCTTAACATAGCTGGTTTTGGGCGATGAGGGTCGATCGATCAAGACTGTCAAAGCTAAAAAATTTCAGGTATCGCAATCCTATTTAAAGTGCGAAAAAGACTTTTTATAACGAAATATGATGGCGGATGCTCTAATTTTCTGTCAAGTCGGCCGCATCAGCGAGGCAGATGTCCCCCTGGTTGGGTTTTGTACCTCAACGGCATCTGCAATCTGTTTCGCCCAAAGCTCTCAGAAAGCTTTGCAGGTGCGCCCCCTTCCTCTAAAATATAGAAAAGGACTTGCACTCTTAAACCGGATTTCTCAACAAAATCATTGGTTTGACCGCTAGGTACGTAGGAAGAAACCGGGTTTCTGACTCCATAGCGCGCAAGTCACGATCGCAAATAAAGCAGTATTGACTTTAGAGACAAATTTCATGGATGTTATCGAGTTTTTCGAGTTAAGTGCAGGTAAATGGTTTTCTCAGCGTACCGTACACAATCTCAATTCTGGGGAATTGCAGGCAGGTAAATCCGACCTCAAAATAGAAATACTGACAGCTAGCGATGCAGCAGTCGTCAAACTTTGCCAACAACACTCGATTAACCCGGCTTCAACTGGGCTAAAGGGCGTTCGGATTAGTTGGGACGGTATTCCCGATCGCGACAAAGCTAAACAAATCGGTTCTACCATACTAGCGATCGTACCAAATCCCGACAATCCCAGCGAAGGCAAAGTGTTGCAAGACAAGGGTAAGGGCCGCTACGTGATGGGCGACGACGTGCTGACATTGATTACAGAATCAGACACCCTTCATGCCGAAGAAAGGCTGTGGTATCTCATGCCCAACCTGCGGTTGCGGACTAGCGTTGTTAAGCAAGCTAACGGTACTCAACAAGCTTCTTTTTGTTCGGAAATTCGGATGGGAGGAAGTCCGAAAACTTAACTCTCACAAACCACTATGTAATTCCCAAACATTACACCACTTCCACAAAAGAATGCAACTGTAGGCAGCTCCAAATCACGATCTTCATCAGTCATTCCTAATTCTTTAATCGACAATCGAAAAGGGTATTACACCCTATTTCTGCTTTCTTCCTTCTTTCTTCGGCCTTCTCGTGCCTTCTCGGGCAATCGCTTTTAACTTGGTATGAAAATCAGTGTGTTTGACAACTGGAAATGATTTTGCCACAGGTTTGTCCGCTAATTTGTGCTCAGCTTCGGCTCGATCGGCGATGGCGGTAACAGCCACATCTTCATATACTACAAATTCTGTATTTTCTTTTGTGCGATCGTCGGCTGCAGGTAATTTTCCTGTTTCCTCTGCCTCTGTGTTTGGGACTTTTTCATGAAGCGCCACATCAAGTTGCGCCTCTGAGGGCCCATGCCAATCTAACTCTGCTGCAGTTACTTCCGATTCCTGGTTCGATAAAAGTATATCTTCCGGTGACAGTTGAGCAGCACTTTCCCCGGTTAAATTTTGAGGAAAATTATTGCATACCAAGCGTTCAAACTCGCGATTGAAATGATAGAGAGGTTGACCTATCCGATGCCACATACTCAATAGCTGTTCCACAGAAACAGCCTTGTAGCGCCCTTGATAAAGCGCTTCAACAACTGCTAAACGCAGCCAATAGCCGGGATACTTGGTCAGCCATTCACCCGCCAATTTCTCGGCTTTTTTGCCACCTAGGTCAAAACCGTAGTGAACCAGCAGAGCCGCTGCTTGTGCAGATATTGCCGTCACTTCTGTCATTTGTTGTCTGTTGACTGTTGACTGTTGTCTGTTGACTGTTGACTGTTATCTGTTATCTGTTGACTGTTGACTGTTATCTGTTGACTGTTGTCTTTTGGTTCCAATTACCCAATTACCAATTCCCCATTACCTATTACCTATTATCACTTCCCCATTACTAATTCCCCATGCCCAATGACAAATGCCCAATTAGCCAATTGAATTAATCGGATAAACGCACGCCTCCTTCTACAGTTCGCGCGTCCCCGGAAAAAGGTTGCGGAGTCCCATTCCAGTTGAAGTCGCTAATTCTAAAAGTCAGGCTGCCAACTTGACGCTCAGGATTAAAACGCAAAATGATTGCGTAGCTGCGACGACTGTATTCTAAAGTGTAATTCGTACTGATTGTTTCCCCGCTTTCTAAATTAATAGCACTTTGAAATCCAACTCGAAAGCCTCCGTAAACTTGCTGGACAAGCCCAAAAGACAGGACTCTCAAATCTACTAAGCGATCGAATAAAAACGGCGAGATACCGTCGCGCCCCACCTGGGTATAAGTCACGTTAAACCCAGTGTAATCGAGGAAAGGGCGGGAGAAATGACCGAACTGCCCTTGAATGCCGACGCTGCCGGCGAGGGAATTTTGTCGATCGCCACTGCTGTAATAAGTACCAACTCCCCGGAGTCCCAAGGCCAGTTGCAAGAAAGGAACCACCGGCGTCCGCGTATACCTCAAACCCTGGGTGGGAGTGCGGGGCAGGGGTTCGCCCTCCCACAGGTTGAAGCCGCGGCTCAAGGCGAAGCTAACTTGGGAACGGCCCAGATCGACGCGGTTGTTTTCCCGCACTGGTTCGAGCAAGTCTGGTCGATCGGTGTCAGCATTGATAAATTGATACCCAGCTTGGTAGCTGAGATTGATGCCAGTGCCTCCGAGTTGGATGACTGGGGAAGTGAGGACGGCCCCGAGGCTGCTCTGCACGGTTTGATAGCCCAGAGAACCGTTAAACAGCCGATCGCGATAACTGTATTCTGCTGCCAGAGAGTGAGTGCCGATCAACTGTCGGAGACGCAAATTGCCCCGAAAGCTGTTTTCCGGCAAATTCGGGAAATCTTCCAAACTCAGAAATATTGCCGATCCGTCCAGGCTGGTGCGCGGGCCGAGACTAGCGCGTAACCTCGCTTTCAGCCCGTAGCTATCGGGAGAAAACGGATTACCGCCGTGCTTTTCCACAACCCGCTGCAGGTAAATTTGGGGCGTCAGGGTCAGCCGCACCGGCCCGTTTTGCAACACCTCAAAACCGCACTCGGCATACAAACCGCCTCTTTCGCCCCCGTCGTAACCAAAAGTCAAACACGGGCCGCTCTGCTGCCGGCTGTCAAACACTTGCCTGCGGGGATACACGGGTATTTTCACGCGGTTGTCGAACACCAAGCGGGGTTTAGTTGTGACTAATTCCTCAGCCGTGGGCGAAATCCTTCTAATCGTCGCCGTCCGGGCCCTGTATTCAAATTCCGGCGGGGAAAACGGGTCGTTAGTAAGCCGAATGTTGGTTGCTACCCTCGCGCCGTCTGGCAGCAGTTCGATGCGTTCTGCTTCAAAGCGGACGCGGTTGACGGCGCCGGTCACTTGGGGGGCTGCTAGCTGACCGCCGCCGCCGATAGTCACTGTAGCAGCGCCGGGGGATTTGACCCCGCGCACGGGCTGCTGGCTGGTAATTCGATCGCTCAGCGGCTGTTCGAGAATCGTCCCTGCACTGATATCTGTCGGCAGTGTGGGGGTCAATTCGCTACCTGCTGCGGGCAGGAAAATTTCGCCCCTTGCTTGTTCGACTGCGCCGCTGTTGAGGCCGAGATTGAACTCCATCCGCTGGCCGCGCACTACTTGTTGGCCGCGGGTATAGGCGACATTGCCGGATGCTACCACTTGGCGGGTGACTAAGTTGACGATCGCCCGATCGGCATCAATCACAGTTTGCCGGAACCGCACAACCACATTACCAACCGCCGTCACAATTTGCTGCTTGTCGTCGAATTCTTGGCTGTCAGCCTTAACTTCAATAGTATCGGCCGGAGTCACCGGAAAAGGCACCGTCCGCTGAGAAGGGGCGGTGCGGACTCCCGGCGGCGCGGCTGGTTTAGGTTTCGGTGTGGGCGCAGCGGGTGTTCTGGGTGCGGGGGCGGTTCCTGGTGCGGGAATGTCGAACTCCTGTTGCCCGCTGGGTGCTGGTTCTAGCGCGGGTTCGGGAACGGGAATTTCAGCAGGTTGGGGAGAGTTATCTTCTAACTGCCGGCCTTGAGCCTGATACCAACTTTCCTGCTTTCCGGCAAGATTTCTCTCCTGTTTTCTCTGCGCCTCTGCGGTTCGTTTTCGATTCCGAATGGCAATGGCATTTTCTACCGAACCCAATTGGTAAGCTGTAAACGAGGAATCTTGCTCAACAGTCCCTGTTTCGGGTTCTCCCACAGGGGCCTGACGCTGAAATCCCAGAACTGCGTCGCCGCTTTCCACTTCCGCTGGGGGGTCGGCGATTTCTGGAGGGCGATCGGTGGCTGGGGTGGTGCCGAGGAGTGTGGCTGCGGCTTCTGCAGGGGCCGGTGTGGGTTCTGGCTGAACGATATCTGGGCTTGGTTCCGGTAGTTCTGCGGGGTGGCTGCGGGTGTCTCCATCGCCGGCCGCCACAGTGAGGGCGACTTTTTTTGGCTTTGCGATGTAGATAATGGCAGAGGGTTCTGGCGGCGGTACCGGATAGGGCATAGTTACAACAGGTGAGTCATCCGATTTTAGATTTTAGATTTTAGATTTTAGATTTTATAGGGTGCAAATTATTTAAAATTTTTGCATATAAAAGCCAACTGTTTAGACATTAATCTGACATCTGAAATTTGCAGTAGCTTTGGCGCGCCGGAATATGGCTGCTTTCAGAACTTGCTTCCGCCACAAGATAACCTCGCTGCTGGTGCGAGGTCAAGTTTTTTTCGACTAATTTTTGCGGGTTTACCGGCTTGCTGGGGGGCTGCGGTGGCGTGCCCCCCAGCAAGCGGTCGAGATAACTTGTTTATTCCATGTCTCTGCGGTTGGGGTTCCGGGCTGGGTCATTGGACAAAAATCCAAATACGAACAGGGAAACAAAAAATAAAACAACTACATTAACTACGATTTTGAGGGTTAGCACTGTGGGAGTCTCCAAGGATGGAATAATACTGAGCTGATTTGCTGCTGTTGCCGCAACTTTTTTATCATAAGCTAAAGATTAGTCAATTTTCTCTTTGCTTTTGAGGATTTTTGGCAAGTTGATTTTTGCCCAATTCCAGAGTTGCTCCGCGATGTTTTCTAGCCGCAGCATGACTCGATCGAGCCATTCGAGCACTTGTTCTAGCGGGTGCTTAATGTATCCCATCGATTCTGCTTTTGTTTCTAAGTATTCGCCCTCTGGTTGGACGCCTGCGCTGTGATTTTTTGGTTCAGCAGCAGCGGGGGTTGCGGGGGTGTATCTGCGGGTTTGCGCGGTGATTGCTGCTGGGGATTGGCTGTTTTGTGCGGTGTTCGGGTTGGTGTTTTTTGCCACTTTGGTTTCCGGCGCGCGCCCTGGGGTTGATTCTGCTGCGAGTGCAGAGCTATTTTTTTGAGTAACTGCTAAATCAGATAAATCAGATGCTGTTTGGGGTTGACTTTTTGGGCTTTTTGTCAGCAAG
>JACJNV010000291.1 GCA_014695175.1 Microcoleus sp. FACHB-DQ6 | reverse complement strand
AGAATTCCACAGTATAGAGCTGGCACAATGGTTACACCACCAGCGTTTGAGTTTTGTTCTCCGTCAAAAAAGCAGTACTACTTTCCGAGAAAAAAGACAGCCATTTCAATCGCTAAGCAGCATTCCGGTTCAACCAGGAATTCATCTATTTTATCCGAGAGTAGGATTTACTAAAAAGAAAGGGTTTTCTAGGTTCAACCTAGTTGCTTCCTGGAAACGCAAATATCGAGGCAAACAAGAAGACGAACCTTGGTATCTATTAACTAATCTCCCAGATTTGAAAAGTGCGATCGGAGTTTACGGTCAACGTTACGGAATCGAAGCAATGTTTAAAGATTGTAAAACAGGAGGATATAATCTGGAGGGTTGTCAAGCATCACCTGACAAATTAATTTCCTTGATTATTTTAATAGCTTTGGCGATGACTTCGGCATGGTTAAAAGGGAAAAGAACTCAGCTTCAAAGACAAGAAAAATATATATGTCGTCCTCAAGAAAAAGGTAGAAATAGAAGAAGACATAGCAAGTTTTGGATTGGTTTGTATGGCGAAAATTGGTTAATTGCCAATGACGGCTGTTGGGAGTGGATAGCATCTATGATGAGTTTAGTTCGCAATAAGCAGTCATTTTACCGCAGGGGGCTAAGAGCTAGAAAGCTGATAGAGCAACCGCTTTAGCCTCGTTGTCGCCCCAAAGACCACCCTCTACATCCTAGCGATCGAAAAACGGGTTAACCCGTTTGTGTGGTTAACCCGCGAGCTTGGAAACCTGCAGATCAATTAGTTTTGCACTACCAGCTTAACGTTGGCATTTTGCAAACCGCGCTGCTTGACTGCGGCCAAGGTCTTGTTAACTGCGTACTTCTGGTTGATGGAGTTGATTAACTCAGTTTGATTGTGTTTTTTGGCGACGCCCCAGAGGTCGGCAATCAGGTCAAAAGAACCATCGCTATTGCGAGACCAACCCAGGTCATATTCGCCTTCCAGAATCGCCACGATGTCGGAGCGAACGCGCTGACCATTATAGCCACGAACATCAGCTTCTGACTTGACTGAAATGCCCAAGTCGCGCAGGGAAGCTTTCAGGATTTCGGCATCGGTGATTTTGGTACGCAGTGTGCTAAAGTGAGACATTGGATTTCCTCCTAATAAAACTGAGAGAGAAACAACAACGGTCTGGATTTAACGGTGCCGCTGGGCGGCTCTTCAATCGAACTGCTAGCTGTTGCTAGCCTTTGCTCCTGTTTGGACCAGGAGAAAGCTTTTAGAATTCCATTCGCTGGTATTCAGCGACGGAAGACGCAGCGGGCCGTGCACGCTGTCTAGCCCAATCTCGAAGGGCGGTGACCTGTTCGGTCATTGTTTTAGACAGTGGCATTGTAGATTTAATGGCCGCGATGATGTCTAGCTGCGTAAACTCTCGATCTTGAGCGAAGGCTTCGTACATTGCGGCTACTAGCGCTTGCTCAATCTCTGCACCTGAAAAGCCCTCGGAAACATTGGAAAGTTGCTCTAAATCGAAGCGAGTAATTTCCCGACGCCGCTTTGACAGGTGAATCTTAAATATATCTTGGCGTTCTTCTTTGGTAGGCAGATCAACAAAGAAGAGTTCGTCGAATCGGCCTTTCCTCAAGAATTCTCCCGGCAACCGCTCGATTCGGTTGGCTGTTGCCATTACGAAGACTGGGGAAGTCTTTTCTTGCATCCAAGTGAGGAAGGAACCGAAAATCCGGCTGGAGGTGCCTCCGTCTGAGTCGGCCGAACCAGTGCCTCCTGCAAAGGCTTTGTCGAGTTCGTCGATGAAGAGGAGGGCTGGAGAGATGGATTCTGCTGTTTTGAGGGCATTGCGGAGGTTTGCTTCCGAGCGACCCACCATCGAGCCGTCGTAGACTCTACCCATATCTAGCCTCAGCAGGGGCAGTCCCCAGAGGCGGGAGGTGGTCTTGGCAATCAGCGATTTTCCGCATCCCGGTACGCCGAGAATTAACATCCCTTTTGGTTGGGGCAGACCGTATTCTCTCGCCCTTTCTGTAAAAGCGTTGGAACGCTGTCTCAGCCACCGCTTCAGCTCTTCTAAACCGCCGACTGCATCTAGGGTTTCGTCTTCTTCAATGAACTCTAGAATGCCGTTGCGCCGAATTAATTGCTTTTTCTCCGAAAGAACTATGTCTACTTCTTCTTCGGTGAGACGCCCCGTCGAAACTTGGGCTTTACGATAAACTTTTTCAGCTTCGTCCTTGGTCAATCCCAAGGCTGCTTTTAAAAGTTTTTCTCGCGCTTCTGTGGAAATGCGTCGCGATTTCGTTTGCTCCAACTGACCAGACAATACTTGGTTTAGTTCCTTCATGTCTGGCAACGCGAAGTCTAATACCACTACTTCCTTTTCTAGCTCGATCGGAATTTGCTGCAAAGGAGACATCAGTATAATTGTCTTTTGCGTTCCTTTGAAGTTGGCGATCGCATCCCGCAACAACCTTGTTACAGTGGCATCATCTTTAAAAGGATGCAGGTCTTTGAAAATGTAGATACTAGCGTTGCTGTTTGGTTCTCGCTGCCTGATCGCCCATTCAAGTGCTGCCTGTGGCGAGAGGGTGCTTTGCTGAGTGTTCGCACGAGGTTGACCGTACTCTATCATGCCCTGGGTTACAGTCCAGACAAAGACTCGCCGCTGCGGCTTGGCTTGAGCTATTGCCGAAATTGCTTGCTCACACCGCTCTTCCTCGGATGTCACGAGGTAGATCAGAGGATATTGAGCTTGGATTAGAATACTGATCTCTTCTTGCATATTCCTCGACCCACTAGAGACGGTGCTATCTTTGCTGAATCTCAATGGTGCCCTTGGCCCTGTTACTGAAAATTTCAGTTCTAGCTTTTTGGGGAAGCAAGGCATTCTTAGCAGGGAACCAATTCTTCCTCTCCCGGTTTGGCCGTGCTGGCACTGACGCCCGACACCTGCTTTACTGGAAGCTCCTGTTCAGCCAATACGCTCGGCTGACTTGTTATGGATGCCAGTTCTCCATCTCGCATTACTACTGAACCCGTGCATTCTGGACAGTTGTATACCCGATGGGTTTGTCCGTAGGACGCTTCAACTTCGTCAACCAGTTCGGGATTTCCTAGGTAGAAGACAATTGCCCTTTCTGCAATTGATGACATCGGTTCTGTTTCGACTGCGGCTCGGATTTTGAGCTGGCGATGCAGTTCTGGTGGAAGATACAATGTAACTTTTTGCTTTTCTTGCATATGACAGTGAATTGACTTACCCGGGTATGTATATCAGATTAGCCGCTTCATTCTTTGCTGTCAAGCCTCTATGCTGCTTTAGCGTCATCTTGTAATATTTCGTTACACTTGACGTGACTCTGGGGCAGTTAACAACGGAAAAGTTAGGGGTGTAGCTGATGAGGTATCGGTGCAGCGGCAGGTAGGGGTAGCGTCAAGGACGATCGACCAACTATAAATAGGAACAATAGATATATAGGAGTAGGGCCAACAAATTCTTTGAGTCGGCATCTGGGGTAAGGTGCGCCATCAGCACCCAGCCCGCTCATGAGTGGTGAAGAATGCCCCCAAAGGCTGGAAATGTCATAGCGGGCGATCGATAAATCTTCTTCATAAGATAGACTCCTGGAAAAAAATAATATCTATTGTCCATACCCAACGGCTACAATGACGCAAACACGTTGATTGCATTCATGAGGGGGCTGGGTGCTAATGGTCAGCCCGCTGTTGACTGGCTCAAACGCTTGGGCTAAAAATCCCTCCAACGTTTGAAATGTAGTAGTTTGTAGGGTGCTATGCGGCACCAAGGTTGAGTTTGTAGAGTGCGCCGTAAACACCGGTGGACTCACTAAACAACGAAGTTACTAACTTTGGGCGTTTTGATTTTGAAACCCAGCTCCCCCAAGCAGTTTTTATTGCTTTAAGTGTGAAAAATCAGAACGTGAAATAGCCGTTTTCGGCTTTTTATCCGGCTCAGATTTAACACACCTTGACAGCGCTAGCGC
Organism: Microcoleus sp. FACHB-DQ6; assembly: GCA_014695175.1. Lineage (GTDB taxonomy): Bacteria > Cyanobacteriota > Cyanobacteriia > Cyanobacteriales > Microcoleaceae > Microcoleus. The sequence continues at coordinate 7,621 of JACJNV010000291.1, read as the reverse complement.
TCAGCACCCTATGGTTAGACTTTTTGGATGACATTGTGTAAGCTATTACGCACTTAATTTTTTTGCCCCAATGCTCGCTACAAGGACTCTAGGCTGCTAAATATTAAATTTAGATGGGTGTCCGCTTATCTTTAATAGGGCAGTGCTGGGTAATATATACTTGGATGCGGACCTGCTAACCTGAAATTTTTAATTTTAGATATCAAAGAACTGACTGATGGATTTAGACCAACAGATTCAAGCATTGATCGAAAAAGCTCCGCCTGACGGTTCGACGCCACAAATCTTAAAGGCGATCGCCCCGGCACTGGTGTTAATTGCCCAACAGCTACAGCACCTCGAATACTCGATCCTGCAAGCGGTAGACCAAAGTTGGGCGATCGTGGTTTTGAGCAATCTCAAGCAACCGGGACGGGAGAAGAGAGTGATTTATGCTTGGAATAGTCTTAAAGATGCGTCGCAGGCTGCGGCTGCTGGGGGCGATCGCCTCAGACCAGTGCTTTTGCCTGTCACTCACATTTTATTTCAAATGATAGCTCTGGAAGGTCTTGACAGCATTGTTTTTTTTGAAAGTCCCGGAAATCAGGAAGTCGGGACGGAAATCCCTCGCGAGCAAGTACAGAGTTTAATTAACGTTTACTTGCAACAGTATCGATCGGCTCCACCGCCGGATATTGCCTAAACAACTCAATTTTCTCTTAATTGGTAACAGGGAATTAGGCATTGGGAATTCCCCATTACCAATTCCCCATTACCAATAAACTGTAACTTTTTAACCTCTAATAAAGTCTACTCAAAACGTATTCAGCCAAATCAATCAAAGCTTGACGGGACTCTGAATGGGGCAGCGCAGCTAAGTATTCGACGGCTTTTTGTGCATGATTTGTGGCTAGTTCTCGCGATCGTTCTATGCCTCTAGAATCTTCTACCAGTGCCAGGGCCTGCTCTATATCTCCTTCTTGGGCAAATTCCCGTTCTATGAGAACTTCCAAGTAAGGTTTTTCTTCTAGGGCGAATAGTGCGGGTGCTGTCAGATTACCGCTTCTGAGATCCGAGCCTGCCGGTTTCCCCAAAGTTTCCGTTGAAGCAGTGAAATCTAATATATCATCAACTATTTGGAATGCCAAACCAATGTTGCGACCGTAGTTGTACAAATCGTCTGCTATTTCCGCTGAAACCTCGCTCAAACAGCCCGCTGCTTTGGAACTGTTGGCAATTAAAGACGCTGTTTTGTAATAACTTTTTTCGAGGTAGGCTTCGATCGACAAGCTGGTGTCAAATCCATTGAGTCCCTGTTGAATTTCCCCCTCAGCTAAATCCATAATCACTTCTGAAAGCAGTTTGACTACTGGCAGGTTGTCGAGATTTGCCAAATGCCAGGAAGATTGAGCAAACAGAAAATCTCCCGCCAATACTGCCACTCGGTTGTTAAACCGACTGTGAACCGTCGGCACTCCCCGCCGCAGATCCGACTCGTCCACCACGTCATCGTGTACGAGACTAGCTGTATGGATCATTTCCGTGATTTCAGCGAGCCGGCGGTGTTTTTCCGTGATTTCCCGATCGGGCATAGTTGCCCGGGCCATCAACAGAACGATTGCGGGTCTCACTCGTTTTCCCTTTGTGCCGAATAAGTATTCTGCAGCCGCGTACAAGATGGGATGACGGGCACCCACTAACTGTTTTAAGTTTTCTGTCAACAGTCGCAGGTCTTCTTCAACCGAGGAAAATAGGAGAGTGCTAGAGATCATGGATACGCCGACTCAAGCCGTAAAGTAACAAAATTTTACATATCATATCTTTATTTTAAGGTAATTCTCTGCAATAGAAAAGAAAAATCTAGGCGATCGGCAGTTATTTGTCATCTGCCACCCGATGGGAGTTACCCGCCTGCCAGAGGTGAGTAGCCGGCTGCCAGAGGGGTTGCCCCTATTGTATCGAATTGTTAAGGACACTGCCAAAAAATCTCTAAATCCCAGAAACCCTGTGTTATTATGGGTATTAAGGATTTAAACAATTCTATACATTAAGTACAGCCAGACTGGCAGGTAGCTTTTAGGTGCCTGTAAAAGTTTCGTAGAGCCAGCCTTGTTAGTCGATCGCAGCCAAAATTTCTGGGACAGATTTTTAGTTCCTTGCGGCTAAAAGTTTTCAGAAGTTAAGAGTAGCGCATCTTATGTGCACGGTAGCTCAAAGCAGCTAAAGTGGATGGTTTTAGGCTGTTTAAGCATCTGTAAAGCAGTAAATCATTATAGATGACCGGGAACGCCTAAATGTTCCCGCAGGCTTGATATGGAAAAACAGCCTTCAGAACCAAGGCATGGTCTTGGGTACTGACTTAATGTAGTAGGTCTTGAACTTGTCCTGCTCCTCCTCGTCCTTGACTTTTGGTTCTAATTATGATTTATCGCGATATTCCTCTAATTATTCCCATTCTGGCCGCCGGCTATGTAATGACTATTTATGTAGTGCTGATGTTGGCCGAACGCAGCGCTAAAATCACTCGATTGGGCGAGTAGTGTACTGCTGGGCAGCCGAAGTCGGCAGCAGCGTCCTCGCTTCACCCTGGAGAATTCGGAATACTCAATAATAACCCTGCCTTGAATGCTTGCGCGCAAAGGCAGGGTTATTATTTACAATTGCGGGTACCATGATTTTCTGGGCTGCTAGTTACTGCAACACGTAGCTACAGTTATCGATGTTCAATGCCCACACCCTCTGAGACAAGATATTATATTTAGTAGCAGCTTGTATCGCTCACAGCAAGTTTTATGTCAGGGAAACCCGGTTAATATTCCGAGAAAGCTATTAAAGTGCTCTCAAAAACGCTGAGTTTGAAGTTATCGGTTATTGTGGCCAAAATCTTAATATTCCTATTTGGTAGGGCAAGAACTTACAGAAATAAAAAGCGAAATTTCTGAATCTAGCAACCTGCTTGCTCAACTAAAGGCATCCATAAACTTGCACTGCTATCAAATATTTCATCAAAGGGTGCTTAACTTGCTGAGTCAGGAAGATAGTCTCTACCATTTATTCACAGCTTCGCAAGAATATAATTGGCTAGAGAGAGCCACAAAAGAAATTTTTAAGTTAAAAAATATAACCTTTTATAACTGTAAAAAAAACAGTTGCCAATATTACTATTTTATTAAAACTATATTAAGTTTTGATTAACAGAACTAAAACAAAGAGTAGAATTTGTCATAAATTATCAAGCTCGACTGCCTCAAATGTTGTCTCAACCCGACAAATTAAAACAAGTTTGGATAAAAAATATGATGCACAATGCTTTACAATCTATAGAGAATTGCCGAGTTTTAAAGGTAGAGGTGAGAGCAGAAAATCAGAGCCTGCTCGTCAGTGGCAACTGAATTATCGGGGAATTTGGTCACGAATATTTGAGCAGTTCTTTATCACAAAACCCGCCGCCGAAGGCAGCGGGTTGGGACTGGAGATTGTTAAAAAAAGTGTGGAAAAACATTTGGGTAAAATAGAAGTAACATCAGTTATCGGTCAAAGGACGTGTATTGTGTCAATTCCGATCGCCGTTTAGCGCGATTACACTAAAAATCACACCAAGGCGCGACTAAAAATGCAACTCTAGACCGATGTCAAACCTGGATTGCGGTCAGCGTAACGCGACTGTAACATCGGAAATCTAAAATGGTATTAAGTGCCGGTTCCGCCTGCATCTATCCCCCTTGATTTGCCCATGTCAACAACAGTTTCTGATACCCAAAGCTTGCTAGAACAGGCGATCGACCCCAAACCCCCGGTGCTGCCTCCAGACACACCCTTGAAAGTCGCAATTGCTGCCATGACTGAGGCGAGTGCCAGTTGCATTTTAATCGCGTTTGAGCAGGAATTGCTTGGAATTTTTACAGAGGGCGATGTTGTGAAAATAACTGCTAGCGAAATACCGCTAGCAGGGGTGGCAATTTCTGAGGTAATGACTGAAAACCCGATCGCCATTTCCCTCGATAAAGCGGGGAATATCTTCAAGGTATTGAGCATATTGCGATCGAAAAGAATCCGTCATTTACCCCTCACAGACGAAGGTGGCAACTTGCTAGGCGCTATCACCTGCGAAAGCATCCGTCAAATCCTCAAGCCGGCAGACTTGCTGAAAATGTGGCGCGCCGAAGAAATTATGACTGCACAATTAATAGTTACTTCAAGCAGCGCCTCAGTTTTAGAAGTCGCAAAACAGATGAGAACCCAGCGGAAAAGCTGCATAGTCATTTGCACTGACAGCGACAACAAAAATCAAAAACCTGTGGGCATAATTACAGAACGCGACATTGTTAAATTCCAAGCTTCTGGACTAGATTTGGCACGTACTCCCGTCACTGCCGCGATGAGTTTTCCGCTGATACCGTTGCAGGTAAAAGCCACCTTGTGGCAGGCTCACCAGTTAATGCAGCAGCACGGCATCCGGCGCTTGGTGGTGGTGGACGAGGAAGGATATTTAGCCGGAATTGTGAATGAAATTAGCCTGCTGCAGGCCTTAGATCCGGTAGAAATGCACGCAAATGTCGAGCTTTTGCAGGAAACAGTTGCCGACAAAATTCAGGAGTTGAACAAAATGAACGAAGAATTGCAAAAAGAAGCGTTGCGGAGAACAGAAGTCGAGGAAAAATTGCGAATTTTAAATGAAAATTTGGAAGAACAAATCAAACAGCGAACTTTAGAATTAATTAATGCCAACAGTCAGTTAAAAAAGGAAATAGAAGACCGCACCACCGCTGAAGCTGAAGTTCGCCGCCTCAACACGGAACTCGAACAGCGAGTTCTAGACCGCACGGTTCAACTAGCAGCCAGTAACGAAGAATTGCAGCAACAAATTAGCGGTAGAAAATTGCTCGAAGAAAAATTGCACTTTTCTGAAAGGAAAGTCCGCGCCGTGTTTGAAGCGATGACCGACATCGTTCTCGTGCTAGACAGTCAGCGGAACATAGAAGTTTTGCCAACGAATGTGGCAGCGGCTTCTGAGCCTGATTGTGATATAGTCAGCTTGACCATCGAACATTTTTTTGACGACGACAACCCGGATGATTGGTGGGTGTTAGTTCAGCAAGTGTTAGAAACACAACAAACTCTCAATTTTGACTACAGCTTAACAGTTTGTGACCGCGAAATTTGGTTTTCCGCCTGCATTTCTCTGTTCTCAAAAGATGCAGTCATTTGGGTTGCCCGCAACATCAACGCCCGCAAAATAGCCGAGTCAGCGCTGTGCAAAAAAAATGCAGAGTTATCTCATACCTTAGAAGAACTGAAGCGGACTCAAAAAGAACTCATTCAATCAGAAAAAATGGCAGCCCTCGGACAGTTAATTGCCGGAGTTGCTCATGAAATCAATTCTCCTTTAGGGGCGATTCGCTCTTCGGTGCAGAACATCGCCGACTTTTTGACCGAACAATTGCAGCAGTTGCCAATATTTTTTCAAGAACTATCCCCGGAACGGCGGGAGGATTTCTTTGCTTTGCTACACAAGTCCAGCCAAGAAACAGATACATTATCTAGTAAAGAAAAACGTCAGTTAAAAAAACTTTTGCAGGGGCAATTAGAAGCAGCAAACATTGACGACGCCGCCAGTCTTGCCTGTACTTTATTAGATATCGGCATCGGCAATAATGTAGAACGTTTTTTGCCTTTGTTGAAAGACAGCCAAAGTCGAAATATTGTACAAACGGCATATCAATTTGCTACGGTACAAAAAAGCACTAAAAATATTGCTACGGCTACGGATAGGGCAGCCAAAATCGTTTTTGCTTTGAAAAGCTACTCTCGTTACGACCAGTCGGGTTCCAAAGTAATCGCTAATATTACCGACGGTATTGATACTGTTTTAACGCTTTACCACTACCAAATCAAACACGGTGTGGAAGTAGTCAGGAACTATGGTACTAATTTGCCCTCTGTGCTATGCTATCCTGATGAACTCAATCAAGTTTGGACAAATTTGGTTCACAATGCTTTACAAGCGATGGGCAACAAAGGAGTGTTAAAAATTGATGTCAAACACCAAGCGAACGCAATATCAGTCAGTATTACCGACAGTGGTCCAGGCATTCGCCCAGAGATTATGCCGAGAATTTTTGAGCCGTTTTTCACAACTAAACCTCCAGGGGAAGGCAGTGGTTTGGGATTAGATATAGTTAAAAAAATTCTGGAAAAACACCAAGGTGAACTGCAAGTAGAAAGCGTGCCTGGTCAAACAAAATTTACTATATCCTTGCCCATCGTAATCCCTTGATAGCAATTAAAAAAAGAGGGAAATACCCCAAAGTTTAAAGTTTAATAGAAGTAAAGTTTTATGCCTAAACCAGTAATTTTGTGCGTTGACGATGAAGTTGTAGTGTTAAATAGTTTAAAAATTCAACTTAAAAAAGAATTTGGGGATGCTTACCTCTATGAAGTAGCAGAAAATGCAGATGAAGCTCTGGAAATTATCGAGGAAATTCAAAAAGAAGATGAAAGTGATATTTTGGTCATAGTATCTGACTGGTTAATGCCAGGTATTAAAGGAGATGATTTTTTGATTATGGTTCACCAAAAATATCCCAAAATTGTGAAAGTCATGCTGACCGGGCAAGCCGATGAAGTAGCAATAGCACGGGTGAAGGAGCAAGCAAACTTGCACCGTTGTTTGTACAAGCCGTGGGAGCGCCAAGAATTAGTAGAAACTATAAAATCGGGTTTGACAAAAATATGAACAATAAACCTGTGATTATTTGCGTGGATGACGAACCGATAATTCTTGAGAGTTTGAAAATTGAGTTAAAAAAAACCCTGGGGGAAGAACACTTATTAGAAACCGCTGAAGGCGGCGAAGATGCTTTAGAGTTAATAGAGGAATTACTGGCTGAGGGCAGCGAAATCGTAGCAGTGATATCCGACTATCTGATGCCGAATATCAAAGGGGACGAATTGCTGAAGCAGATTCACAGAATTTCGCCAAAAACTATCAAAATTATGCTGACGGGGCAAGCAGACCTAGAAGCAGTGGCGAATACTATTAAATATGCTAAATTGTACCGATACATATCGAAACCTTGGCAGTCAGAAGATTTGAAGTTGACGGTAAAAGAAGCGATTAACAGCTATTTTAGGGAGAAGCAATTAGCGGTACAAAATTCTCAACTCCAAAAGCTGAATCAAGAATTGGAAACTTTAGTCGAGGAGCGGACTGCACAACTGCGCTTGTCTGAGGAAAAGTTTGCTAAAGCTTTTCGTTCTTCTCCCAACCCGATTACTATTACCAGACTTAATGACGGTCGTTATTTAGAAATTAATGAGGCTTTTTGCCAGACCATCGGTTATTCAGCCGCAGAAATCCTCGATCGCACGGCGCTTGATTTGAATCTTTGGGAAAATATACAAGCCCACGCCGAGTTGTTTAAAATGTTAGATGAAAAACAAATTATTCTCAACTACGAATTTGATTTTCGCACTAAAACAGGGGAACTCAGAACCGGGCTGCTGTCAGCAGAAATCATTGACATTCATGGCGAAACCTGCGTGATTTCAGTGATTCAAGATATTAGCGATCGCAAATTAGCCGAAGAAAAACTCCGAGCTGTAGCGGCTTCTTTAGCAGCAGCGCAAAGAATCGCCCGTG
>JACJNV010000290.1 GCA_014695175.1 Microcoleus sp. FACHB-DQ6 | reverse complement strand
CTTGCACTCGCTGCATTGAGGCGTGTCCGACGGGGGCAATTACTGAGCCTTTTGTGGTGAATGCCGATCGATGTATAGCCTATCACACGATCGAAAATCGAGCCGAAAAATTGCCCGACGAAATTGCATCTAATTTACAAGGTTGGGTAGCAGGTTGCGATATTTGTCAGGATGTTTGTCCTTGGAATCAGCGATTTGCTAAACCAACAGATGTGGCAGACTTTGAGCCTTATCCTGAAAACATAGCACCGACACTTGCAGAATTAGCGGACATTTCCGACGAGGAATGGAACCGCAGATTTACCGCTTCGGCGCTGCGCCGCATTAAACCCGAAATGCTGCGGCGAAATGCGAAAGCCAATCAAATTAACCCTTAAAAGTTGAGATGTTCGCGCTTAGGGTGCTTAGGAGGCACCTTACCCTATAGATAATACCCCTAGGGTATTTACGGAGCGCCAATAGTCAATATATTATGCAGTAAGTCATTCCCATCTAAAATCTAAAATCTAAAATTTAAAATCTAAAACGGAGCGCCAATAGTCAATACATTATACAGTAAGTCATTCCCATCTAAAATCTAAAATCTAAAATCTAAAATCTAAGATTGTATGCTCCCCCGTTCCTTATTTGCTATTGTCCAATGACCAAAGTAATTATTTTTGATTTTGACGGTACTTTAGCAGATACAATCGATATTCTTCTGAGCATCACCAACCGTTTGTCAGTAGAATTAGGCTTTAAGTCCGCGACCAAAGAGCAAATCGCTCAACTGAGCAATTTAACTTCTTGGCAACTCCTTCAGTATTCGGGCATTTCTATCTTCAAATTCCCGCTGTTGATTAGAATGTTGAAAGCAGAATTACGCAGCGAAATTCCCAACATTCAATTATTTCCGGGAATTAAAGAAGTTTTACTGGAGTTAAAAAAACTGGGGTTTCAACTGGGAATAATCACATCTAATTCCCGTGAAAATGTCTTGGCATCGCTGGAAAACAACGATTTGCAAGACACTTTCACGTTTATTTACTCGGGTTCAACTTTTGGCAAACATAAAGTTATTAATAGCTGGCTAAAAAGAGAAAATATAAATCCTAAACAAGTCGTTTATGTGGGAGATGAGATTAGAGATATAGACGCTGCTCGAAAAACACGAATTAAGGTAATGGCTGTAGCTTGGGGTTTTAATTCTCAGGAGGCTTTGGCTGCACACAATCCCGATTTTTTGATTAAACGCCCCCAGGAATTGATAGAGATTATGAGTAATTTGTGGGAAGTGTAAACTGAAATTGCCAAAAGTAAGGCTCGTCGGTTGAAATCTATTCAACCCAAACTCTCGTTCCAGCAGAGAGGGACTAAAGAATAAAAGGGGTATAAAAGCCTGATGTGTTATCAGCCACAGTCCCTAGTATCATCTCTGCGAGTAAATTATGTTACTCTCCTTCGCCCCGTTTCAGTGCTGCTAAAACTGCTTGCTGGCTAACTGCTTGGTAGATTTTGCTAAAATGCTGCTTGAGTGCGTCAGAGGCGGGCGAGGATTTGCTAGCGGTTCCTTTTCCGTCGGTTGCGAGGGGAATTGGGCCTAAGATATCTAATACTGTCTCGCTGCTGGGCGGCGGTACAATAACTACTAAAGAGGATTCTAGCTGCTGATTGTATTCCCAAAAGCGATCGACCTTCGGCAATTTAGGATTCGTAGTGGGGGAATTTTCGCCGGAGTTAAGTTGGGAATTTTCCTCTCCTTGCGTACCTCGTCTTTGACGAAGTGCTGTCAAGATTTGCTCTTTGGTTCTCCCCCGCAGTTGAAAGAGTACGAAGGGGTCTTCGCTGAAGCGATCGCCCAATAAGTAGTATACTGCACTGATGTGTTTGCAAGGGTTTTTGGGGTCAGGACAGCTACAGCGCGATCGAATATCAGATAAGCTTAACGGAAATAGCGTTTTGCCTGCTGCTGCAAATACATCTTCAATATTGTGCGGCATTTCTCCTGCTAAGAGTTTAGCTGAAAAAACTGCTCTTTGCGACATATTTTCAATCACATAATCCCAATCTTCATCGCTCAATGTATCGAGTCCTAAAGAAACTTGATAGGGTTTGGGATCGGTTCCTTGAACTATGGCAATTACTTCTTGGTTAGGGAAGTTAATGCTGAGAACTTTACCTTCGCGCGCGTACTGCCAGCCACGTTCTAAGCGCTTTTTGAAGCGGTAGGTATTGATTAAATCTAACCACTGTTGGGTCCACCATTCTCTGTCAATCATTGATTTGGGAATTGGGAATTGAGCATCGGGACTTGGGCATCGGGCATTGGTAATTGGGATGTTGAATTCAGAAAGAAAAAAACAGCTATCCGTGTATTCCTGACTTCTGTGTCAGGCTGTTGGGAATGGGTCATATAGCGGTTCTCCAGAAAGTGAGGTATGCCCTATGCCCTATGCCCTATGACCGATAGCACCTCATCTTTCTGAGAAATGCTATATTATTCTTCTTCGTTTTCTATAATAGCATTGCGATCGAGGATTAGTAAATTGCGAAGTTGGTCTGTATCGAGTTCGGTGAGCCAGTTTTCGCCGGCGCTGACTACTTGTTCGGCTAGAGCTTTCTTACTTTCGATCATATCGTGTATTTTCTCCTCTAACGTACCTGTGCAGACAAATTTGTGGACTTGCACATTGCGGGTTTGACCGATGCGAAATACGCGATCTGTTGCCTGATTTTCAACTGCAGGATTCCACCATCTGTCATAGTGGAAAACATGGGTGGCTCTGGTTAAGTTCAAACCTGTGCCGCCTGCTTTTAAAGATAAAATCATAATCGGCGGGCCTTGGGGATCGTGCTGGAAGCGATCGATCATTTCTTCCCGCTGCTGTTGCCGAATTCCTCCGTACAAGAACAAAACTTCTCGCCCTAAATGCTGTTCTAGATGCGGTTTCAGGAGTTTTCCCCATTCGGCAAATTGAGTAAAAATTAAAGCCCGATCGCCCTCAGCGATCACCTCTTCTAACATTTCCACCAACCGCTGCAATTTCCCCGATTCCTGACTCTTAATCTCCAATTCTTTCGGCTTAGCTTCTGCTTTCACAAGAGCCGGATGGTTGCAAAGTTGCTTGAGTTTTACCAGCAAAGCCAGAATCATTCCCCGGCGCTGAATGCCTTCGGCTGATTCTAATTCCGCTATTGACTCTTCGACTATTTTCTGATATAATACCGCCTGTTGAGGCGCCAGCCCGCAAAATACAGTCATCTCCTGTTTTTCGGGCAAATCTTGGATGATTTCTTTGTCTGTTTTCAGGCGGCGGAGGATGAAAGGTCGAACGAGCGATCGCAAAGTCTGCAAAGATTCCCTATCTCCGTATTTCTCGATCGGAATTGCAAATCGGCGCTGAAAGAAATTGCGCGGCCCCAAATATCCGGGATTTAGAAACTCCAAAATAGACCACAATTCTTGCAGTCTATTTTCCACCGGAGTTCCCGTCAGCGCAATTCTAAAAGATGCCTCGATTTGCCGCACCGCCTGCGACTGCTTCGCCTCGGAATTTTTAATATTTTGCGCTTCATCCAAAACCAATCCTTGCCATTTAATGCCTTGAAATTCCTTCGCATCCCGAAACACCAAGGCGTAACTGGTAATTATTAAATCCTTTCCTTTAATTTCAGCCGCAAATGCTTTGCCTTTAGCGCGCTTGTCTCCGTGGTGAACTAACACTTTTAGCGTCGGGCCAAATTTCTTGACTTCGCGTTCCCAGTTGCCCAATACTGATGTCGGACAAACCAGTAATGTTGGCGCTTCTAGGGCATCTTGTTCTTGTAAGTGCAGGAGAAAAGTAATTAGCTGAATAGTATTGTGGCACAAGATATTATTGGCAACAAAATTGTGATGCTTACTCACCTCAAAATCATAAACCCACCCGCTGTACTCAAAATACTCAATTTTTTCTATTCGGCAATAAAATACTTCTTGGTCTAGAAAAAGTTGTAAGCCTTCTCTGATTGTATCTAGCTGTTGTGTGTCTAAATTTGCATAAGCTTCTAGAGTCTGATTCGTCCACTTTGAAGGCTTTAGCTGACGGTATTCTTGTTCTGCCGACCCATTTAAAATATTTTCCATCCCAGCGACTACCCTTGCCAGACTCCTGTGGGAAAACTCCTGAGAACCGTTGATGTAAACGGGGTTGTGCATTCCAAAATGGCGCAATGGTAATTTTGTAATTTCCACTGCACGAGCGACGAGATCGGAAGCAGGAATTCCCTCAACATTTGTGTTGCAAGCCGATTCGCAAATCTGCTCTAATTTACGCTGTTTTTCGGCATAACCAAAGCCAATTTCCTGGAAAAATATGCGCGCTGAGTTACCGCCGAAAGTGCCAATATAATAGGTGCGAAAAATCCCGCTGCCATTGGTGGCGCGTTTCTGCTTAGTGGCGATTCGCAGCCAAATTCCAAAGCGCCGCAGCAGTGTAGAAAGTTGTTGGATGATTAAAGGCGAAGCGGTGCTAATTTCGATATTTCGCGTGTTAAGAAAGACAGATCCTTCAGCATCGAAGTAGTTTTTGAGAAAAATTCGTATGGTGTCAAGATTGGCTTGCATGATGAATTGCGGGAAGCTTTTTTCGGCTGACAGCTTCCCCCACTCGTAGCCTTTAGCCTCAAGAAAGCTTTGGTACGATCGACTACACACAGCTAAATATGCTGCTCTTTGCTTACCGGGAGTACGAACAGCAGGATTATTTATTTCTATCCCATACTTTTTGCTTAAATGGTGAAGTGTGAAACGCAATTCTTCAAGAACTGCCACATCTTTCTGCGTAATTGTGAGGATTGCCCGATCGCGCTGCTCATATCCCTCAGCAATCTGCCAAGCCAGAAACTTGACCAAATCGGGATCTTCCGGCTTTCCTTCCCAATACAATTTAGCAGGAACGCAAACATAATCTCCAACCTTGAGGTCATTTGTCCAGCCATCGCGTCCTAACAATTTGTGGCGGCGGGTAATTGTGATGCTGCTACCGTCTTGCAGTTTGATTGTTCGCAACTTTTCTTGCACTTGCTGGCGGTAAAGTCGTCGAACAGTCGCCTGTACAATTTTGCCTGTTTCCTGATTTATGGAATTTACCAGTAATTGCTCGTTAGGTTCAGACCAAAAGCCCTCACCGTCGAATTCTGTTTTTCCGGCATAAGCTTCCCATATTTTTTCAGCTTTTTGTAAAAAACCATTGACAAAAAGTAAACTTTGTGGTAATAAGCATTTACCGAGC
>JACJNV010000029.1 GCA_014695175.1 Microcoleus sp. FACHB-DQ6 | reverse complement strand
CTCAAGACCTTCTAAGGTCGCTATTTCTGCTGAATCTGTATTCCTGTAGAGGATTTGCGCTATCTCGTCAATACAGGCTGATAACCGTAATTGTTCTTCGGGAGTTATGCTCATTTTTTTCCCCTGATCTATTCTCTTTATTTTAGCTGCAGGCAGTCTATTTGCAAAATCGGGATGCTCCCATTTATTTTCTTTGGCTCCAGAAATGGCGCGATCGTACATTTCGATCGCTTCGGCTTTATTATTGCCCAAAACTCGATAGCGTTCTGCCTCAACTAAATACCATTTATGCAGATAATTCATGGGAGCATTTTGCGCCCATTGGTGCAAAGTGGTTTGATGAGTTTCCACCAGAACAAGAATTTCAGCTTGCTCACTTGCTGACTGTGTAAGAAAAATTGCCAGGTGCGTCAGAGCGGCATAAAAATGAAAAATGGGAACAAGAACCGTTCCCGATACTGCCATCAAATACTGTTTGGCTTGGGCAATGTAGTCTAGGGCAGTCGTGTAATTCCCCCCTAAGTAGGCAAGTAGTAGTTTGTAGATATAGGTATTAGAAATCGCCGTGAGTTCATTATTCTGATGGTGCTTAGGAATCATCACCGTTTCATCATATGCCGAGCCACTCAAACAATCTGACAGAATACGAGATTCCCTCAAGTTCTTCGCTGTCTGCTGCGTCGTATCCACAAAAGCCTGAACAGAATATTGCTTCGCCTGAGCCAAGATACCGCTGTAACCTGCTATTTCGGTTTCCCAAGTGTCTAGTTCTACCCCACCAAAAAATTTGGCAAAAAAGTAATTAATTATGTTGTAGCCAGCGTATAGAAACTCGCCAGTTTCCATGCCAGCGGTAAAGCCATCTTTCGTCGTTACGATCGTTGCTCTAAGAGATTCTTTGCGATGCTGAATAAAGCTCCCAAACATTAGGAGAATTATGGGTTTGAATTCCCGCACATTGAACTGCTCCAGCAATGAGAGTGCCAATTTACCAAAGTCATAGCCCGTTTTCGCCTCTCGTAAAAAGGCACACAGCACCATACCGTGAATCGCATACCCCACCGGTGATGCGGGGGCATTCCCAAATTGGAGCGATAAACCCACCATCATAGAGCTAAGTAGAGGCAGCAAACCTGGCATTCCAATAAAAATGGGTGCAAATAACATACCAGACAGTTGCATAGCTGCCTGAGTTTGGAGATTAGTCATTACTGGCAGATCGATCAATTCCTCAACCCTTCTTCCCTGAAGTTGACTATTGAGGGTTTGTAGCGCTTGGCTAATCTTGGTTTCGTCAGGTGTGATGGGGAGTTCCACCCCTAATTGCCCCAAGACATCTCTACCCACTGCGATCGCTTCCAACATCTGACTTTGGGCTGCGTGAGTAGCGATTTGAATTTCGTAAATTTTAACCTTGTCTAAAATCGTCTTAGCTTCTTGCAACACCAAGGCTGCCATGTGTTCCATGCCTTCAATATCAGCATTCAAATAGGCGGCTTCGGCAGCAGCAACATAAAGATTTAGGGTTAATTCATATTGAGTTTGCCAGCAGTTGGCTGTTAACAGTTCAATTCCAGTTTGCAGATAGATATTTGCCGCAGCGTAGGCAGTAGAGCTTCTGGCTTTCTGTCCGGCTTTTAAGTTAAGTTGTGCTAAGGCTTCGCGATCGCTTGGTTGGGCAAGCAACTCATTTCCTATATTTAAATGCCCGACAATATCAAACAGGTTTTCCTCTATTTGACTCTCTGATAGATTTTGTAGAAGTAACTGTCCGATTTTCAGATGAGTAGCTTGTTTCTGGCGATCGGGAATTAGGGAATAAGCTGCTTGCTGGACGCGATCGTGCAGAAACTTATAAGTTGGGTTAGCAACAGAGTCATTCGGGGATTGAGCATCTGTTTGAATGAAGTTATACCCTTCTGTAATTAGTAAAATAAGTCCTTCTTGCAAAGCTCTCCAGAGTGCTGATGCCGTTTTTTCTGGTGATTCTTCGCTGACTACTGCCAACATATCTAAATCGAATTGCGCCCCAATGCAAGCTGCCAACTTGAGAACATTCTGAGCTTCAGCAGGCAACTTCTGCAATTGTGCCGCCATAAACTCCACCACATCCGAGGCATGGGTAAGTCTAGCTTGAGCAATATCGCACTGCCAATACCGTACATGAGCGTCAAAAGTAATTTGGTCATCTTCATGCAACGCCTTTAGAAATTGAGTTGAGAAAAACGGATTACCTTTAGTTTTTTGATAAACCAATTCTGTCAAAGGTTGAGCTAAAGATAAATTACAAATCAGCGTATCTGCTACCAACTGATTCAGATCGCCTAAAGTCAACGGTTGCAGCGTAATAGTATTCACCACTGCCCCAGACTTCACAATCTCATCGAGCGTCAACATAAACGGATGAGTAGGTGACACCTCATTATCCCGATAAGCACCTAACACTAACAGATGCCCCCTATCCTCCATCAACAGTTGTAATAACTTCAAAGATGCCGAATCCGCCCATTGCAAATCGTCCAAAAACATCACTAAGGGATGTTCGGCCTTAGTAAATACTTGCACAAATTTCTGCATCAGCAGATTGAAGCGATTTTGTGCGGCACTCCCTGACAGTTCTAGTGCAGCCGGTTGAGCGCCAATGATGCGTTCTAACTCAGGAATTACCTCAATCAGCACTTGCCCGCTATCGCCCACTGCTGTCAAAATCAGGGTTTTCCATGTTTGTAACGGAGCGTCACTTTCTGATAATAATTGCCCCATCAATTCCCGAAATGCTTGCACAAATGCACTGAAGGGAATATTGCGCCCAAATTGGTCGTATTTGCCTTTAATAAAATAGCCACGCTGTCTGGCGATCGGCTTGTGGACTTCGTTTACTACGGCGGTTTTCCCAATCCCAGAGAAGCCAGCTACCAACATCATTTCGGCGCTACCCGTACTAACTCGTTCAAAGGCAGCTAATAGATTAGAAACTTCAGTTTGCCTGCCGTAAAGCTTTTCGGGAATCAGGAAACGGTCTGTAATATCCCGCGTTGCCAAGGCAAACTCCTCAATGTTACCCGTTGCTTGTAATTGAACCAGACAAGTTTCTAAATCGTGCTTTAGCCCCCCTGCCGTTTGATAGCGGTTTTCCGCATTTTTTGCCATCAGCTTGCTGACAATTTGGGAGACAATTAGGGGAATTTCTGGCTTGATTTGGTGCGGGGGAACTGGCTGTCTGGCAATGTGGCAGTGAACTAGCTCTAAAGCGTCTTCTGTATCAAAAGGCAGTTTTTCTGTCAGCAATTCGTAAAATGTAACGCCGAGCGAGTAAAAATCAGCTCGATAATCGAGAGTGCGATTCATTCTGCCCGTTTGTTCGGGTGAAATATAGGCTAAGGTTCCTTCTAAAATGTTGGGGTTTTTCAGGGTTGGCGTTTCTCGCGTTAACTGAGTAGAAATACCAAAGTCGATAATTTTGAGCTGCCCCGTCGCCGGATTGAATACTAAATTAGAAGGGTTAATATCTTTGTGGATGATGTTGGCGCTGTGAATTTGCCCTAAAATTTCAGTTGTGGCGATCGCAATTTGTAAAAATTCCTCCAGAGTAAACTTTCGCTGCTGCATCCAAATTGTCAAGGATTCGCCGCCAAAGTCCTCCATAAACATCACGAGGCTGTTTTGATATTTTTGCAAGTCATAGACTCGCACGACTCCCGCCCCTTTCAACTCTTGGGTGATGCGGTATTCGGTGCGGTAGCGCACCAATTCTTGAGGCGTGGGGTAGCTTTCTTTGAGAAGTTTGAGGATAATCGGCCCTTTATCTGCTTCCCGAATCGCTCGGTAAACCAAAGAGTTGACGCTTTCATAGAGAAGTGTCTGGGCCGCAACGCCTGAAATCGAGAGCATATTTATTTTTAGGCTAAAAATTAACGCGCAGTCCAAATACACCAGCTTTGTTTCGACAATAGCGCGTTAGAAAGGCAAAAATAAGGTTTGTTAACAAATATTTAGTTTGGCCGGTAGCAGCCTGCAAATACTTTGTGGTTGCCCCGATTGCTATAGCCTAGTTTATAGGGTGCGTCAGCCGTCGATCGCATTTTCTGTTACCTGGATTTTCAGGTATAGCAACCGCCCTGATGGTGAGAACATTCTTAATCGCTGAAACTATTGCCCCCAATTTTATTTTATTTCTCTGGTAGGCAACTAAAGCCTTCAACATCTGCTATAGCTGGTTTTTTCCCTGGCGCTACGCGGCTGCAAACTCTCAGGACAAGCAGACTCTGAAGGCCATAAGAAACTCGCCGTGTAATAATGTACCGATCGAGTTTGAGACTGTTCTAATTAATCGCAACTTACCCCCTGCGGCGTATTCTCGTCGAGAGCGAGATCGTACTAGCTATAGGTTTTCCCCCTTTGAGAGCGCCGCGATCCCAGCCATGTAATTCTAGGTTTTCTGGAGATTGTTTTGCCCGAAAGCATGAGACAATTTTAGTCATGGACATCGAACGAGTTCCCAACCGCAATTCCCCACCCGCCGTCCTCTTACGTCAGTCCTATCGAAAGGATAAAAAAGTACGCAAGCGCACGCTAGCTAACCTCTCCAAATTGCCCGATGATGCCATTGAAAAACTGCGAGTTTTACTCAAAGGCGGCACGGCTATCTCCAGTTGAGAAACAGCCTTTGAAATTCAAAGTTCCCTACCCCACGCTCACGTCGCTGCCATCTTAGGAACACTCAAAAATCTCGGATTTGAATCACTCATTGGCACTGGATCAAGCCGCCAACGAGATTTAGTCACCGCGATGATAGTGGCGAGAATTATCGACCCCGCTTCCAAATTAGCCACCGCACGCGGACTATCTACAGATACAGTCAGCAGCACTCTTTCAGAAATCTTAGGAACCCAAAACGCGGATGCTGATAAGCTTTCTGAAGCAATGGATTGGCTGGGAAAACGACAACAGGAAATCGAACAAGCTTTAGTCGCCAAACATCTACAATTCGGCAGCTTAATTCTCAGGAGATGTGACTTCCACCCCTGTTTGAGGGAACAACCTGTCCCCTCGCCCAATACGGCTATTCCCGGGACAAGAAGAAAGGGAAATTACAAATCATTTTTGGGTTACTCTGTAATGCCGCCGGATGTCCCATCGCGGCCGAAGTATTTGAAGGCAACGTTAATGATGCTAAAACCTTAACTCCTGTGCTGGAAAAAGTCCGCCATCGGTTTGGCATTCAAGGTGTAGTGTTAGTCGGCGATCGGGGTGTACTTACCTCCGCGCGAATTGAAGAATAGTTAAAAGGGATAAAAGGTAAGGATTGGATTACAGCATTAAGAGCGCCACAAATCCGAGAATTGCTAGAACAATAGGCGATACAACTATCGCTATTTGACCACAGGGATTTAGCTGCCATTCAATCCCCGGATTATCCAGGAGAGAGGTTACTCGCCTGTCGCAATCCTGTTTTAGCCGCAGAACGAGCCGCCACGAGAGAAGGCTTGCTACAAGCAACTGAGAAAGAGTTAGATAAAATTATTATTGGGACAAGCCGCTCACTTCGTCCACTTGTTGGAGCCGAAAAAATTAGGGTGAGAGTGAGAAAGGTCATCGATCGCTACCAGGTAGCAAAGCATTTTGATATCGAGATTACTGACAACAGCTTCTTCTACGAACGAAGCAACCAGAAAATTCAAGCAGAAGCGAATTTAGAGGGAATTTATGTCATTCGCACCCCGGCCTCAGCTTCTGTGTTATATGAGAGAGAAACAGTGAAGGCGTATAAGAGTTTGTCTCTAGTCGAGCCAGCATTTCGCCCAACTCATGGGGGCTTTACTTGGAACTTTAAGAACACGCGCGGGAAGTTTCGTTTAAGAAACCCGCTTTCTTCAAGTATCTTGCTTAAATGACGCAATTATGTTAAGAAACCGGGTTTCGGCGTAGGTTATGATGATGTTGGTGGGAAGCGCGAAATTGTCGAAAGTAGGCGACAATCAACGAGAAATTTAAAGTCTAATATCTGAAATTTAAAAGTGCATGGTGTATTCAGAGTTAGCGACTC
>JACJNV010000289.1 GCA_014695175.1 Microcoleus sp. FACHB-DQ6 | reverse complement strand
GGTGTTGGCTTAGATGGAGAAAAGTGGGTTAATTATCTCGAACAATATTCTGATGTGGTGGAACAGTTAATAAAGTTAACTCCAAATAAACGTCGCTTTTATCAACAAGGTATGCGGGCTGCAACCCTGATTCGGTCTATCTCGTAGGCCTCTTTGTCACCCCCCCAGGATGTGATGGTAGTTTTTGGTAGACCAAAAGGTTATCGTGGTTCCTATCAACAGTGGAATGAAGATAATATTGGGCCACAAGTTGTGTTTGAAATTTGGTCGCCGGGAAATCGACCCGCTCCAATGATTCAAAAGTTCAAATTTTACGAACGTTACGGTGTGGAAGAATACTATTTGTACGACCCGCAAACATTAGAATTGACAGGATGGCAGCGGGTTGAGGAAGAGTTAGAGGCGATCGAACAAATAGACGGTTGGATTAGTCCCAGACTGGGGGTGCGCTTTGGATTGTCTGAAACTGGACTCGAAATGTTCGGGCCGTCGGGAGAACCGTTTGTGAGTTTTGTGGAACTCGCTCAACTGCGACAGCAGGCGGAAGCACGGGCACAGGAAGCAGAGGAACGTGCCACTGAGGCACAAACTTTGCTGGAACAAGAACGATCGCGATCGCAAGCTTTAGAATTAAGACTCCGAGAAATGGGAATCGACCCCAATCAATTGTAATAGATGATTCGGCGAGTTCAACCGCCGAATCTCTGCTACAATCTCGAATAATATCAATTCAGCTAGCATCCTCCTGATAAATTCAAGTCAACAGTCAACAGTCAACAGTCAACCGATATAACACATCACCAACCCAGCCAATGCTCCGACAAATTTGGCAACGCATCCTCAACCTGTGGCGGCTTCTTCAGCGGCGCTTCCGCAAACAACCAGCACCCCCACCGCCAAAGCCAACTCCGATTCGGACTTTTGGGGAATGCGAACAGAAATTCATGGCACTGTTAGATGGGGTTGAACAAGGCTGGAGTCGGGGTGATATTAAAGGCTTTTTAATCGGCAGCAAAATCAAAGATGCTGAGTGGGAAAACTGGCTGCAAGAATTTGGAGAAAGGTTGCTGGTATCCCCGGAAACGAATTTAGAATTGGGTGGGCGAATGGTGCGGCTGGGTGAGAGGAATTGCGGCAAACTGAGTGAGGTTGCTGGCAATATCGGCAGGCAATTGTTGTCTGGGGAGAGTTTGACTCCGACTCCCACCGATGATTCATTGGTTATAGATGAAGATATTGTTCCTCGATTGTGGGAAAAAAATAGTTCGAGTGTTTATCCTACAGATAGTTTATCGGATGCTAATGAATATGATGCAAATTCGGAAGCAGAATCTATAGAAAGAGAAGTCACTCAAGAGACAGAAGAGTTATTTAATCAAGGAAAATATCGCTATTATGCAGGAGATTTAGGAAGGGCGCTCGCAGCCTACAAGCAAGCCTTAGAAATTGACCCCACATACTGCAATGCCTGGAACGGGCTGGGCTTTACCCTAAAAGATTTGGGGCGCAACAGTGAGGCGATCGCCGCCTTCGATAAAGCCTTAGAATTTACAGGCGATCAAGACTGGATGGCTTGGGGCAATCGAGGTTTCGCATTTCTCAGATCCGGGCGCTACAGTGAAGCTATTCAAAACTGGGATGAAGGCTTGCAGAAATATCAGCCCAGCAACCACAACTATCGCCTCGCTTGTGGCAATTTGCACCAGGCCAAAGGCAAAGCACACTACCAACACGGCAAACAAACATTCACATATTTTGAATCTTTCCACAAAGCCAAAGCCAGCTACGAACAAGCCCGCGAATTCTTGAAATCACCCCTCATCCCAGAAGCTTATTTAGAAGTAATGCAAGGCTTAATTACCGTCTGCCGCAGCTTGGGAGATACCCAAACCAGCCAGTACCTTACCGAAGCTACTACCGTCCTAGAAAAATTAATTTTAGACGATGAAACTCACCCCGAAATAAAATTGCGACTCAAGCGCAAATTTGCCGGACTTTACCAGTTAGAAGTCGATACCCTCGTCGAGTCTGGCGACAAGGTAAATGCACTGGAAAAAGCCGAAGCTAGGAAAAACTTTTGCCTGCAATGGATGCGCGCAGCTTCGCCAAACCGCACCGAAAGCCCGACTTATCCGCAAATCCGAGACTTACTGGCAAACAACACCGAAACCGCAATAATTTACTGGCATCTCAGCCCAGTTTCCCTGACGGCTTTTATCATTACTCCAGACAAGTTTGAAGTTATTTCCACACCTCTGTGCGACTTATTCCCAAAGAACAACAGTCAGAGTTTAGAAAAATGGCTGAAAAACTGGAAAACCAACTATCAAAATTACGGCAAAACTACCAGCAAACAGCAAAGCAAAGAATCCCATCCCTGGCGCGAGTCAATGACAGCGCAATTGCAAAAACTGGCTGACATCCTCAAAATTCCCGAAATTTGTACGCACCTCACCAATATCCAACACTTAATCTTAATTCCCCACCGCGACTTGCACCTGCTGCCACTGCACTTTTTATTCTCCGATAATCTTTTCACTATCACTTATCTGCCCAGCATCCAAGCTGGGATAGACAGATTAGACAGAAAACCCTCACCTTCAATGTCTCTGCTGTTGGTAGAAAGCCCCGATCCATTACTTTTTGCTGAAATAGAAGCCTCGGCGATCGCGAATTTTCACCTTAACTGCAATACCATCCCCAGTTCACAAGCTACCACAGACAATCTTAAAGAAGCTCTGCAACAAGCTGCTGACATATTCCATTTTACAGGTCACGCCTACCACAACACAAAACAGCCATCTCAGTCAGCGCTAATCCTGAAAAACAAACAGCCTCTAACTTCCGAAGAAATTGCCAAATTCGATTTGCAAAGCTATTATCTAGTCTGCCTTTCCGCTTGCGAAACCGGCATAACAGGAAAAGAAGAACTGATAGATGAATTTGTCGGTTTAGCCAGCAGCTTTTTAGCTGCGGGTGCTGTTTACGCCCTCAGCACCCTCTGGATAGCTGATGAGATATCTACCGCTTTAATGATGATTCGATTCTATGAAATTCTTAACGAACAGCGTTGCCAAAATAAGTTGCATCCGGCACTAGCCCTCAAAGAAGCGCAAAAATGGCTCCGAACTATTACTTACAGCGAACTATCCAACTGGTATCTCGAATTGTCTGAAATAATGAAAGACAATTCCGGTTGCAGTCAAGATTTGAGAGACCAAGCTGACCGAATCCGCAGACGTGATGCTAAAATGGGATCTGACAAACCTCCTTATGCCGATCTCTACCACTGGGCAGGTTTCACGATTACTGGTAAAGTTAATCCCTAACTTCCAAACCATCGACTCTTATGAAAGAAACAGATATTATTAGGCTGCAAGCCCTTGGCGCTGCTTTAGCTAAACTAGATTCATCTGTCCAGCTTGGCGAGTTGGAAGAGAATATAAGTCTTGAGATATTGGCTTTAGAAAAATTAGCACAACAAAACAACACTCTGAACGAAATTTACAGAACAGAACGCCTCGACTTACAAGATCAGTACGAAGCAAAATCAAAAGACAAACGCTACCAGCCGACAAGTGACAGCATTTACAGCACGGATGCTGCAAATTTAAGCCCTTCCTTTCCTCAGCCGCCTGAAGAAATGGAAAATCCCTCTGAAATAGCTAAAGCCTTTGACAATTTACTTGCATCTTTTAATAAAATCAAAAGCCTGTACGCGGTTGAAAACCCCCTAGAAACTTTTCAAATCATCATCGAACAAGAAGCGATCGCACCTTTGATTCTGGAAGGTTACGATCGCATTCGATCGCTATTTCCTACGGAAAGATTAGGCTTGGAAGTGAAAACAGATCCAGAAATTGCCAACTGGCGATCGCTGTGGATTGCTATCTACACTAAACTCGAAGTCGAGGAAGCTTTTGCAAAGTTAAACATCCTTGATGATAGTTGGTGGCTCGAAGCTAAAATAGCTGCCCCAAAAAATGATTTACATATTAGCATTGAATGGGAGTCAAATGAGATTTGATTGGTCTGAATATTTGAATTTAGCTCAAGAGTTAGCTGCCACGAATAGTGACAGTTCAGATAACAGGGAAGCCAAGTTGCGCTCGGCGATAAGTAGAGCATACTATTCGACCTTTTGCCTAGCGCGAAATTACTTGCGCGACATTGAAAAAGACCCAAGACTTTTTCGTGATAATCGCGATATCAACGAACATCAATATGTAGCAAAAGAATTTATATACCACCCAACTCAAATGAAAAATATGGTCAAAATTGGTGAAAATTTAAGCAGATTGAGAGAACTTAGGAATAAAGCTGATTATCAAGATACTATGTTTAACTTACAAAGAGAAGCGAGAACTGCGTTAATGCTAGCTGAGAATATTATTTCAGCGTTAAGTAAGTTAACTCAATAATCCGACAAATGGGAAGTGAGCCCAATAAACTTTAATGGCAACTCCTGCAAAAACCCGGTTTATTGAAGAAACCGGGTTTTTTAAGACTATTACCTAACTTTTACCGTTACCGTTTCCATTGCCGCCAGTTGTTAGCAAAACCCGCTTAGCTAAAGGTTCCGGCACTTCTTGCAATCGATCGAACTCCCAATTAAAAAATCCAACTCCCATTGTCTGCGATCGCAATTCTACGATCAAATTCTGCATTTCTGCGATCGGCAAATAAGCAGAAACTGCATCCCATCCCTTCCAGTCTTTTTTACCTTCGTAGCCGAGAATTTGGCCGCGGTGTCCGCTGACCAACTGCAACACCTTTGATGTACACTCGTTCGGAGCGCAAATTTCAACTTTGGCGATCGGCTCCAGCAATGCCGGTTCGCACTTGGCCATTCCCTCCTGCATCGCCAAACGCGCCGCTTGCTTGAAAGCTTGTTCGGAACTGTCCACAGAATGGTAGGAACCGTTCGTCAGCGTCACCGCTACGTCTACCACCGGGAAACCCAGGGGGCCGCGGTCCAAATACTCGCGCACTCCCACTTCCACGCCGGGAATGTACTGTTTGGGGACGACGCCGCCGACTATTTTGTCGCTAAAGGTGAAACCTTCTCCCCGAGGCTGCGGTTGAAGGTCGAGGTACACGTCGCCAAACTGTCCGTGTCCGCCGCTTTGGTGTTTGTAGCGCCCGTGGATGGAAGATGCTGGTTTGCGGATGGTTTCTTTGTACGGCACTTGCGGTAAGTGAGTTACCATCGGCAAGTTATACTTGCGGCGCAACCTGTCTAAGGCTACTTTCAGGTGGATTTCGCCTTGACCCCAAAGTATAATTTCGTGAGTGTCGCCGTGCTGTTCCCAGACTAAAGATGGGTCTTCTTCTAGCAATTTAGCTAAAGCGGAGCTCAGCTTAACTTCATCGTTGCGCTTTTCCGGGACGATCGCCAGTGCGTAGACAGGCGGGATGATGTCGGCTTTTGGCAATTCGGACGATCGGTCTAGCGCCAGCGTATCGCCTGTTTTCACGCCTTCTAGCCTTCCCAAAGCCACAATTTCCCCGGCGCTGACGGATTGCAAACTTTGCGTTTGCTGGCCGGTCAAGCGGTACAAACCGTTAACTCGAACGCCGTTCAGAATTGCTCCGTCTGCCAGCGTCCCCCGCCACATTCTCACTAACGATAGTTTGCCTCCCTGCGGCGTGTAATAGGTTTTGAGGATTTGAGCCAGAACTTTGTTTTCACTTTGTATAATGCCGCGGCGATCGGCTGTAGTTTCGGGTGTCGGCGCTTCCCTCAGCAAAGCTTCCAGCAGAGGCCGCACGCCGAAATCTTGTTCGGCGATGCCGATGAATACTGGCACAATTAAATCTGCGCCTAATTCCATCTTTAAATCGCGGGTAATTTCTTCGGCGTCGGGATTGATTTCTTCGAGCAATTCTTCGAGTAAATGGTCGTCAAAATTCGCCAATTCTTCGAGCATTTGCTGCCGCGCTGCGCTTTCTTGTGCTTTGAGGTGTTCTGGAAGCGGGACGGGATCTGCGGCGGCGCCCGGATGGTAGTGGTAAGCTTGTTCGGTTACTAAGTCGATAAAACCGATGATTTGTTCGTTTTTGCCGATCGGATATTGGTGAGGTACGATCGGTCTGCTGGAAACGGATTTGAGCGCGTCGATCACCTCGGTGAAGTTGCTGCCGCAAGTAGTTTCGTCTGTGCAAGCCCGATCGATCTTGTTGATGAAAACTAGGTGGGGAATTTCCCAATCGTCGAGGAATTTAAACAGGGGTGCGAGGGTTAAAGTGCGATCGGCAACGGGTTCGCAAACAATTATCGCCGCATCCACACCAATCAGCGCATTGTAAGTTTCTTGGGCAAATTCTACCGAGCCCGGACAGTCGAGAAATGTGAAGCGGACGCCTTCATATTCAGCGGTGGCGGCGTTTACTTCTACGCTCATTTGGCGATCGCGTGCTTCCGGCGAACTATCACCTATTGTGTTGCCATCTTTGACATTTCCTTTGCGGGTAATTGTCCCTGTCACCGATAGCAAACTTTCGAGCAGTGCGGTTTTACCGCTTAAATAAGGGCCAACAATTGCAACGTTCCGCGTGGCCCCAAGGACTTTTTCGTTCATAATAGCCTCCAACAGAAAACTTGTTTCCATTGCTCTTGGTGCAATCTGTTCTATACCATTTTCTAGACTTTTTCTAGGTTGATTTTTATTGCAGTTTCGAGCAATTTCAGGTTTTGGTATGATTCTATACTTTTGACGCTAGCGTATTTTGAGTGACGCAAACACAAATTGTAGTTTTTCTTAATATTTTTATTTTTTAACCGCAGATGAAGGCAGATTAACGCAGATGAACGCAGATAAGACTCTCGTTCCCAGGCTCTGCCTGAGAACGCATTTCTAGAGGCTCTGCCTCGATTTTAGCGGTTTTTGGTGTCTAATTTCTCAGGAGGCGCAAACCGCTTAAGGTTACTATTACTGTAGAGCCTTCGTGACCGATGACGCCGAAAGGCATGGTGATATTTCCGAAAAAATTAGCCGCCAATAACAGGACAATGCAACTGAGTGCAAAAACAATGTTTTGTTTGACAACATTTTGAGCGCGGCGGCCTAAACTAATTGCTTTAGCTAGTTGCTCTAACTTATCTGCCATTAATACGATATCAGCAGTTTCTAAAGCAACATCGCTGCCGGAAATCCCCATCGCAATGCCTACGGAAGCTTGAGCGAGGGCGGGGGCGTCGTTGATGCCGTCTCCTACCATGGCTACA
The DNA here is from genome assembly GCA_014695175.1 of Microcoleus sp. FACHB-DQ6. Taxonomy (GTDB): domain Bacteria; phylum Cyanobacteriota; class Cyanobacteriia; order Cyanobacteriales; family Microcoleaceae; genus Microcoleus. The sequence goes on along the minus strand of JACJNV010000289.1, from coordinate 16,279 downwards.
GTTTGATACTGGGTTTGCAGTTGTTTAATTGCCTGCACTTTGTCTTCTGGCAAAAGTTCGGCGTACACTTCTTTGATGCCTAATTGACGGGCGATGTGTTGAGCTGTTTGCTCGTTGTCGCCGGTTAGCATAATTATATGTTCTACGCCTAACTTTTGCAAGCGTTTTACCGTTGCTGCTGCTTCGGGGCGGATGGTATCAGCTACTGCAATGATTCCCAAAAGCCGATCGTTCTTTGCCACCCAAACAACGGTTTTACCCTCTGCTTGCAACTGCTGGCTGATTTGAGTCAATTCGGAAGTTGCTTCGACAAATTCGGCTTTACCAATGGCAATGATTTGATAGTTGACTTTGCCGACAATTCCTTGACCGATTTTTGCTTGTACGTCGGTAGCGGTTGACAATGGTAACTGTTGCTGCTGGGCGGCGCTGACTATTGAAGAGGCGATCGCGTGTTCGGAATGAGCTTCGAGGGCAGCAGCCAATTGCAGAACTTCTGTTTCAGTATATCCGGCTGCTGGTACAATTTGGATAACTTCAGGTTTTCCCGTGGTGAGAGTTCCGGTTTTGTCAAAGGCGATCGCCCTGACTTTGCCAATCATCTCTAATTGCGCGCCACTTTTAAACAAAATCCCCTGTCTCGCCCCGTTAGCAATTCCAGAAAGCAGCGCCGGCATAATCGAAGCCATCAGCGCGCAGGGGGAGGCGACTACTAGGAAAATCAGCGCCCGATAGATTGTCTCTTCCCAATTCCAGCCCAAAACAAAGGACGGCAAAGTTGCCAGCAGCAAGCCTAAACCGACAATTAATTTGGCATAACCGCGCTCGAATTTTTCCACAAACATTTGAGAAGGCGGCGCTGCTGTTTGCGCTTCTTGAACCAGCCGAATCACTCGCTGAATCAAGCTGCTTTCTGGAGTTTTATGCACTTCGAGTTTCAGCGCGCCGACACCGTTAATTGTACCTGCATAGACTTCATCGCCCCTGGTTTTTTCCACTGGCATCGACTCGCCGGTAATCGAGGCTTGATCGATCGCGCTGTAGCCTTCAATAATTATCGCATCTGTGGGGATGATTTCTCCGGGCTTGACTAAAATGTAATCGCCAATTTCCAATTTGTCGATCGCAACGAACCGTTCCCCGCCGTACATTACCACCCTAGCAGTATCAGCAGTCAAACTCATCAAACTGCGGATGCTGCGTTCAGTCCGCTGCATAGCATAACCTTCAAGCGCGCCGCTAATTGCAAAGATTAAAATCAACACCGCACCGTCAACAATTAAATGATATTCTTGCCGCCACAGCCCCAAACCGGCCGCGCCCAAAGCAGCGACAATCATTAACAAATCTACATCTAATTCGCCTTCTTGAAAAAGCGTAGTTAAGCCTTCGCGGGTGCTGGAATAGCCGCCGATAACATAAGCTGCGGGTAAGATTAACACGGCTACACCCAGCCAGCCGAATTGCAGGGCTAGCGAACCCAAGATTACTAGAATTCCGCACAGGGCGGCAGTCACAGCATCTGGATGTTCTTCGGCGAGGCGCCAGAGGCGAGAAATGGGGAGGGAATTGGGAGTCATGGGGGAAATTTGATTTGGTAGAATGACTCCTTTACCCTAAACCTTGACATTAATGTCAATGTCAAGAGTGAAACCAAAATAAATCCAGCATCTACTCGCCCTTGGTTGAGTCCCAGAGTCCGACAGTCCGACAGGGAATGAATTCCCTGTCTCATAGCGCAAGTCCTCTGAAAGAGGACTGAAGATAGCTGAGAATTGAATTTAATCTTTCAGTCGGTTTTAACCGACTTCTGCTATGAGGCGGGGAATTGATTCACTCCTAGGACTCTGGGTGAATTCGAGAAGCCAATATACAATCCCAAAATTCCCAAAATCCAATGCAATAAGAATAGTTGAGTCCGACAGTCCGACAGGGAATGAATTCCCTGTCTCATAGCGCAAGTCCTCTGAAAGAGGACTGAAGATAGCTGAGAATTGAATTTAATGTTTTAGTCGGTTTTAACTGAGATGTTGCACCATTCTCAAGAACAGGCAAGATGCCTGTTCCACAATAAAATTGATCTCTTGTGGAACAGGCATCTTGCCTGTTCCTAAACAAGTAATTGATATTGGTGCAAAATGTGAGTTTTAACCGACTTCTGCTATGAGACGGGGAATTGATTCACTCCTAGGACTCGGGGTGAATTCGAGAACCAAATATACAATTCCCAAATCTAAAAATCCCATGCAAGAATACCTGACAATCAAACAACTTACAGAAGCGGTAAAAGGCACAATTACCCCTCGGATGGTGCGGCATTATCACGCATTGGGGCTGCTATCTCCGGCCGTACGATCGACCTCTAACTATAGATTGTATACCCGCAGCGATGTGCAAAGACTCCAAAGAATAGTCGCACTCAAGCAGCAAGGCTTTCAACTGTCTCACATCCGCAAACTGTTAGAAACAGACGCGGATGCTTCGCCAGACGCGCTGATGGCGACTCTGCAACGGCAATATCTGTCGGTTATTCAGCAAATTGTTCGCCTCCGAGAAACGGCTTCGGCGCTGGAAGGATTGCTGGGGCGGGATATTTCCTGTCAAGCTGTGCAAGCGGACGCATTGGCGCAATTAAGGCTGTTGCAGGCGGAAACTGAGGGGGGGTTGGATGAGTTGGAACAACTTTGGGAGGGTTGGGATGCGGGGGCGCACACTCACCCGGAGGATTTTGGGGAGTCGTTGCAGCATTTGTTGCCGGATTTGGCCGATCGCTCGGAAATTGAGGTAGACTTGCTTTCTAAACTGGTGTTAGCTTGCGGAGATTGTTCGCTGCTGCCGTTTGTGAAGTTGAGCGAAACGGCGATTCAATCGGCGCGGGAAGCTTTGAAAATTCAGTGTCAAATTGTGGCTGATGTGCCGCCTGTTTTTGCGGCTTTGGATGGGACAAGATTGGCGCATTTGGGAACAAGTATTGAAACTTTAATTGATGACCCGCACATCAATGCTGCGGCGGAAGCGGAACAGGAATTCTGGCAGCAGCGTGAGTGGTTTGATAAGTTGTTGAAACTGGAAAAAGGATGTATATTGGTGATAGGATATGCGCCGTCTGTGCTGATGGCGGTTTGCGAGGCGATCGAGAGCGGGCAACTGCAACCGGCTTTGGTAATTGGTATGCCGATCGGTTTTAGTCATTCTCCGGTGGCGAAACGGCGGTTAGTGCGATCGGGCGTTGCTTATATTACGACTCTGGGAACTTTTGGCGGCGGGTTGTTGGCGGCGGTTGCTTTGAATGCTTTGGTTGAGTCTTTGATTGAAAAGCCGAATTGTCATTGTCATCTCAAGTGAAGATGGGATTTAGGTTTATTGTGGCTTAATTTGTATTTTGCTGCTTCATCTCAATTTCGGGTGCGCGGGAATCATATCAAATCCGCGCTTCATAGTCCGTCCTGGTAAAGTCGAGTCAAGCTGCCAACAAATATCAGCGTAATTTTCAGTTTTTCGAGTCACAGTCAACAGTCATGTCTGAGTGCAACCGCAAATGATATCATACCCGATTTAGTTTCAATCTTTGATAGGGATTTAGGTTTATTGCAGCGCGCTTGGACTTTGTTTCAATCCCTGATAGGGATTTATGGTTTTTCCCGCTACATTGTCCGAGGCGAAAGCCTTCCAATACAGGGTTTCAAGCCTTATATCGGGAAATATGGTTTTTCCGACCTTTTTCAATCTAGTCCAAGCCTTTGCAGATGAAGTTTCAATCCCTGATAGGGTTTTATGGTTTTTCCGACGCTAGCGATGCTGCCCAGGATGCAGCGAACGCAAAGTTTCAATCCCTGATAGGGTTTTATGGTTTTTCCGACTTGATCCGACTTTTCCTGAGTCGCTGGCGGATTATGTTTCAATCCCTGATAGGGTTTTATGGTTTTTCCGACTCTTTACAAAGAATACGCACACATTATAGGCACTGTAGTTTCAATCCCTGATAGGGTTTTATGGTTTTTCCGACAAAAACCTATCGGAAAAATATGATGAGTTAGGGATTGGTTTCAATCCCTGATAGGGTTTTATGGTTTTTCCGACTTAGCCCGACTTATTATTGAGCAAGATTTAGGGCAAGGTTTCAATCCCTGATAGGGTTTTATGGTTTTTCCGACTCTCTTAGTCTATCTTCTGAATATCTACCTTGTCGTTTCAATCCCTGATAGGGTTTTATGGTTTTTCCGACCGCTAATCCAAGAGCGTCGATCGCAAATATCAGTGTTTCAATCCCTGATAGGGTTTTATGGTTTTTCCGACCGTATGACTGCGGCTCCATTGGTTAAGGCTACAGGTTTCAATCCCTGATAGGGTTTTATGGTTTTTCCGACTCGCGAAGATATCCTTCAGATTTCTTTGGATATTGCTGTTTACGTTTCAATCCCTGATAGGGTTTTATGGTTTTTCCGACCTTTTGTGCATCTTTTTTGCAAGGATTTTCACTTAAGTTTCAATCCCTGATAGGGTTTTATGGTTTTTCCGACGGGAAGTCCTAAATGGTGTTCGCGGAATGACCGCGTTTCAATCCCTGATAGGGTTTTATGGTTTTTCCGACGGTATTTCTAAACTAATGGCCGAAAACCAATTAGAAGTTTCAATCCCTGATAGGGTTTTATGGTTTTTCCGACAATATATGATGGTTGCGAAGAATTGGGAAACCATAGAGTTTCAATCCCTGATAGGGTTTTATGGTTTTTCCGACACGGTGATACAGTTTATTTTGTATCAGATAATGAGTTTCAATCCCTGATAGGCTTTTATGGTTTTTCCGACACTCTGAAAACTGCGCGACAGACTGATAGAAAATGTTTCAATCCCTGATAGGGTTTTATGGTTTTTCCGACTCGTCAGGCTCTATTAGAAATGACTGAGGGGTGGGTTTCAATCCCTGATAGGGTTTTATGGTTTTTCCGACTTTTTCAAACGGCAAATCGAGAGTACGCTGAATAGGTTTCAATCCCTGATAGGGTTTTATGGTTTTTCCGACATTACCGCATATATGCGGTTATAATAGTATTATGGAGTTTCAATCCCTGATAGGGTTTTATGGTTTTTCCGACGTAAGCGTGTTTCTGGTGTTATTTTATCTGCTACTAAGTTTCAATCCCTGATAGGGTTTTATGGTTTTTCCGACTACTTTTTAAAAGGATTCCATTATAATCTCCAGTTTCAATCCCTGATAGGGTTTTATGGTTTTTCCGACCCTGGTTCTGAATATTGGTTTTTGTATACTTCTGGTTTCAATCCCTGATAGGGTTTTATGGTTTTTCCGACCCTAACACGACACCACCGGGCATTCTCAACAGGTTTCAATCCCTGATAGGGTTTTATGGTTTTTCCGACCTCGGCTCGGACTTGGCATTGACAAAGCAGAGAGCGGTTTCAATCCCTGATAGGGTTTTATGGTTTTTCCGACAATAGGTATAAGATTAGTACAACATATATTTTAGTTTCAATCCCTGATAGGGTTTTATGGTTTTTCCGACTCAATTGCTGTTAATTTAGATTGCACCTCGGCTAGTTGGGTTTCAATCCCTGATAGGGTTTTATGGTTTTTCCGACATAACTTCAAGTAAATCTCTAACATTCATAATTCGCGTTTCAATCCCTGATAGGGTTTTATGGTTTTTCCGACGTTTTTGGCCGCCCTAGACAATATTGGATGCAGATTGTTTCAATCCCTGATAGGGTTTTATGGTTTTTCCGACTCCTCCATCTCACAAAGTACGTGGAAATGCGGGTGAGTTTCAATCCCTGATAGGGTTTTATGGTTTTTCCGACCTTGGATTGGGCTACCAATACCGATTGCAAAAATTACATTTGCCGTTTCAATCCCTGATAGGGTTTTATGGTTTTTCCGACCCTTTAATGCGGTAGTAGCAGCAGGAAACCGTCGCGTTTCAATCCCTGATAGGGTTTTATGGTTTTTCCGACACCAATCGGGTTACTTCCTCTGGCGACATCTCCAGGTTTCAATCCCTGATAGGGTTTTATGGTTTTTCCGACTCTGTGCATAATTGCCTACTCGATAGTCGAATAGGTTTCAATCCCTGATAGGGTTTTATGGTTTTTCCGACTAAAGTTTTGCCTCTGGCTCAACCACCACTTTTTCCTCGTTTCAATCCCTGATAGGGTTTTATGGTTTTTCCGACTAATTCCCATTTGAGGATAGATGCTATGCCCGAAACGTGTTTCAATCCCTGATAGGGTTTTATGGTTTTTCCGACCCTCCTAAGAATTTTGTTGATGAGAAGCTTTACCTGTTTCAATCCCTGATAGGGTTTTATGGTTTTTCCGACTTTAGACGATGGTTAGCTTTTACTGGCATTCTCACTTGTTTCAATCCCTGATAGGGTTTTATGGTTTTTCCGACGTCATCGGTGGCGACATCCCTGAATGATGGGTACTGGTTTCAATCCCTGATAGGGTTTTATGGTTTTTCCGACTTAATATGTTTGTCAATTCCGGCAATACCTGTTCTGTTTCAATCCCTGATAGGGTTTTATGGTTTTTCCGACGTTCCACAAGTCCGAGTTTTCAATTCCCGGCAACTGCGGTTTCAATCCCTGATAGGGTTTTATGGTTTTTCCGACCAGACGGTCTGAAGGAATTGGCTAAGGAAAAAGCGGTTTCAATCCCTGATAGGGTTTTATGGTTTTTCCGACTTAGATTCTGGATTTTAGGGTAAAAAAGGCGATCGCAGTTTCAATCCCTGATAGGGTTTTATGGTTTTTCCGACCAGTTGGGGGAATCAGGAAATATTAGTTTCCTGTTTCAATCCCTGATAGGGTTTTATGGTTTTTCCGACTGAATCATCGGTTAGTCTCGGCGCGTTTTCGCCGCATGTTTCAATCCCTGATAGGGTTTTATGGTTTTTCCGACTCATCATCATCTTCACCAAAGTCCTCAGAATTATTCCGTTTCAATCCCTGATAGGGTTTTATGGTTTTTCCGACTAATTCTTTTAGATGAATTGCCTTTAGTGATTACGTTTCAATCCCTGATAGGGTTTTATGGTTTTTCCGACCAGCCCTAGGGTTGCGCCAAAAACTTTACCACAGCGTTTCAATCCCTGATAGGGTTTTATGGTTTTTCCGACAGCCCGTTCCAGAAGCTTTGCTGTATTTGGTTTTCAAGGTTCATTTGCGTCTGCATAAAACAAAAGTACCATTTCAGCCTTCGACTTGTCAATACCCAACTTTTCAGACAGCCCTCAAACCCTTGTCCCGCATAGATTTCAGCGATTGCGTCTCCCATTTTATTGCTTGAAGTGCCTCTAACCCTTACAGCATCTACATTATAGCCCCCCAATTTAACACCTCGATTTTTACACCTACGCATAGACGCATTTTCCACCCAAAAACAGACATCAACCCGATCACCACTTACCCAAAGCCCCCCAAACAGTACCCGAAACCACGCCCCAAATCGCCCCCAAACCAGCCCCCACGATCGCCCCCGCCACAGGCCCCAACTGCACCGGCACCCCAGCGCTAACAGCCGGAAACATCGCAGACACCAACGCCCCCAACACAGCACCCGCAAAAGTCCCCAAAAAACTGCCCCAAATCGCCCCCAAAGTCCCACCCTTCAAGCCCGAAGGCTGAAACGAAATTGGCAACTTCGGCGAAAACCCGCACAAACCCAAGAAACCCCCAGAAACCACACCTCCAACAGAACCGACACCAGCCGCCACGATCGCCACACCCAGCAGCAAACGCGCAAACTCATCCACCGGCCGCATCTGGACACCGTATTGCTGCCAAACCACCAACCCAGCCCCCAACAAAACACCAGCCAGAGTCCCCACAAACGAGCCCCAGACCGCCCCCAAATACCCTCCCCGCCGGCCCCACACCCTCCCCGCCGGCAGCGCCAGAGGAGGCCGAAAACTCGCCCAAACACAGCCCCAGACAGTACCAACCCCCGCCCCAGCCAAAATCCTCTCCCCGATTCCCGGAGTGCTATTAATCGCCCCAAACACCGCACCGCCGATCGCCGCCAACAAAAAAGCGCCCCAAGCCGCCCCCACCACAACTCCGCCCCACTTCCGCCAAATCTGATTCGGCGCCAAAGTAAAAACGCCCCACATCATCCCAAAAAAACAGCCCCAAATCGTACCAACAAAAATCGCCCCCAAAATAGCGCCGCCGCCCTCAGCTATTACCGAATAAATCCCCCCGATCGCCGCCAAACACAAACTGCCCCAAACACCTCCCCAAGCAGCATCCTGAACAATGCGCTCAAACTTACCCACGGGAAGCTGAGGCGCAGGAGTCCGACTCCGAGGAGACATCGGCATCGGCAGCAAGGGCACTGCGTACTGGCCGATAGGGCGCGACAGCCCCGTGGAGGGCTGTTGCCGGCGCACTGCGGGCTGGATCACGACGGGCGGCGGTTGGGGCTTTTTACGCTTGGTTTTCGCGGGCTGCAAGTGCAATCCGTTGTTGACTGCTTGCCGCGAAGGAAACGGATCGCGCCCTTTGAGGAGTTTGGCCCGATCGCACCAAGGGCAGCGACTCAGATGATTTCCGTATTTATGTTGACCATTTTTACTGCATGTTACCAAAGCATCTTCCGCTTCCCGAATCGCATTCACCCAAGTTTTCGCATCCGGGCGCGCCGAAGGATTGCCGTGCCCTTCCTCAAAACAGCGGATAAACATCTGCCGCAGCCGCGGATGCAGCATCTCAAAAGGAGGCGCAGCCGGCATCGGGCGGTAGGGAATCCGCTTCGTACCTGTGGGGAAATGGCCCGATCGAATTCTCGCTTCCAAAGGCGGCGGTTCGTCGCTACCGAGATAAACTCCCGAAAACGGGTGCGTACCTTCCATCAGCAATTGAAAAATTAATACCGCTAAACCGAACAAATCGTGCTCTGGAGATCGATCGATATCGCGGAAAGTCTGGCCCTGCAACTCTGGCGGCGTAAACTCGGGTTTCCCCACGGGACACCGATAAACGTAACCCGTATAAGGATCGCGGACTTGAAACGAATCCGTGTCTACCAGCGTTACCAACGCCGTATCCGTGACGAGAATGTTCGACTCGTTTACGTCGCCGATGACGTAACCCCTGACGTGGAGGGCGTTTACAGCCGAGGCGAGATTTCTGGCGGTACGGTGGAGGTAAAGATAGCTAAATAGCGGTTTTTGTTCGCGCCTGGTTTTGGGAGTGTAGAAAGTGTGTACCGGCATCACTTTGTTGACGCGCGGCATCACAAAACCGACAATTTTTTCTCGCCCGCCGACAGTATGCAGCAAATCGATGGGCCAAGCAATGGAAGCGTGCCCGGGTTCCGCGATCGGCGCATCCGGCGGCATACTGAACATGACTGTGAGTTTGTCGCCGTCTTCGTCTGTCGGTTTGTGGTAGATTTTTGCTACAAGGGACGAGTCTTGGGCGATCGGGTAGATGCGACCTTCACCCCCACTGGCGATCGCGGTTTTGGTGTCGATCGCAATCAGTTGTCCGCTAAATTGGCGCTGCAACTGCATAGAATTCGGTTATGGGATACAGGATTCGGAAGCCATGACTCAATAAACTTGACTTGCCCATTAAATCTTACCTTTGTTATGACTTAGGCACCGGTGAGGAGAGCCCGGGTTTTTCACCAAAAGATGCGTTGCAGCCCGCAGATTCGGTAAAAAACCCGATTTTTGGGGTGGGAGTGGGTAAGCCCTGTTGCTGTTAGTGGGATGGGCATCCTGCCCGTCCATCCATTAGTGGGATGGGCATCCTGCCCGTCCATCCATTAGTGGGATGGGCATCCTGCCCGTCCATCCATTAGTGGGATGGGCATCCTGCCCGTCCATCCATTAGTGGGATGGGCGTCCGGCCCGTCCGCGCTATCAAAATTAAATATAAACCAGCTTCAAATCCACCGACAATAACAACATTTTATCCTCAATTTTCTGTCTGACGGCCGGTGTCACCTGACAATTATCGCTGTTGAGGCATTCCACCAGCAAGTTGTGGGCATAGTAATACTGTTTCAGCAAAGTTTTCTGTTGGGGGCGAAAGTCTCGATTGTAGCCGATCGCAGTTTTGAATTTTGCCAGCCAACAGCTACCGAACTCTTTGCGCCAGTTTTTCCAGTTTTGCAAATCAGGCATCTCAGTCTGAAATTGTGCCAGCAGTTGTTTAAGTTCTGGTTCAATATCCAGCGCCCAAATGCCAACCAAAGTACCCGCCACATCATTATCAAAAGCCAATTTCATAGACTCGTTAACATCGGCAAATTCTACATTTTTTCCAGCCTTTGCCAAACAATTCCGAAACTTGCAAACTTTCGATCTATCAAACTTCAGACTCGGATCGAGGACGCGAGTCAAAGCCAAATCGAGGACGCAAACTAAGGCTACATAAAAAGCGCGAATTTCGACTGGTTTAAAATTCCTTTGCACTAACTGAGACTTGTGATTTGCCCAGATTAGCAACTGCTGCAAAGTTTCATCTTTAGCCGCCATACTATCTAATTTTTGTTGCATCAGCAGCAAAAGTTCGTCAGCAGGTTGCAAAATGCTGACAACTCTCACAAATTCATTTTTCCACTTTTTATCTGTAATCCGGCTGACTAATTCTGGCAGCGAGTCAGGGTTGGCACTGTCAATCAGATATTCTGGTTGAGTGTCGCTTTCCTCTAGCAGTTCGTCAACTGCGCTTTTGATAAAGTTATCCACCAACCAGTCGCGGGTACGCGAGAAATTGCTCTCCAATTCCAGGTAATGACTGCCTAATTTTGCCTTAAAGTCTTTGGGAAAAATCTTTTTAGCCACTAACATATTTTTCCAGCGAGTTAGCTGGCTGGCGCTGCGTTCGGGAAAGCGGTTGTACAAATAGTCGATCGCGATCGCCTCTAGAATATCCGCACCCAGAATTTCCCGCCGTTTCAGCTCGTTTTCGGGCCCTATTTGTCGCCACTGAGTTAAATCCCCCTGCTGGCTAACAATTGGTTCAATCAAGTGCTGAATCAGCCAGTTTCCCCCACGGAAAAAATTCCGCTCAAACTCCAAGTAAATCGCGCCAAACAAAGCCTCAAAAGTCTCCGAAAGCAATCTATTGTACTCGCTTTCGTCTGTTTGTTTCCGATTCCAGACGCGCCAACCGAGTTGGTTTAATTTCAAATTTTGTGCAAATTCTGCCAGTTTTTTCGGGTCTGCTAAACGAGCTTTTAAAGTTGAGATCGCATCGGGAGCGAGTTCTGGATATTCGCGGTACAGGTAATCGGTAACAACAGCACCGAAAATCGCTCCGCCTAAGAGTGACAGCCGTTTGTACTTAACGTCTTGCCAAGCGGGAGACTCCTCGGGGCGATCGGAGTAATCGCTGGTATAGTAACGGCAATTCAAGGCGATTTCCAGCAGTTTAGTCTGCTGAAAGCTGGGAATGTCGATCGCTGCTTTGACTGCTTCAATATCTACATTATGTTTAATTCGCTCTAATTCTTCTTCACATTTCCCCCACTTTTCCAACCAATCACCGCCCGCATCTTCCACATACAAATCCACAAAATCTACCCCGTAATTCATCCATTCATCCTGCATTATTCTGGCGGCTTCCAATTCTTCCCAGACTTTCTGCAAGTTATTTTCAACTGCGTTCGTACCTTGTACAGTCATAGTATTTGATTTTGATGTAATTTGATTTGATTTCCAACAATTCACGGCGATTAAATCAAATCTCAATTCAATTTATGCCGAGTTGCTAGTTATTTCACTCTTATTGATTGCTGCGGTAAATCTTCCCGTTGTTTAGCCTTCCTATCCAGCACCTGTTGTCGCCGTTTGGCAGACCCCTCCCGGAACCAGAAAAGGGGAGGAAGAATCTTGCTCCGCCTTCCCTTTTGCGGGAAGCTGTCTGGGGACTAGGCTTTTGGCATTGTCGAGAATGGTGCAATATGTGAGTTAGTCAAAATTTCTTTTTCACCGAGTTGGGAGCAGTCGAACTATTCTCAGCAGCATATCTGCTTGATTTACGGGAACTTGAGGTAACGACCTGCGGGCAAATTATCACTATTATATAATGCAATGTTAACTAACTGGTTCAAGAAATTTGCATCGTTTTTATCATAACTTAAAAATAATCCTCTGTCAATCCCCCAATCTTGAAGAGTTTGTTGCCAATTCTGATATTTTTGTTCAGAGAATTCATCCGAAAGAGTAGTGACTTGAATGCAGAGGGGCTGTTGTTGGCGGCTGCTAACGATGGAATCGGTTGCCATAGAAAGATCTGCAACATATCGATACAAAACAGTGCCTTGGCGATCGACAATTCGGGCTGCGATCGCACGAATCACGATATCATCTCCCGGATCGAATTTGCCGGCCTTGAGTTTTTGTTTCCAGATGTAAAATTTGCGATCGTTTTCGCTCAGCCATTTAGGAAATAGATAGCTGTACCAATACCTCTCCCCCGGAGTCATTAACTCAAAAGCGGCTTTTTTTTCTATTTCCGAAGGTAGAGATTGAACAGCCAGCCAAACCTGAGAATCTCGGATAAGCTGCAGCAAAAAAGCCATCACAAATTTTTTAGCCGTTAGCGAACCGGGTTTAACATCTTTCACCCAGCGATTGATTTCATCCAATCTTCTCGCCAAACTCGGATCTATTGGATCTGCTGCGCTAATTAGGGAGTTGAGCTTATCCTTAATCTCTTGTGCTTGCAAACGACGACCTACTGTACAAACTAAAGCAGAATTGTTGACACCTCGATTTTATTATAGAACCGCGCCAAATTTTCACCGCTGATTAGACATCTCGCAAAATTTTTGTGGGTAAGTATCCTGCCAGCCCTTAACTTTATTTGAGCAGATGTCTATTGAGTAGCTGCGGCTGATTCCCGCAGGCGCTGGTACAATAAAACAAAATAAACATTCATCAACGGCCCGGCTAAAAACCCGAGTAGATTAGCTGTAAGCTGATATGTTACGGATTTGCCCGTCGGATCGATTAATAGGCAAATCGATAGTATTGGCACAAAAACCACAAAAATTATCAGTAAAGTGGATCGAAATACCAACCACCAACGCGCTTTAGTTAATTCCCAACTGCTGCTAATACTGTCGAGTGCCGAAGAGTTATCAATAACGGTAGCGTAAGATGAAAACATTAACCGATATGATACATAAACCCCGGGAATTATGAGTGCAATGAAGCCAGCACACCCCAGTAGCAAACACATAATATAAACCGCAATTAGTTGTAGCAATCTTCTGTTTGCTTGATTGAAAGCCTGACCCACAGTTACTTGATTTTTTGTTAAATCTCGGTAACTGTAAAAAATCATAGCTCCAGACAATAAAGGAACTACCACGAACCAGTAGATAATATTGAAAGCAACACCTGCTGAACCTAGCTTGCCAAACCTATTGAGTCCGACAAATATCAAAATTGGAGAGTTGATGAGCAACAGGGGAGCGTATCTAGAACCTAGATTAGTAAAGGTTTCTCGCAACAGGCTTCTGGCACTAATTCGTGAAGCTGTCATAATTTTTATCCTGCTTTTGTAAGTGGATTTGAAGATATTAAGTGGGCTTTAAAAATAAACATTACATGGGAGAGTAAGTGAGAATACTCATCAACTCGTTGGTATCTCACGATCCTACGCTAAACCCGCCCGGACAAGATACTATTTTTGTTAGCCCTTACCTACTTAGACATTATTAATTAGAAAAAGTTGCTAACAATAATGTTAAGTCATCATCGGTGCGTTCGGAAACGCGGGGCGATCGCAAAAATGACTCTAACTGCTGTTTCGCATCTTCCTCTTCTTTCCACTCGCCAGAAAACCGAAACAAAGGCGCAAAAAACGGCCCGTGCGGCGTGCCTTCCGGGATTTTGAGAGCTAGCATTTGCAAGCCGTCGGAAAAAACTGCCAAGTGCCGCAGTTTTTCGCGGAGTACCTGAAATTGCGCTGTTTCTATCGCATTCGGCGAAATCAAAAACACGGTTTCGTTGATGTATTCGCCGCAGGGAGGTACAGTCAGGGCGATCGCATTTCCTGCACTGTCACCTGCTACCGCCGCACCGTCGCCGATTTGAGCAACTGCGATTAATTCCGGCGTAGCAACAACAGCAATTAAAGTGCAGGCTAAATCTCTCGGCGCCACTGCCCGCACTGCCGCTTCTGCTTCTACCTGCGCCCGCGCGACTTGCAGTGATGCCGTCAAGAATACTTGCCATTCGTCGTCATTTTGAGGCAGCTTTTCCTGTTGCTGGCAAATCGTTTCAACTACCGCTTCCACAGCTATTTTCGCCCCAATTTCTGCGAGTGCTGCGGAGCCCGCGCCATCGGCAACCGCTGCTGCTAAAACACCGTTTGGCAAGAGACGCCAGCAGTGGGCATCTTGACAAGGCTGCGATCTTTTTTCGTGGCTCGTACCTATCACCGATGCCGCTACAACTTGCCAATTAAAGGATGAATTCTGCATTAATAACTCTTTAACTCAAAACTTCGTAAATTCACAACTATGCAAAGTCGGGACGGGTTTATTTATCCCTAATTAGGTGGCGATGCACACCACACCTTACTTATTATGTAGGGCTCCATGCACACCGCACCTTAGCGCTTGTCACTTACTAATGACCAATGACTTCCAACTAATAACTAAACAGTTCCCCATCCGGGTGGTGGCAGTGCTACTTGTTCATCAATTTTTGAGTGAGAAACTCTCTGCATACTAGCCGACAGCCAAATGAACATCTCTCTAAAGTCTAATCCTCTCAATTTTACAGGCGTGCGCTCGACAATTTGCGCCAGACGGGGGATATTAGCACCTTCCACTCCGACTGCAAAAAATGCCACGCGCTTGTTAGTTTCTTCCTCTTTAATCCGCTGTGCTGCTATTTCCACCACATCGTCGGATTCGCCTTGAGGTTCGCCGTCGGTAATCATAAATACCCACGGGCGGTAGTAGGTAATGCCGTTGTTGCGGTATTCGGATTTGCGGGCGGCAATGGTGTCTAGCGCTTGCTGAATGCCTGCGCCCATGTGGGTTTGTCCTTGAGCTGTCAGCAGTGGCGTCTCGAACTGGTCGGCGGTCACGAAGTCTTGCACGACTTTGATATGATTGTCAAATGAAATAATCGCGACTTCGACTCGCTTTTTAGCTAGTTCGTCTTTAATTAGGTCATTCCTAAAAATTTCCAGCCCCTCATTCAAGGCATCTATGGGTGCGCCTTGCATGGAGCCGGAGGTGTCCAGCAGGAGGACGCAGGGACAGCGCGGCTCTGGGTTTTCGGCAAATTCTACGGCTTCGTCTAGTCTCATGGTTCGGGGTTGACCTGGGAGTGGCTCGATTTCTAGGTTTGTTACTTTACTGTATCAAGTCAGTAACAAATTTAAGTGCAAATTGCTAGGGCGATCGCATTTTACCATTTACCTGAATCGATTTGAGATTTTTAATTGTAGATTTTAAATTGTAGAATTGGATGTCTGCGGTCAAAAAAACAAATTCATTCCTGCCTGGGGTACTATATACTAATAGTATTACTGCAAAATAAGGATAAATCTTATGATTGCAACAGTCACGCAAAAATTAACCTTTGACCAATTCCTTGTAGAATGTCCCGAAGATGGACGCTATGAACTGGTAAATGGAGAAATTCTAGAGATGAATTCCACAAGAAATCATGATGATGTTGCTAATTTCCTGTTATTTGGCTTCAATGATGAAATCCGGCGACAGAATTTGAATTATGTAGTCAACACTACAGCCGTTATCCGAACTGTAAGTAAAGCCGGCATCGAACAAGGGCGGAGACCGGATGTCAGCGTAATCGATCGCGACTTGTGGCGATCGAACCGTTCGGCTTATGCTGCATTGCGGGAACCAATTCAACTGGCAGTGGAAGTAACATCAACAAATTGGGAGGACGATTATATAGACAAATTGGACGAATATCGGCGCCTCGGAATTCCTGAGTATTGGATTGTCGATTATTTAGCAATTGGTAGCAGGGAATTTCTGGGAAATCCCAAAACCCCAACTGTATTTGTCCACCTTTTAGATGCAGAGGGCAACTATCAAAGAACCGCGTTCAAGGGCAGTGAACGAATTGTGTCGCGGACTTTTCCCGAATTAACGCTGACAGCAGAAGAGGTGATGAATGTTTAACTTCCGTTAATCCCGCGTAAGGATTCAGGTCAAAAAAACTTAAGTGGCGGCATCTGGTAAAATAAAGGAATGAAAAAGCCCACAGCCACCAGAGAGCAGAAAAAAACCGAGATAGAGCAGTTGAGCC
>JACJNV010000288.1 GCA_014695175.1 Microcoleus sp. FACHB-DQ6 | reverse complement strand
AACCCAGAAAAAAATACCGAAGACGGAGTACATTTGGCATTGGTCAAGATGGGGAACTGTGGGTAAATTATCTCGCTCAACATTCCGAACTCGTTCAAGAGTTAATGAAATTAACTCCTAATAAACGTCGTTTTTATCAGCAGGGTGTACGGGCTGGAACCCTGATTGGGTCTATTTCGTAGCCCTCTCTGTCACCCCCCCAGATATTTTAGTGTACCTTCATAGTGAATTGGTATGAGGCGATCGCAGGATTTGAGAATTGAACGCGAGATAGGCGCAAAAAATTCTTTCAAATACTACGGTGAGGTGCTGTGTGGTGCGTGCGTACCCTAGGGGAGAGGCGGAAAAATTGAGGGTGGCGCGATCGCACTTTCTCGGACTCGGCAACCCCCAATTCCGCGCTTTTTAAACGTTAGTTAATATCGAGTTCCCGCACTAAAAAAGCCCATTCATCTGCCAATTCTTCAATAATTTTCGCAGTGGGTTTGCCGGCACCGTGTCCCGCTTTAGTTTCAATGCGAATTAACACGGGTTTTTCTCCTGCGTGGGTTTCTTGCAACGCAGAAGCAAACTTGAAACTGTGGGCAGGAACTACTCTATCGTCGTGATCGGCCGTTGTAATCATAGTCGCCGGATAAGCCGTTCCCGGTTTGAGGTTGTGCAACGGAGAATAGCCGTGAATTGTGGAAAATTCTTCGGGATTTTCCGGCGAACCGTATTCAGAAGTCCAAGCCCAACCAATGGTAAACTTGTGAAAGCGCAACATATCCATGACGCCGACAGCAGGCAGTGCTGCACCGAACAATTCCGGCCGCTGAGTCATGCAAGCCCCTACTAATAAACCGCCGTTGCTACCGCCTGCGATCGCCAATTTTGCAGGTTTGGTGTACTTGTTTTCTATCAACCATTCAGCGGCGCTGATAAAGTCATCAAACACCTTTTGCTTATTCAACTTTGTGCCTGCTTGGTGCCAGGATTCGCCGTACTCGCCGCCTCCCCGCAAACAGGCGATCGCATAAACTCCACCCATCTCCAGCCACACGACATTGCTAACAGAAAAACTTGGGGTTAGCGACACGCCAAAACCACCGTAGCCGTAAAGGTAGGTGGGGTTATTGCCATCCAACTGCAAGCCTTTCTTGTGGGTAATAAACATGGGTACTTGCGTACCGTCTTTGCTCGGGTAAAATACTTGTTTTGTCTCGTAATCGTCTGGATTAAAATCGACCTTTGGCTGCCGATAAATTGTACTTTCACCTGTCACCATATTGTAGCGATAAATGGTGTTTGGTGCAGTGAAACTCGTGTAAGCATAAAAAGTTTCGGTGTCGTGCCGCTTGCCGCCGAATCCTCCGGCGGAACCGATTCCGGGCAAGGCAACTTCTCGCACGAAAGAGCCGTCTAAGTTGAAAATTTTAATCTGCGTGTAGGCGTCTTTCAAGTAGGAAGCGACAAATTGATTGTTCAGGAGGCCTATGCCTTCGAGAGTTTCTGCTGCTTCGGGGATAATTTCTGTAAACCCCCCCTCCCTGGGCGACGGGGGGGTTTCGTCACAAGCGAGGGATGAGGGAGGTGGGTTGTTGGTGTCGATCGCAATTACGCGGCCCAACGGTGCATTCAAGTCGGTTTGAAACCAGAAAATAGAGCCCTCATTGTCGATAAAACTGTACTCAGCCTCGAATTCGCTAATCAGTTCTACAACGGTTGATTCCGGTGCAGTTAAATCCTTGTAGAAAATCAAGTTTTTGGTTTCAGTTCCCTGCCAAACTGAGATAATCAAGTATTTGCCATCTTCGGTGACGCCGCCGCTAAATCCCCACTCTTTTTGGTCGGGCCGCTCGTAAATCAATACGTCTTCACATTGTGGTGTTCCTAATTTGTGGTAAAACAGTTTTTGGTAATAGTTAACGTCTTCGTGCTTGCTTTTTTCGTTGGGTTCGTCGTAGCGACTGTAAAAAAAGCCTTTACCGTCGTGAGTCCAAGATGCTCCTGAGAATTTAATCCACTTTAAATGGTCTGATAGATCTTCGCCGGTTGCCACCTCGCGGACTTTCCATTCCTGCCAGTCGGAACCGGAAGTTGACAAACCGTAGGCCATGTACTTGCCGTCTTCGCTGATAGCTATCCCACCCAAAGCAACAGTTCCGTCTTCTGAGAGAGTGTTGGGGTCAATTAATACTTTTGGTTCGCCGTCGAGAAATGTTAAAGTGTAGAGTACGGATTGATTTTGCAGGCCGTCATTCTTGTAGTAGAAATAGCGAGATCCTTCTTTGAAAGGTATGCCGTATTTCTCGTAATCCCAAAGTTGAGTCAGGCGCTGTTTGATTTTTTCCCGCGCCGGAATTTCGTTGAGGTAGGCAAAAGTGACTGCGTTTTGGGCTTCCACCCAAGCTTGGGTTTCCTCAGAGTCGGGATTTTCCAGCCACCTGTAGGGGTCGGATACTTTGACGCCGTGGTAGTCGTCTGTTTGGTCGATTTTGCGGGTTGTGGGGTAGGTGAAAGGTCGATCGAATTGGGTCATGATTTTTTACTCTCGGTAACTTTGTCCAGTTTACCCTTTCGCGGCAGTGACAACAGGGAACAACGAAACTCAAGACCAAAAACCAAATACCAAATACCCGACAGGTTGAAACCTGTCGCTACACAGACAAAACCCGCCTCGGCGGGTTTCATATCTTACAATTTTGTCATTGCGAGTCTCAGCGAAGCAATCGCAGAAGCTTAGAATATAGCTCTCGTTGCATCAATTGTAAACTCTTCATCCTCTCTTCTCTTCCTTCGTGCCCTTGGCGTCTTCGCGGTTCGTTTCTATTATTTTTAAATCAGCCATCACCCGTTTTCAACTAATCCAACTCCCTCCTTCCTTCCAAAGCACGAGCCAATGTAACTTCATCGGCATATTCCAAATCTCCCCCCATCGGCAAACCAAAAGCTATGCGCGTCACTAGGGTAAAAGGTTTTAATAAGTGACCGATATAAAGAGTAGTAGTTTCGCCTTCCACGCTGGGACTAATAGCAATAATTACTTCCTTAATCTTTTGCTGACTGACCCGCCGGACTAATGGTTGAATGTTCAATTGTTCCGGACCAATTCCATCCATAGGCGATATAACGCCACCAACAACGTGATATTTACCCATATATTCCCGCGTTTTTTCTAAAGCGATTACGTCGCGGGATTCTGACACTACACAAACGGTATGACTGTCGCGGTTTGTATTGCGGCAAATTTCGCAAACAGGGTCAGCAGATAAGTGAAAGCATACTTGACAGAAACCTACTTGCTGTTTGGCATCAATCAAAGATTTAGCTAGGGCTTGCACTTCTTCTTCCGGTCGCTTCAAAATATGTAAAGCGAGCCGCTGGGCTGTTTTTGGGCCGACTCCTGGCAAGCGCTGCAATTGTTCGATTAAACGAGCTAAAGGTCGAGTGTACATTAAAAATTGGCGGTAATTGGTAATATCATTTCTGGTTGATTCGCGATCGTAGAATTGGCGCGAAGTAGGGGCGGCTTTTACCAACCATCTATGTTTTAAACTAAGTATATCATAAACTCGTCCCGCCCCTACACTGATGACTATCGACTAATTTAACCTCCACTAATTTTAGCTTTGTAGCCTAACTTTGTGATAATTTCTAGCAGCTTTTGCTTGTGTTCGCCTTGAATTTCGATTTCATTATCTTTGACTGTGCCGCCAGTACCGCATTGGGCTTTTAGCTGCTTGGCTAAAGTTGCTAATGTTTCGGGTTTTTCCTGAAAGCCGCTGATGACTGTAACTGTTTTGCCGCCGCGTCCTTTTCGGGATGCTTCGATTTTGAGGTTTTGTTGATTGGGGGGAACTTCGGCAACTCCCCGTTGGAGGGCTGCCGAGTTGTCAACGTTGCCAAATTCAGAGTAAACTATTCGTTTCCCCTCGGTTGTTTTGCTGTCAGAATCTTTGCGTTTGGATGCTGCCATAGGTTAAGATGCTTGAACTTTTTTTACTGGTATTTCTAGTTTTAGCGGATTGGGGTATGGTTGCGATCGCTCGGAATGCGCTCTATCTTCTACTTATTGTATTAGCCCGTCAAGCGTTCCAGGAATTATAATGAAATTTGTTCGATCTGCTCAAGTCCACAACTGATTTGGTACGATCGACACCAAGCCTCTAGCTTACCCGCAAATCTAAAAAATCTAAAATCTAAAATCTAAAATCAAATGACAGTCACCCCCCTGCATCTCACCACCGAAACCAGCGCCCAACGCCCCGACTCCCTCGGCCGATTCGGCCAATTCGGCGGCAAATACGTCCCCGAAACCCTGATGCCGGCTTTGTTCGAGCTAGAAGCCGCTTTCCACAAATACAGCAGCGAACCGGAATTTCAACAGCAACTCCAACAATTGCTCAAAGATTATGTCGGCCGCCCCAGCCCTTTGTATTTTGCCGAGCGCCTCACCGAACACTACGCTAAAGCAGACGGAACTGGCCCGCAAATTTACCTCAAACGCGAAGATTTAAACCACACCGGAGCTCACAAAATTAACAACGCTTTAGCTCAAGCATTGTTGGCAAAACGCATGGGTAAAAAGCGCGTAATTGCTGAAACTGGTGCCGGTCAACACGGCGTTGCTACTGCCACAGTTTGCGCTCGTTTCGGTATAGAATGCGTTGTCTACATGGGCGTTCACGACATGGAAAGACAGGCTTTAAATGTGTTTAGAATGCGCTTGATGGGTGCCGAAGTGCGGCCGGTGGCTGCGGGTACGGGAACGCTGAAAGATGCGACTTCCGAAGCGATTCGCGACTGGGTGACAAATGTCGAAACAACTCATTACATTCTCGGTTCCGTAGCGGGCCCGCATCCTTACCCGATGATGGTGCGCGATTTCCATGCGATAATCGGTCAAGAAACCCGCGCTCAGTGTCAAGAAAAGTGGGGGGGTTTGCCGGATATTTTATTAGCTTGCGTCGGCGGCGGTTCTAATGCAATGGGCCTTTTCCACGAGTTTGTCGGGGAAGAAACTGTCAGATTGATCGGTATTGAAGCGGCCGGTGAAGGTGTGGAAACTGATAAACACGCTGCTACTTTGACTAAGGGAAGTGTGGGAGTTCTGCACGGGGCGATGAGTTATTTGCTGCAAGATAATGAAGGTCAAGTGATTGAGCCACATTCGATTAGTGCGGGTTTGGATTATCCGGGTGTGGGGCCGGAACACAGTTATTTGAAGGATGCCGGCAGAGCTGAATATTACAGCGTAACTGATGCAGAAGCACTGGGAGCATTTCAGCGGCTTTCGCAGTTGGAGGGGATTATTCCGGCTTTGGAAACTTCTCACGCGATCGCCTATTTAGAGACTCTGTGCCCGCAGCTAACAGGCAATCCCCGCATTGTGCTTAACTGTTCGGGACGCGGCGACAAAGACGTGAACACTGTAGCGAAGGTTCTGAATATCTAGGTTAGCGGAATGTGGGGCGATCGCTCTGTAGGAATTAGTAACAATTAATTGGTGTCAACTTAAGACTAAAATCCTTTGTCTCTCTCGTTTGTATCGAAGTCTAGATCCCCCCTAGCCCCCCTTAATAAGGGGGGGACTGGAAGCGCTCTTTCGTCCCCCTTATTAAGGGAGATTTAGGGGGAGCGAGAGGCTCATCGTCAGACGGTATACTCATACTACTTTTGGCATTAAGTTGACACTAATGGTAAGAATTAACTTTATTTTTCGTTGGATTTTATGTCCAAAGGTTTGATTTTGATGTGCTTGGGATTGTTGACAATCCTGCCTAAGTGTGACACCTTCCTTCCTACGCGATCGCTGCCACAAACTCCCATGAATACTAATGTTGCTTCGAGTGCTATTACTGACTTAGAAAAAGCGGTTAACCAACAGATAAATCAATACCGAGCATCTAAAAAGTTACCGCCGCTGAGTATCGATCCGCGAATCAGTCAGATAGCAAGAATTCACAGCGAAAATATGGCTAACGGTAAAGTCAGTTTCAGCCACGATGGATTTGAAGGGCGGGCGGAAGCAATTACGATTCCTTATAAAAGTGTAGCTGAAAATCTTGCTTACAATTTTGGCTACAGCGACCCGGTACGCAATGCTGTTGAGGGTTGGATTAAAAGTGACGGCCACCGCAAAAATATGGAAGGTCAGTTTAATGTGACCGGTATTGGGGTTGCAAAAAATGCCAAAGGCGAGTATTATTTTACTCAGCTTTTTGTTCGCAGTTGGTAATTGGAAGGAAGAAGGAAGAAGGAAGAGGGAAGAAGGCAGTCAACAGTCAACAGTCAACAGTCAACAGTCAACAGTTACCCATAATGGAATTTGCAGATTTTCAAGTGTGCGATGGTGATATTCCCGATTCTCTCTTATCTTATTATTTGACTGCGCCGGCGATCGCGGTTGATACGGAAACAATGGGCTTGCTACCGTGGCGCGATCGCTTGTGTTTGGTTCAGTTGTGCGATCCGCAAGGTATAGTTGCGGCGGTGCGGATTGCTAAAGGCCAGACTGCAGCACCGAATTTAAAAAAGCTAATGGAAGCTGAAAATATTGAGAAGGTATTTCACTTTGCGCGCTTCGATCTGGCAACAATGCGTTACAATTTAAGTATTGACATTGCACCTGTTTTCTGCACAAAAATAGCGAGCAAACTTGCGAGAACTTACACCCACAAACACGGACTTAAAGATTTAATCCAAGAATTGGAAAAAGTAGAACTCAACAAAACTTCTCAAAGTTCTGACTGGGGAAATTCTGAGCATCTTTCAGACGAGCAACTCAGCTACGCTGCTAACGATGTCCGCTATTTGCTGAGCGCTAAACAAAAGTTGACTGCTATGTTGCAGCGAGAAGAACGCTGGGAAATTGCACAGCAATGTTTTCAGTGTTTGCCCGTTTTTGTGAGTTTGGATTTATTGCAGTACAAGGATGTTTTCGAGCACGGCTAATACCATTTTAGATTTTAGATTTTAGATTTTAGATTTTAGATTGGGAATGACTGATGACTACCAGGGTTTAGAACACGGGCATACAATTGCATTCTTTTTTGGAACTGGTATAATATTCTGTCACCTCGCAGAACAGCCATCAAATTGGTTTGTAGTGAAGACTTGAGTTATCATAAAACTCGCTTGGACTTTAGTCCTCCCTACAAAGATAATTATTATTATTTGACCGGACTTGATGTGAGTTAAAAAAAATTCAAAACAGTGATCTATGGCTGATTAGGGCTGCTCGGGATTCTGTTCGTGCAGCAAAGCTTCAATTTGGTCGTCAACATTTCTAATCACCTGTTCCAAAGCGGGCAACCCGTCTAAATGCACAGGAGAAAGCCGAGTTCGATCGCGAATTTGATTCACTTTCCGCTGCAATTCTTCGGCCAGCCGCAGTGCGTCCCGACTCAAAGTAGACAACTGCTGCTGCTGGTAAAACCTCAAAGCTGCCCCCCGCAAAACTTGCAGGGTGGCTTCTTCCTTGCCACCCACGGTCATTACCCGCAAGCGCAACAGTAAATGAGTGTTTTGATATATGCGCTCAACTTCGACTTGTTTGGGCTGTTCCACCGGGCAAACAGGCATATCTGTCAGTCGCTTCAACTCGTCGATGACCTCTTGGAAAAGGACGATATCAATACCTTCGAGCATCGATTTCAAAACGCCATCTTGACTCCAAAGAATGCGACCGTGGGACTGGTGCCGCTCAAAAAACAGGCGGCCGATACCCTCTCGCAGCACTCTACCGAGCAATTCTTGTAGGAGTTGGGGCGCGGGCAAAGTTGTCAAAACTTCCACTCGGCTTGACAAGTGCAAAGCCTCGACATTCAAAACCGATAGCTGTGTCGGTGTCGGGGGAACCTCAGCGCCAGCAGGTTTAAACCGCTCAGGCTCGGGCATCGAGGGTTCTGGCACAGACAGCAGCGTTTCTGCATTGGGGCCTGGAGTTGCTGATGCGGGATTTTTGGCTGTTGGGGCTGCGGCGGTTTCTGTCTGGCTGGGTTCTCGAAGCTGGCTCCCGTGCAGCAAGTAAGCTGAGAGCATCGAGCGCTGAGTTTCCGAGGCAATTTGCTCTGTTGTGACTGAGCAATTCATGTAAGCTAAAATCCGCTGCACGTAGTCCAAGGCGGAGTCATCTTGGGCATCGACTACACCCAATTTAAACAGATTACCTTCTAGAGATAAAGGCAAAACTTGATAGTAAAGGCAAGCTTCAAAGGGGACAACTGTATCGATTAGGTGAAATATTCGATCGGAGTCCATTGTAGCTGCCGAGTCTGTTGAAGATGTATGTACCATTAGCTGCTTTGTAGTTGGAAGCGCGATCGAGCGCGACGCACCAACCTGATGCGATAAAATTAAACGCTGCAACTTCCCTGACGGAGGAATTGGCCTAACAACCGGAAGCTTTTATAAAATAAAAATCCTTAGTCCCAGAATTTTCTCCCTTCTGTATTGCAGCCTCAAATTCTACCAAAAGATTGAGAACTAGATGATGACTAGCGCAGTCTAGACCCACTATCACCGATCGCCCGAGATTGATGCCCCTGGCTGGCAACAATAGAATTATGTCTTTAATGCACAAGTATTAGAGATGCACCACAACCGATGATTTACCGGCAACCGCTGAATTTAGGATTGGTTAAAAAATCCTGAAAA
>JACJNV010000287.1 GCA_014695175.1 Microcoleus sp. FACHB-DQ6 | reverse complement strand
AATTAGATGACATAAATTACAGCAGATATTGCCCAGTTTGTCAAAGAGCGACTATCTTTAATTATGGGGTGGCTAATTTCACCAACTTATACAGGTGAAGTACCCAGTCCCGCGCGCCCAGAAATGCCTGGGGTGGTCGGCAAATATTAGAATAATAATATTGTCGGAGCCTTCGGGCAAGACTTAGGCCGGTCATTAGTTGGCTGTAGCAGCCGAATTGCCGTTGGCAAGACCTGCTACAGGAATACAGTTTTTCTGGGAATGCCTCAGCGAAACATTTGAGAAGCCCAGGAACAGCTTTTATGTCCGGGAGCGCGTCTGGTGTCGGGTGTTCTGTTAATTAGAACCGCAAGCGCTCATGGATCGAGTAAAGATTGATAGCAAGCACAGCAGCGCGGGAGCACAATGGCTCGCGGCTCATTTTTTCGCGAAATCTCAGGCTCAGCGCAGCGTATTGTTTGCTTTGCCTGCGACTCGTTCAGCACTCCGAGGGAAACAGCCTTCCTGTTGGATTTCACGCTGTGCGCAGCACAGTGGGGGGAGGTGAAACTAGCTGAGCTGACCGGGCTCTGCTTTCATGGGCGATCGAAGATAGAAGGCACTTATGTAGAAGACATTTGGGGTTGAAGCTCCCAGAACTTGTTTCTTGATTGTACTAATAAATTCGATCGCCTGTACCAGCAATTTTTCCGGTCAGAATACGGCGCGGATGCCGTCAGCAATACCCCCAATATTCGATCGACATTGACAAGATCGATCGACAACTTCTCGGTATTTGGCTACATGGTTAGCAGTTAATAGTTAGTGATTAGCAGTTAGTATAAATACAACTAACAATTAACAACTAACATCAACCGCCAACTAATTACTAGCCAAATAAGACTTACAGGGCTTACACGCGGCAATAAACTAGGTTTCTTCATGACTGCCGCGCTGAAAACACCCAGATTATTTACGAGAAACCGGGTTTTTCGTGAGTTATAACTAGGTGAGCAGGGTGATGCTAGGAATCAACCAGTTTTGACAATTGTTAAGATGGCAGTATAGGTTGAAAAAACTTACGGCCAAACACGATAGTACAAATTTTCAGACAACAGAGAACATCGAGAAATTAAGGAAACTCACTCAACTTTTTTTATGAATTTCACTGAAATTTTAAGTGCCGATGAACTTTTAATTAGACATAGAAACGGGGAACGAGATTTTCGAGGGGCTAACCTCATTGAAGCTCATTTGAGTGAAGCTAATCTCAGTCGAACAAATTTGAGCAGCGCTAATTTGAAAGGCGCCAACTTAATTAAAAGCAAACTGATTGCAGCTAATTTAAACGGCGCCGACTTGAGCGAGGCTAATTTGTCTAAGGCGAAATTAATTGAAGCTAACCTCGGGAGTTCTAGTTTAACTGGAACTGTGGCGCTCGGAGCAGATTTTAGCGGGGCCAATCTCAGCGGAGCAATATTGTCTCAGGCTGACTTGAGCAAAGCTGTAATGACGGGAGCGAGTTTAGTAGGAGCTTGTTTGCTAAGCGGCTCAAAACTAACTGAGGCTAATTTGAGCGGGGCGACGCTGAGCCGAGCAATTATGAGCGGGGTTGACTTAAGCAGAGCAAATCTGACGAGAGCGATTCTCAGCGAGGTAGACTTGACCGGGGCAAACCTGAGCGGAGCAACTTTAACTCGGGCTCATCTCAATCGCGGAAATCTCAGCGGCGTCAATTTGGTTGGGGCTTCTTTGAGCGAAGCAAGTCTGCGGGAGGCATCTATTTGCGCTGCTAATTTGAGCGGTGCTGACTTGAGCGGTGCTGACTTGCAATCGGTCAATCTAAATGGCTCTAATTTGAGCGGTGCCGACTTGCAGGGAGCTAATTTGAGTAAAGCTAATTTAAATGGTTTGATTCTGCACAATGCTGATTTGAGGGCTGCGAATTTGAACAAAGCTTCTTTGCGGGGAGCTAACTTAAGCGGTGCGAATTTGGCAGGTGCTAGCTTGCTGGAAGCGGATTTGCGGGGGGCGAATTTGAGTCACGCCAATTTGTCGGGAGCGGGTTTGCTGCTAAGTTCTCTGACAGGGGCGAATTTGACAGGAACTAATTTGTCCGAGGCTAATTTGATTGGGGCGAGCTTGAATGTTGATAATTTGAATGAAGCAGCTTTGGGCGGGGCGATTTTGCCGAATGGAGCTACTCACAGCCGGGATTGATAAGTTGATTAAGGGAAAATAGTTTTGAGTTTTAAGTTAAATAATCTTTAATTTAAAACTCAAAACTTTTGACAAGAAAGAATTCAGGAGTCAGGAGTCAGAATTCAGTTATCGGTTGTGGGGGGCGGGTTTAATAGATTGTCTGCGATCGACAATCTATTAAAATTCGGACTCAGCGATGCAGTCTCAGAGGCAATTTCAGCATTGCTTTGACTAACTCATTCGCTTCGACAGGTTTTGCAACATGATGTTGAAACCCAGCAGCAAGAGCTTGTTTCCGATTAAAGTCTCCAGCATAAGCAGTAAGGGCGATCGCCGGAATTTGCCCGCCCTGCTCTGGTGGTAGAGCTCTCACTTGTCGCACTAGCATATAGCCATCCATATCTGGCATTCCGATGTCGCACAGGAGGATATCGAAGGGTGTGGTTGAGAGCAGTTGCAGCGCCTCGATCGCAGACCCAACGGCAGTCACTTTGGCTCCGGCTTGTTCCGCTACAAACGCCACAAACTCGCGTGAATCCTGTTCATCATCCACCACCAGCACGCGCAGATTTGCCAGCTCGATCTCGTCAGATTGAGCTTCAGCCCCAGCGGCAACTTGTTCAACCGGATTCGCGGTATGCAAGAGGGGAAGTTCAACGGTGAAGGTGGCTCCCTGTCCTTCACCCCTACTCTCAACCCAAATTCTGCCACCGTGCATTTCCACAATTTGACGCGCGATCGCCAGCCCCAATCCCAAACCCCCAAATTTACGAGTTATGGCTCCATCCTCTTGCCGAAAATGCTCAAACACATAAGGCAGAAACTCAGGATTGATGCCTTTTCCCGTATCAATGACTTGAATCTGGGCAGAAGTTTTAGTTTGGGTTAACCTAACAGTAATTTGCCCGCCTTCAGGGGTGAATTTCACGGCATTGGATAAAAGATTCCAGATTACTTGCTGCAAACGCCCGGAATCGCCAATTACCATTCCCTGGGAGGGTGAACAGGTTGTTTGAATTTGCAGTGACTTAGCTTCGGCGGCTAGTCGAACGGTTTCTAAAGCGGCCGAAATCACCATATTCAAGTCAACGGACATCCGATTCAAACTCAGTTTGCCGCTCAGAATGCGGGAGATGTCGAGCAAGTCATCAATCAGTTGTGACTGGAGTCGCGCGTTGCGTTCGATCGTGGCAAGGGCGCTAGCCGTTTTTGCCGCATCAAGTTTGCTTTGCTGCAACAGCTTCGACCAGCCGAGAATGGGATTGAGCGGCGATCGCAACTCGTGAGACAGCACCGCCAAAAACTCATCTTTAATTCGGTTGGCAGTTTCGGCGGCTTCCCGTGCGGTTTGTTCTCGTTGTAGGATTTGTTCTCGTTCGGCTTCGATGCGCTTGCGATCGCTAATATCTTTGAACACGACGGCAACTTTTCGCGCTTCTAGCTGCCCGGTGCGGCAGGCATAAACGTCGAACCAACGGTTCATTGCTTCAGAGCCATTCTCCAACCGAACAGCTTCACCTGTCAGGGCGACTTGAGCGTAAATCTTAATCCAGTGGTCTTCAAAATCGGGGACTAACTGACGCACGGTTCTACCAACGGCTTGTCGAAGTCCCGTTTGTTGCTCGAACGCCGGATTGGTTTCTAAGAAGCGGTAATCGATCGGCGTGTCA
Organism: Microcoleus sp. FACHB-DQ6; assembly: GCA_014695175.1. Taxonomy (GTDB): domain Bacteria; phylum Cyanobacteriota; class Cyanobacteriia; order Cyanobacteriales; family Microcoleaceae; genus Microcoleus. The sequence goes on along the minus strand of JACJNV010000287.1, from coordinate 7,057 downwards.
TTGGCATCAAACAGCATTTCAATGATGCAAAAGCCTTCATCGATCAACTCAAACAGCGTTCGATAGCGTTCCTCCGATTGGCGCAGGGCTGCTTCCGCTTGAATTCGATCGGTGACATTCCTGAAATAAACGGTGATTCCCTGTGCGGCAGGGTAGGTGCGGACTTCGTACCAACGATCGTGGTCGGGATAAAACGCCGTAATTGATGCAGGCACGCGATCGCGCATTGCGCTCCAATAGATCCGCTCAAACTCGCTGCCAATCAGTCCTGGGTATTCTTCCCATAAATTCTTGCCAATCAAATCACCCGGAAAGCGATCGAGCAGTTTTTCGGCGAATTGATTGGCGTAGGTGAACCGCCAGTTTTCATCCAGGGCAAAGAATGCTTCAGCAATGCTCTCCAGAATATTCCGGCTCTGATCCTCGCTTTCACGCAAGGCTTGTTCTGCCCGTTGGCGAGCGTCTTCGACGCGCACGCGATCGGTGATATCAACGGCAGCGCCGTAAATCACTTGCTCGCCTGGGTACGGCTGGGCGTTCCAGAGCAACCAGCGGTAGGAACCGTCTTTGTGTCGGTAACGGTTTTCAAACCTAAAGGTTTCGTTGCCCGAGAAAAGACTATCGCTTTCTGCAATGGAGGGGCCCATATCTTCTGGGTGGACAAACTCAGTCCACGGGCGGGATGTCATTTCCTCTGGTGTCCAGCCCAGGATTCGTTCAAAGGTGGGGCTGACCCAGTGGAAATACCCGTTTATGCCCGTAATCACTTGCAAATCCGAACCGACGGCAAGAAACCGTTCCCGTTCCTGCTCAATTTTTTTGCGATCGTTGATATCCCGGAAGAAAATAGACAGCCCAGTCGGTGAAGGATAAACGCGAACCTCAGCCCACAGATCCAGCGGCGGATAATACTCCTCAAAGTCCACCGCGACCTGCTCGCTGAGCGATCGGCGATACTGGAATTCAAACTGAGCGCCAACCGTGGCTGGGAAGACTTCCCACATCGTTTTGCCCAGCAGCCCTTCTAAGGGAGTTCGCGACACTCTTTGTGCGGCTTCGTTGGCATAGGTAAAGCGAAAGTCGAGATCCATTGCCATAAACGCATCGGTTACGCGCCCCAGAATGGTTCGCTCTCGCACTGTTGCTTCCTGTCGCAGCCGTGCCAGCTTCAAACTTGCTTCTACCCTTGCTAGCAGTTCGCGCGCCGAGAACGGTTTAATCAGATAGTCGTCGGCTCCAGCTTCGAGTCCTTCGATGCGAGATTCTTCGCCTGCGCGGGCTGATAATAGAATGATGGGAATGTCTTGGGTTGCGGGATTAGAACGCAGCGATCGCAACAACTCAAACCCATCCATAAGAGGCATCATCACATCGGTTAATACCAGATCGGGTGGATTTTTCTTTAGAGCGGTCAAAGCGGCAACGCCATCGGCGACGGTTTGAACAATATAAGAACCGCTCAGGAGTCGTCGAATATAATCGCGCATATCAGCGTTATCATCTGCCAATAAGATTTTCGCTTGAGCGGCCCGAGCCGCTGGTGCCTGATTTAAGTTAGTAGGATTATTCTCTAATTCAAAATCCCAAATCGGCAATCTAAAATCGCCTTCTGGCAACCAGCGTTGAGCTTCTTCAACATAGGGCATCGCGCCTAACGCCGTTGATGCTAACGTGCGACTGGCACCAATGCGCTCCGGCGGCAGATGTGCTGTTCCGGTGGGAATCGTCACCGTAAAGCAACTTCCCTCCCCAAAAGTGCTGCTGACATCAAGCTTTCCACTGTGTAGTTTGACGAGTTCTTGCACTAGCGATAGCCCAATGCCAGAGCCTTCAAAACTCCGCCCTTGCGAGTTTTTGATTCGATGAAATCGCTCAAATAAATGCGGTAGTTCTTCGGAGGGAATACCGACTCCTGTATCTGCAACTGATAATTCAACCCCATTTTCGACGCACTGCAATCGAACAGTAATGGTTCCTGCTAAGGTAAACTTAAAGGCATTTGATAATAGATTGAGAACGATTTTTTCCCACATTTCGCGATCGACATAAATCGCTTCCGGCAAGGTTGGACAGTCAACAATTAGCGACATTCGGGCCCGTTCTATCAGCGAGCGAAAAGTGCTAGCAAGTTCCGCCGTATAGGTTGCCAAATCTACAGGTTCATAAGCTGCCTCCACTCGGCCTGCTTCGATGCGCGAGAAATCGAGCAAGCTATTGACGAGTTTGAGCAACCGCATTCCGTTCCGCTGCACCAGTAGTAATTGTTCGCGTTCTTGAGGTGGAATTGTTCCATCCAGATTCGCGATCGTGTCTTCTAACGGAGCCAGCATTAAGGTCAGCGGCGTGCGGAATTCGTGCGAAACATTGCTAAAAAAGGTGGTTTTGGCGCGATCGAGTTCTGCCAGTGCTTCGGCGCGTTTGCGTTCTGCTTCGTAGGCTTGGGCATTTGCGATCGCGGTGGCAATATTGCTGGCTACCAGGTCAAAAAAGCCCCGGTATTCATCATCAAAAGCACATCGAGGGCTAATTCCAAGGACTAGAAATCCTGCTAATAGCTGCTTTTGACCTGCCATCGCGATCGGCAACACGATCGCCTGCTTCGACGCTTCATCCCAGGCTCCACCAGACAGCATCCCAAACCGGGTGATTAATTCATCAATAATCTCAGCATCCCCAGTCTTCTTAACTTGTGCAAACTTCCAGCAATCACCTTCAATAGCCAAGTCAACCTGCTGGGGACTGGCGGGTGTCTCAGGGTCTATCCTGACTGTTCCCACTAACCGAGCTTGTTGCTGTTCGACCAAGTACAGCAAGGCAAAGGAAATGTCGTAAGGATTGTTCGCAAGGGTGGCGCTGGTAATGCGACTGATATCCTCAACGGACTTGGCTTCTACTGTACTAGCGGCGAGTTCCCGTAACGTTCTGAGCCGCCGTTCACCAATCACCCGTCGAGTTGTTTCAGTCACAGCCGTAAACGCCCCTCCCACCTCGCCTGTTTCTAGAAAAATTGGGCTGTAGGAGTAGGTGAAAAAGGCTTCCTCGGTGTATCCGTAGCGATCGACTAGCAGCAGCGTATCGTCAGACCAGGTTGCGTGTCCTGTTTCCAGTACGCTATTAAGCTGCACGCCAATAATGTCCCAAATTTCTGACCACACCTCTTGTCCGGGTCGTCCTAGTGCCTTTGGGTGTTTAGTCCCCAGGATGGGTTGCCAAGCATCGTTGTAGAGCAACACTAATTCTTTCCCCCACCAAATGACCATCGGGAAGCGGGAGTTCAAGACTAAAGGCACAATGGTGCGTAAGCTTTGAGGCCAGGTTTCGACAGCCCCCAGCGGCGTTTGCGACCAGTTATGCGATCGCATCAGCATCGCCATCTCGGTATTGCCTGCAAAAATCTGTTCAACGAGTTGATACTGCTGAATCATGCGCTTTTCTTTCCATTGGGCCCACACAAACGGGCAACGATCTTCATTATCTCTGCTGGTCGGGGAGGTTTAGCTAAGTGAGGCCAGAAAGCCAGCGGATATGGCCGGTTGCTGGTCAACTCCTCCAGCAGAGGCTGCCAGAGCGATCGCCGGAATCTGCCCGCCCGGCGATCGTCCTTGGAGTTGGCGAATTTTACGCATGAGAGCAGAGCCGTCCATCTGTGGCATTTGGATATCATATCAATTCGGCCACAGCCGGAACGAGCGAGCTTTGCTTTTTTTTAGCCAATGGAAACCAGAGATCGCTTGAATCAAAAAAGGTGGTTTGAGAAGAACAAGGCAGCACTGAAATAATACGAATTCCATTAGTGAGTGGCATCTGCCTGTGAGACAGTTTGACCCCACCATAAAGCCAGCGCTTGGTGGTGGGTATTTCTCCTAATCTTCATTTTTCTTTGTGAAACATACTTGCAAAATTTTTGACATCGTGCTAACGTTAAAAGGTTTGAGACTTAACATCAATAGAGGTAAAACCCCGCAGAATGAAACAATTGGGAACCCATCTGGTCGCTGATGCTTGGCAGTCTCCTGGAGACTTGCTTAACGATCCTGAACGTATCCGCCGCGCTATTCTCGATGCGATCGAAGCCGGAGGAGCTACTCTCATCGATTTGTGCGTACACCAGTTTAGTCCTCACGGAGTGACAGCTACTGCTACTTTGGCAGAGTCTCATATAGCAATCCATACTTGGCCTGAACACGGTTATTTTGCTGCAGACTTATTTTTCTGCGGAGCCGGCGACCCTCACCGAGCCATGAAGGTGCTACAGACCGCTTTGGAAGCTAAACAGGTAAAACTCACTGAGTTCACGCGCGGTTTCGAGCCAGGGGTGGGAATCGTAGGTTCTGCTTGTGAAGAGCAGTATGCCCCTCGTTCAGTAGAAACGAGTGCCGCCAGAGGATGATGGCCAATTAGCGTAACTTTGAACAATTTATGCTAGGTTTTGTTTAAAATCCCACGGCTGGAGTCGTGGGATTCTTGTTGGAATTTACTTTTTCATTAATAAAGGGCGGACAACTAAATAACCTGCACCGAAAGCTGCAATCACAATCAGAAAAATCGCGATCGCCAACCACAATCCACTTAAGTCTGAGGTTTTTTTGAGTTGAGGTCGGACACGGTAAGGAGTTTCCGGCACCTCTGTAAATAATTTTTCGGGAAGTGGCTGCGGTACCGAGGCGGGTGTTGGCTCCGGTTCCGGTAGTGGGAATGGGAAAGCCACTGTCTGAGGTGGTTGAGGTACGGCAGAATTAGTCTGCGAGGTTGGAGGTGGTGGGGGCGGAGGTTGAACGCTGAAATTGAATTTGACTGACGGCATTTGAGGCATCCCTGTCTGGGTGACGCTCTGAACCGAGTTGACTACTTGCTGTAACTGTTGGGATACTTGAACTACTGTTTCTACTTCTCGCCGCAGTTGTTGATTTTGTTGGACTAATTGCTGATTGTGGGTTTTGAGGGAGTCCACCATCGCTTGGGCTGCTTGCAGCTCTGCCGTGACTTCTCGATAGAGGGAAATCGGTACCGATGGAGAGTAACTATTTGAGTTTTCAGGGGAAGTATTGTCAGATAAGGTAGTATTTTGCATAATTGTAGATGGCGAGGGTGAACTTGTTTTAGTTTAGCCTGAGAGTATTTGCAATTAGATCGATCGCAACACAATTCGTCAAGATATTTGTTACATATATTGAACGTAAATTTAATTTAATGTTACAAGTTTTTAGTCAATCGCTATGAACAACTACGCACCGGAACAAACTATGTCGCAAAAGTCAAGCACCGAGGAAATGAAATACGGCGAACGCCAGATTTTGGAAGGCGAGTTAATTACTTTCCCGAATCCGCGAGTCGGGCGGCGCTACTCGATTAACATTACTTTGCCGGAGTTTACTTGCAAGTGCCCATTTTCTGGCTATCCCGATTTTGCGACAATTCACGTTACTTATGTACCCGACGAGCGGGTGGTAGAGTTAAAGGCGCTGAAACTGTACGTTAACAGTTATCGCGATCGCTACATTTCTCACGAAGAATCGATCAATCAAATTTTAGACGATTTTGTGGCGGCTTGCGCGCCCCTAGAAGCGACGATTAAGGGCGATTTTTCGCCGCGCGGGAACGTCCACACCGTGATTGAAGTGTCGCACCAGAAGTAGGGTGGGTATTAAGCTGTTGTGGCATTGAGATTTAATTGTGGGGTGGCCTCGAAGCCCACCCCACAATAGTTTTAAGAGATAGGATTGTTAATAACATTAGTAAGTAATGGTAGGGTGCGTCAGGGCAGCCCTCTCAAGCGAGTCAAAAAGTCGTTCAAACGCTTAAAATCTCGTAGTTGGTAGGGTGTACACTAAGTATCGGTTGAGTTTGTCGCCTACCGGAGAGTACCGATTGACCGGCGTTTCAGCATTTTGATTTTTAAACCAAAACTCCGTATAGCAATTTTCATTACTTGAAATTTGAAAAAGCCGAACGTGAAGTAGCGGTTTTATGGTTGTTCTCAGCTTCACATTAACCACCTCGACACATCTGGCAACGCGCACGCTACAAACTCAACTAATCTTGTTGATATTTATCGTTGGTGTAAGGTGCGCCTAGCGCACCCTACGGTTAGCTTTGACTTGCAATAGAAGTCGGGGCGATTCCCTACGGGATAGCTTCGCTTAACGCACTTTTTTCCTCTGCTGTTTTCGATTCGGCTAACTTGTCCAAAATCTCCACAACTTCTCTTTCAAAACTCACCTGGGCGCGATTAGTGCGCCCGCCGACGTATAGTTTGCCGTTTTTTTCCAAAGCCCAAATCTGCGAGTGAGACAGATAGCTCATCAGCACGCTCAGCATCAGCAACCCGAAGCCAGTATAAACGATCGGAATGCCCGGATCGGCTTTAATTTGCAATCCCGTACTGCCTACAACTTCGTCAATTGTCAGCATCACTCCATTAACTTCTACCGCCGTGCCTGCGCGAACTGTAGTTAACAATTTGCCATCCGTACCGTACACTAACATCGTTCCTTGCAAATCTTTTGCTAGCAGAGAAACTCCCGCACTCAAGTCTGGTTTTGTGGGAATCCAAGCACCCCAAATTCGGCCGTTACCTTGGGTGTCTAGCTGAGCCATTGGCAATTGTAAAACCGGGCTTTTGTTGAGGCGAACTCGCACGGCAGCTATTGCCCAATCTGCTTGATAAAATGTGACTCCCCGGTATCTGAGGGGTTCGTTAACGTGAATGGTTTTGCGATCGACCTCTTGGCCTGTTTTGTCCAAAACAGACAGGTCAGAGTAAAATTGGTCGATGCCGCCCTCGGGAGTATAATCTATCCAGAACCGATTAACTCGCATCGACCAATCCTTCGGTATTTGCGGCCCCGCCCAAGGCCCCGCATCCAGGATATTCTGCACCTGAAATGTTTCGCCGCTGGGAACAATTTCTTGGCCGAGAAATCCCGTCATTGCGCCCCATATCGACCCAGCTAAAATAATTAGCATACTGGCGTGAACAATAATCGGGCCAATTTTGCCAATTATTCCCTTGCGAGCATAAACTTTTTCGCCTTCTCGAAATATGCGGTAGTTTTTT
>JACJNV010000286.1 GCA_014695175.1 Microcoleus sp. FACHB-DQ6 | reverse complement strand
GAAGGCGGTGCAGCAGGCAGCTACAGCATTGTCCTCACCAAAGCGCCTACAGCTAACGTTACGGTCAATTTTGCCGCGGGCAGCCAAATAGATGCGCTCGCTCCGATCGTTTTCACTCCGGCTAACTGGAATGCACCGCAAACAGTAACGGTGACAGCAACCGACGATACTGTTGTAGAAGGAACCCACACCGGGTTCCTTCTTTCGAGCGTCGCCCCCGGCAGCGCGGCCGAATACTTGCCAGTCGCGATCGCACCAGTTACTGTCACCATCGCCGACAACGACATCGCCCCGCCGACACCGACACCAGTCATCAACTTTTCGCCCACAATTATCGTGCCGCCGACGCCGACACCACCGCCGACACCTGCACCAGTCATCAATTTTTCGCCCACAATTATCGTGCCGCCGACGCCGACACCACCGCCGACATCAGCGCCGACACCAGCGCCGACACCAGCACCAACTCCAGCCCCAACCCCAATCCCGGAACCAACTCCCGTCCCAACCCTGCCGCCAACTGAAGATCCCGATTGCATTTGCGCGCAAATTACCTTACCGCAGATCAGTCCTCTTCACGGTTTCAATCTTGTTCAAAACAACCTGGCTGGTACGGATACAAACGAGATCCTCGCTGGCACCAGTGGCGGTGACGGCATCAACGGTTTGGCTGGAGACGATGTTCTTGTCGGTTTGGCAGGCAACGACAACCTATTTGGCGGATTGATCAGCAACATTCCTGTTGGGCCGCAGGTCGATCGCGACTTGCTGTTGGGCGGGCCCGGCGACGACTACCTTAACGGTCAAGCCGGCTACGACACCATGTTCGGCGGTAAGGGCAACGACGCTGCTTTCGGGGGCAAAGATAACGACCTGATATGGGGCGGACGGGGTTCTGACACTGTTGTGGGCGAGGAGGGAAACGACAGCCTCTACGGTGGCACCAACAGCGAATCTGACCGCGATAGCCCCGGGAACGACTTGTTATTGGGTACCAAGGGCAATGACTTCCTCTCCGGTCAGGATGCCTCTGATACCCTTTCTGGCGGTGACGGCAACGATACTGCGCGCGGCGGCAAGGGCAACGATGTAGTTTTAGGCGACTCGGGCAGCGACTTGCTCTTCGGCGACCAAGGCAATGACTCTATCTGCGGGGGCGAGGGGGATGACACGGTGTTTGGGGATATTGGCAGCCCCCTGCCTGTCGGCGTTACTGGCGGTCAAGACCAAGTGTGCGGCGGTGCTGGCAATGACCTGCTGTTCGGCAATGAAGGCAGCGATAGCACCAACGGCGATGCGGGCGACGATACGATTTTGGGAGGCAAAGACAGTGACAGCTTGGTCGGCGGTGCTGGCGACGACGTGCTGATTGGCGATGAGGGCAGCGATACTTTGGTCGGCGGCAGCGGACGCGACTTATTTGTCTTGACATCCGCACAAGGAAGCGATGTAATATCCGACTTCAGGAAAGGGGAAGATTTGCTGAGTTTAGCGGGCGGTTTGACTTTCACTCAACTGAGCATTAGCCAAGGCACCGACGGGCGAGAGGCCAGCCCCACAACTTTCATCAGAATTGCTAACTCTGGAGAACTCTTGGCCGTTTTGAATGGGGTGTCAGCGAGTGCGATCGCGGCGTCCGATTTCGTTCAAATTTTGCGACTCGGTAGCTAAGAGGAAAGCGCTGTAGAGCCGCCCAAGGAAAATCAATCTACAGCGCTTGAACTGCGATCGGGCTAGCATCGCAATCAGCCTTTGGCCTGCCGAAATTCCAGCCCACGCCGCCCGACAATTTATTTGTTTAGAAGCTCGAAGCCCGATCCTAAGCAGCTTATTGCTCGCAGTGCTACCGATCGGTTTGAACGCGGGCGATCGCACTAATAATTAATAACTAATAATACAACCTATCGATTTTCGATTCTATGCAAAAATTATCGGGCAAGCACCGGGCTTTATTCCTACAAAATACCTGTATGATAGCAATCATAAATGAGTCGTATTTTTTTTACCCCACCCCAACCCTCCCCTTACGAAGGGGAGGGGGTAAGAAATTGACAAATGATTTATATCAAATCCGTTAGCATCGGAATAGTAAATTCGAGTTCACTGTTGACGGTTCACTGTTCACTGTTCACGGCGTCAACAGTCAACAGTCAACCGTCAACATCATTCCGGTGTAACCGGAAATGATATTAGAATTGCTATATACCACACAAAAACTTCACCAAGCCCTCTCAATAGGTGTTTCTAGTGAAATCACAACTTCTACCGGTTATTTTTATTTTCTCAAAATCGGTATCACTATCTAAATTCAGTAAGAAAAAAACGGGCTAAAATTTTTATAATCAAAACGGTTTTTAAAGGAAGCAGTGGCGATAAATTATTATCAAAAACGGCTGGTAAAACAAACAATTTAAAAACTGCTTCCCCAAAATCAAGTAAAAAAAATGGGAAGAAAAGAGTTGGGAACAGGTGAATAAAAGTTTTCCGAAAAAAAAGAATGTACCCAAAAGCGACAAAATCGAGTATAATAATATTGCAAAATTGAGTCGCAGTTCAGAACTACTGTAGAAAAAACTAAATTTATTGAAATAGACAGGTGCAAATTGAGGATTGAAGGCGTACCCAAATTGACTAAATATTTGCTGATCGGTTCCACAAAAGCTTACAGCGGCAAGTCTGCCATCGCTCTGGGGATGGCACTCGGACTCCGCGCAAAAGGACTGGCCGTCGCCTACGGCAAACCTCTGGGAACCTGTTTCAGCTCCGAGGGAGCTGGGATCGAGGACGAAGACGTGCGGTTCGCGGTAGAGACGCTGAATCTCTCCGAAAGTCAGATGCCGTCAACACTGCTGTATTTGGATGAAGAGACGGTTCACAAGCGTTTGCGGAGAGAAGACAAGAGAGATTACCGCCAGTCTTTAGCGCAATATTTGCAAGCTCCCAGCGGAGACTTGGTGCTGTTAGAAGGCCCAGCTAATTTGGAGGAAGGCAGTCTGTTTGACTTGTCTTTGGCTCAAGTCGCTGAGGCAGTTGATGCCTCTGTGCTGTTGGTAGCCCGCCCGATCGATCTTTATATAGACGATTTGCTGTCGGCTAAACAGCGTTTGGGTTCGCGGTTGCTGGGCGTGGTACTCAACGACGTTCCCTCGGACAAACTCGAATCCGTAACGGCGACTGTGCGACCTTTTCTGGAGGCTGCGGGTATTCCAGTTTTGGGAATGCTGCCGAGAAGTGCTTTGCTGCGAAGTGTCAGCGTCAAAGAATTGGTGCACCAATTGAAAGCTGATGTCCTGTGCCGTCGAGACCGTTTGGACTTGATGGTGGAAACCTTGACAATTGGCGCGATGAATGTTAGTTCTGCTCTGAAGTATTTCCGCAAAGCGAGAAATATGGCGGTGGTGACGGGGGGCGATCGCACGGACATTCAGCTAGCGGCTCTGGAAAGCTCAACTCAGTGCTTAATTTTGACAGGCCACTTGCCTCCTTCTCCCCTGGTGATTGGCAGGGCAGAAGAAATGGAAATTCCGGTTTTGTCTGTTGATTTGGATACCCTAACCACGGTAGGAATTATCGACAGCACCTTTGGCAACGTGCGCCTGCACGAATCGATCAAGGTGGAATGCGTTAGTCAGCTAATGGCAGAACATTTTGACCTTGAGGGTCTGATTGCATCGGTGGGCCTGGGCGATCGAGTCCATTAAGAAGAGAGCCGGAGCTGAGGGAAGAAGGTATTCGGCAGAGAGAACTTTTTGTTTAAATAAATAAAAAGCTAAAATTCTTAAATTCTCAATTTTTCTTGAATTCTACCTTGAGCTCCGGCTGCCGAATGTCTGAAGACATTCTGCCTTCGGGCTTCCTCAAATCTGCCGCTCCTCTAGTCTGATCCGTAAATCAGCAATTCTTAACTTCTTTTTGGCGGCAATGGCTAGTGAGTCTGCTAAAATCCACAACGTAGTTTTATTTAATTTAATAAATTCTTTGAGTCAATCAATTGAGCTACCCAGAGTAGATGATTTTTTACAAGAACTTGCGGCGATCCAGCAAACCAGCTCCAAGCGGATTGCTCTTTTGGGTTCTCGCCACGTTCCTATTACCCACCAGCAGCTAATTGAGATGCTGAGCTACGCCATAGTTCTGGGAGGCAATCAGCTCATCACTTCTGGCGCTACAGGCACCAATTCAGCCGCAATTCGGGGGGCAATGCGAGCAGATCCTAATCTGCTGACGGTGATTTTGCCACAAAGCATGAGTCGCCAGCCTCGGGAGTCTCGCGACCAACTCGAACAAGTGATACATTTGGTAGAAAATCCCAAAAATGACAGTTTGTCTCTCCCGGAAGCAAGCGCCATGTGCAATCAGGAGATTATTTCTCGCTGTCAGCAACTGATCTGTTTTGCTTTTCACGAAAGCCACACTTTGCTGAAAACTTGCCAGGAGGCGGAGGAACAGCGCAAGGTAGTTACTCTGTTCTATTTTGATTGAACTGCGAGGCGGATGATGCTGTTGGGATTACCTGTGTCGGTTATTCTGCTTGATTGTATTGCTGCTGCTGCTGCGCTGGTTTACGCACCGTTTTTGGTGGTTGCGTTCGCCCGCTTGCAGCTAGGCTATGACCAAGCAGCCCCCCGGGCTATGTTTGAGAGGTTGCCTGCTTACGCTCAGCGGGCAACTTGGGCTCACCAAAATTCGTTTGAGACGTTTATGCTGTTTTCAGCGGCAGCTTTGATGGCTTTTGTGACGGGGGTAGATTCCGAAGCGGCGGGTTGGGCTGCGATCGCTTTTACGATCGCCCGGTTGTTGTTTTCGGTTTTCTATATTCTGAATGTGCCGCTGGCGCGATCGCTCATGTTTGCGATTAGTTCTTCTTGCACTGTGTCTTTATTCTATTTCAGTTTGATAGCTGTTAATGGCTAATTGTTATTAGTCACTGGTCATTAGTCATTAGTTAAGAGACGCTTAATTAATGACTAATTATTAACTACTAATTACTAATTACCAATTACCCATTACCAATTACCCATTACCAATTACTAATTTATGGCTGCTAGTTATTCATTTGATATTGTCAGCGATTTCGATCGGCAAGAATTAGTTAACGCTGTTGACCAAACAGTGCGGGAAATTCAAAGCCGCTACGACTTGAAAGATACCAAAACTACCGTGGAATTGGGCGCAGAATCCATTACTGTCAATACGGACAGCGAATTTACTCTCGATGCGATTCACACTGTTTTGCAAACAAAAGCCGCCAAGCGCAATTTATCTTTGAAAATTTTTGATTACGGCAAAGTTGATCCGGCTAGCGGCAGTCGGGTGCGTCAAGAAATCAAACTTAAAAAAGGAATTAGTCAGGAAATCGCGAAACAGATTACTAAATTGATTCGCGATGAATTTAAAAAGATTCAAGGTTCAATTCAAGGAGATGCAGTACGGGTGTCTGCTAAGGATAAGGATGATTTACAGTTGGTGATTCAACGCTTGAAGCAAGAAGATTATCCGGTGGCTTTGCAGTTTACGAATTACCGCTAGATTTGATAGTTTCTCGGGACTTCAGTCCTCATACCTGGTGACGAATCAGGACTAAAGTCCTGACTACAAACAAGTTTTTATCGACTTAATATTAAATATCTAAACCCGTGACTGTTAACTCGGGAGGATGTTCGACCACAAACTGGTAATATAACTCTTGCTTTGCTTGCGGCGGCAGAGACATTATCCATTCTAGCAGTCCCATTTCACCTGCTACTATCTTGGGATTAGTGAGAGTCGAGCGCACTTTAATTTGTTCATTGCGGCTGACTGGCAATTGCTCTTTTAGTGTCAGGTGTACCTGCACCTGATGCAAGTTTGTGACATTTAAGCGATAAGCGTAACTCGTGCGCCGCTGATTGCCGATAAGTTTTTTATCTACTTGTCTTTCCACTAATTCCCGCTCTATTTTCAACCCTTCATCTATTCCTAAATTCAGTTTATATTCTTGCCCTGGGGAAACATTTTCTAACTGCACACTGCCGACAAAAGTGTTGTCGCGAAAGATATTTGCTTTACCGGGCAGAAGAGTTGCACCTGTCAGCGGATTCACAACAACTGCTTGCAAATAGGCAAAACTGACTAAGCGCGGAACTGCAATATATTCAGGTTTAAAGGGATAATTTTCGCTGAAAATAGTGACTTTGTGCGGCGTGCCGTCGCTGGGAATCTTGGTACTTCCGCCTACTTGAAATGAGACTGTACCGCCTTCTCTGGATACTTGGGCTGTGGCTATTTGAGCTGCTAGGGGCGCTCGTGTTATGGAGCGTGAACGACCTGCAAAACCTTCAGATAATACCTCTTCTAGGTCTAAAAAATCATCCTCTGATAAACCCCTACCAAAAAATTGCTCTGGCTCGGTTTTATCGATATACCAAGGTTCTAGTTTTGGTGGGAGAGTTCCCATTCCGGGTTTTGCTGTAGATAAAGTCAGCGCTACTCCCGTCCAATCTTCGCCTGTATTTTGATTGACTTCGGCTAGGTAATTGAGATTAATTTGGTTGTTGGTAGTGTTTACTCGCAAGTCGTAAAGGGGAGTCCAACGGGCTCGCGTGACTACATAGGAAACTTCTAGTTCAAAATGGCCGCTGCCACTGGGTTCAATGGCAACAATGATGTTAAAACTTTGCTGCGAATGGGGAGTTTGTACTTGCCCCAACTGCTGCTGCAAAGCTTTTATTTGCTTGTCTATTTCGCGCTGCTGTTTTTCGTGTTGGGCGATCGCACTTACATATTTTAGGTAATTAGTTCCTAAAAAATTGAGCAATTCGCCAGTTTCGTTTAAACCTACCTGCTGTTTGGCGATGCTGCTGGAAAAGAAACCGACGCTTTTTTCGCTCAAACCTTCCACAAATTTGAGCTGAATTTTTCGGGCGGTTATTTTGTCGTTAATTCCCCGTCTTTGGGTTTGTAACTCCTTAATTTGTTGGGTTAATTTGGCAGTGCGATCGCCCACTGGTTCGCTGCTAAACACTGTTTCGGTTCGCACTCCCAGCAATCGCACAGCAACTGTACCCGAACCCGTAGCCCTGACTGACTCTGGTTCCAGGGTTGCGGGGAGAGAGGCGATCGCCAATTCTCGCTCGTTTCCCGTCAGAGATACCGTACCGCGGCGCGTCACCAAAGCGCGATCGGTGTAAACTGTAACTTCGGATATGCTAGTATTTAGTGTTTTAATGGTATCAGAATTAAGTATTTCTGAGTCAGTCATTGCCAGTTGCTCCTATTTAATAACCGTTTAGTCGATCGAGCATTTTTCAAAGTAGTTTATTAATCAAACTCAGAAGTTATTGGAGTATCTACAGCGGGGGTGGGCGGGTTTACGAGATCATTAGTTTTATACATTGAGGTTGGTAAAACCCGCCCCTAGGTTTAATCTTAGCTTATTGGCTCGATTCCCGCCAAATCCAAAATTTGAGGGATCAAATCTTCTCGTTTGACGGCCATCATGTGAACTCCTTGACACAAATCCCGCGCTAGCTTGACTTGTTCTGCCGCTATTCTTATGCCTTCCTGCAAGGGTTCTGGAGCTTTAGCCAAACGGTCGATCGTCTCTTGCGGTATGTGAACTCCCGGCACATTTTTTTTAATAAATTCAGCATTTTTAGCTGATTTAAACAGAAATATTCCTGCTAAAATTGGCTTGTTGCAGCCAGCAGCAATGTGGTGCATAAACTTATCAAAAACTTCAAAATCTGTAATTAATTGACTCTGAAAAAATTGTGCTCCAGCCTCTACTTTTTTCTCAAATCGGCTTTGCAAACCCGACCAACTGGGGGATTGCGGATCGACTGCAGCACCCACAAATAAATCGGTAACTCCGTCTGTTAAAGGTTTGTCATTCCAGTCTTGGCCACCGTTCATTTTTTGAATGACTTGCAACAGCCGCACGGATTCTAAATCGAATACACTTTTTGCTTTAGGATGGTCGCCCGCTTTGACTGGATCGCCTGTAAGTGCCAAGATATTATGAATGCCTAAAGCGTGGGCTCCCATGAGGTCAGCTTGCAGGCCAATTTGATTGCGATCGCGACAAGCAACTTGACAAATTGGCTCAATTCCGTGCTGCACTAAAATCGCCGAAACTGCTAGGGGGCACATTCGCATGACTGCGCGACTTCCGTCTGTGATATTAATTGCGTGAACTCTGTTTTTGAGGCGTTCAGCCATTTGAACTGTGTGAGTTATATCGCCGCCTTTTGGCGGGGCAACTTCGGCGGTAATTATAAATTCTCCGGGGGTGGTGCAGGCTGTGCGAAAACGGTTCATGATTATTTGTCTGTTATGGGTTATTTGTTATTTGACTGTTGACTGTTGAGTGTTGACTGTTGACTGTTGGCAGTTGTTAGTGGGCAGTTGGCAGTTGTCATTCTTAACAAGTAACCAAGAACAACTAACAACTAACAACTAACAACTAAACAGGTAAAGAATAACCGAAAGCGGTCTTAACCTTAGTTAGAGTTTGATTAGCAATAGCTTCTGCTTGTTCTCTTCCGCGACGTAGTACAGACTCTAAATATCCCGGATCGTCCATTATTTCCTTGTATTTATCCTGAATTGGTTTGAGGGCATTAATTGTCGTCTCTGTCAGCAAGGGTTTAAAATCTCCCCAACCCATGTTTTCACACTCTGTTGCTACTTCTTCCTTAGATTTGCCGGAAAGCAGGAGATAGAGTGTCAGCAAATTTCTAGCTTCTGGGCGCTCGGGGTCGTCAAACGTCAAACCCCGCACGGCATCTGTTTTGCAGCGCTTGATTTTTTTGGCGATCGCATCTGGCGAATCCAATAAATTAATTCGACTTTGTTCGGAAGGGTCAGATTTCGACATTTTGCGCGTGCCATCTGTCAAACTCATTACCCTCGCACCGTCAGTCCGAATTAACGGTTCGGGAAGTTTCAATACTGGCTTTTCGGGTGTGCCGAATTGGTGATTTAATCTGATGACAATATCGCGGGTGAGTTCCAAATGCTGTTTTTGGTCTTCTCCCACTGGCACTTTGTCGGCATCGTAAAGCAAAATGTCTGCTGCCATTAACACGGGATAATTTAGCAAACCGGCGTTGACATTTTCACCTTGTTTAACTGCTTTTTCTTTAAACTGAATCATATCTTCGAGCCAGTTAATCGGCGTAATACAGTTGAGCAGCCATGCTAGTTCTGTGTGCGCCGAGACGTGGGATTGCACGAAAATAGTAGAATATTCTAAATCGATGCCGCAAGCTAAATAGAGTGCCGCGATCGTGTAAGTGTCGGAGGCTAGAGTTGCTGGATTGTGCGGTGCGGTAATTGCGTGCAAATCGACTACGCAGAAGTAATTTTCGTACTGACTTTGACCTTCTACCCAGTTGCGAATGGCACCGAGATAATTGCCGAGGTGAAGATTGCCTGTTGGCTGAACTCCTGAAAGAACGCGCTGTTTACCCATGAGGAAAGAATAGAATTAAACTCACATTTCTATATTGACACGTTATTTTAATTTCAGATAGTTTTCGTTAAAATTTACCAAAAATTCGGGGAAGTCGGGAATCTCTATCGCTTCGGTGCAGGGACGATTCTGCCAAATAACGGCTCTTTGTTACTTGGAATGCTATAGAGATTGAGATTTGAGATTTGAGATTTGAGATGGGCAATTGCAGTTACCGCCTTGATGACTGGCGCGGTTTAAACCGCGTATTGTCAAACAAAGTCCGCGAAGGCGGACTTAAGATAATTAATCAGAAAGACTGAGATTGCTACCCAATTTCAGCGGGTTGTAAAATCTCATTAACAGGCTTTCCTTGTTTTAATTCAACCCATTTAGAGTCAACGGGTTCATAAGCGCAATAACAGACCGCGATGCACAGGTTTGTGTCGCTAGAAGAAAACTGGTGGATACTCTTAACCATCCAGTTTCCATCTCGACCGTGGGTGATTCCGTTGCCAGGATCTTCGAGGTTTGCATACTCTCGCACGCGATCGCCGATTTGAGGCAATTTCCCCGAAAAGTCCCACTCTGTTGCCAAAATATCGGTCAAGCCACCGATGGGCAGTAGCTTGCGTTCTTCCCAGCCATGCGCTGAGAGTGATTCAGCTTTAAAGACTATCCAAGTTTCATTCATCGTCGGTATCTCCAAAACGACTGTCCTCAAAAGAGGTTTGTTCGCCATAAAACACGCAATTGACCTTGAGAAGGCGATCGCTTGTTTGTTCGATACGCTTCAACCTCCATCTGTACTTGCGCCCCATATCCCGGCACTTCTCCGGGTCAGTAGCGCTGTGTATGTTTTCTGGTTCTGACGGTTCTTGTTCTACTAGGTTTGTCACTGTTTTAAATACTAGACACCTGTTTATCTATTTGCTAGTGCCTCCTTTTCCCGCTTGATCTTGCTGGATGAGCGGGTTTTGGTTTGGCTGGCTGTTCCGCTTTCCTTGAACTGCGGCTGTCACAATTCGCTCTACAAGATTGCTCATAGTCCGTCCTTCCTCCTTAGCCCATACCGTTAAGTCGTCTCTAATATCCTCATCCAAAACGAAATTAATTCTAGGTCGCCTGTACTTCCCCATTGGTTGCCAGTTGGTTAGTGGTTAGTTACCAGCTTATGACGTTAGATTAACTTTTGGATTTGTGGATTAAGATAGTTGACAGTGGCATCTACTACAATCTACAATATACCTACGATCGCCAAATGTCAAACAAAGAACAAATAAAAGTAAGGTGCGTCAGTCGGTAAAATTCAAATTTTTCAGACTAACCTCAAGACTGACGCACCTTACAGGCTAATGACTCTTGACTGTTGACTATTGACTAATTACCAATCTGTCAGCAACCTGGCTTTGCGTAGAACAAATGTCAGAACAGTTTCTTCGCCGGTAATAATATCGGCTCTGCCTTCCATTCCCGATTGAATCGAATACTGGCGGGGGACATTAGCCTGGGAGTTTCCGAAGAATTGGCCGTTGGCGGATTTGAGTTTTGTTAAATAAGTTTGTTCGGGCTTAATTGCCACTTCGTAATAAGCTGTACCTAAATTATTAGTGGGATTTTGAGTGGCGATCGCATCTGGGGCGATTTCGCTGACGGTTCCTTTTAATGTGCCGTAGTCGGGGAAAGGCAAAGCCGAAATCCTGATCTGTACGGGTTGGCCGATTTGGATGCGGGCGATGTCTTGGGATGTTACCTTGGCTTTGACTACCAGGGGTACGTCGCTGGGGACAATTTGGGCGATCGCGCTGCCGGCTTGTACGGTTTGACCAGTATTTCGTACTTCCAATCTGAGAATTGTACCATCAGCGGGGGCGCGGATCACGCTATTTTCGAGTTTTAAGTCAATTTGATTTAGTTGTTTTTTAGCTTGAATTAATTGTTGTTGAAGGGACGATCGCTTAACGAGCAAAACCCGCCGACTTCTGCCCAGTCTCTCGGCGACATCTGGCAGCGATGTGGCGAATTTTATTAAAGCGGATTCGATTAATTCCTGTTGGGCGGAACTTTCTCTTTGGATGCTTTTAAATTGGGCGCTGGCCAAAATTTGATTTTCTAAGTCGCGCAGTTGCTGGTTGATTTGCTGTGCTGCTGTTTGAGACTGATTAATTATTTCTTGTAACTGCTGTTGTTGAGCGCCCAAACGCGAAGCGTCTACAACTGCGATCGCATCTCCTTCTTTTATGGTCTGATTCTCGCTGACAGCAATGCTTTCGACGGTTCCTTCGGTTGCGGCTTGCACGACGCGCACTTCTCCGGCGGGACGGACGATCGCGTCTGCTTTGACTGTAGCGCTGTATTTGGTGACGCTAGCGAGGGCGATCGCACCGCCAAACGTCGCCACCATCAAAATGCCCCCCAAAGTCGTCCAGCGGCTGACAGGGGGCAAAAACTGGTCGTTATCAAAGGTTTCAGCGGGTGGGGCTTCGGGAGTCAGAGACATGGCGGCAAGGGGGAGAGGGGAATAGTTTGGAGTTTTGAGTTTTGAGTTGGGGGGAGGGATAGATCGATCGCTGATTTGTTTTGTCACCTTTACGATCGGCTTTCCGGAAACCAAGCATAGGTTTAGAAGTCTAAATCAAAATTCACAGGGTAAAGGTAAAAATCCGCACAGCTTTGGCGTTCCCACCCACAAACTTCGCCAAATATCAAAAGGAGTGAAGTCCGCGGGCTACTGTCATGAAAATACGGCGTTTCGGCAATGACTTTTGGCGCTGTTACCGGGTTTTTCCTGTATGCGTAGGTAGTAAGTAAGTACATAGGTATTAATAGGAGTTCTTTATGTCAGAAAATCAAAAATGTTCACTCTTCATCGAAGTAACCGATGGAGAATCTGCTACTGTCAACGGTGGCAGCATTACCAACGGTGTTAGCGGTGCTAAAAGCAACAGCGAGACGGATAACAGCAGCAGCTATGGTCTGAATATGCTGTTTTTCCTGCCGCCGCCTAGCCAGCTTTATCAGTACAATCCGAACGACTATCGCCCTTACCCAACCCTAGTGGTTTAGATAGCGGAGTCAAGTTGTGCGATAAAGTAAATTTTGAAAATTTATCCGTAGTATTCCGGAGGTCGTACAGGACTACAAGAAGTATTACTCAGTATTTACACGAGAATCTAGAAATTAAATAATATTTCTAGTTTCCCTTCAATTTTATTAAGTTAAACGGAGTCTAATCATGAAAGAAACAAAGGACAATTCACTGTTTGCTGAACTCACCCCTGAAGAATCAGCTAGCGTCAACGGCGGTCACTATTATGCCAATCAATACAATTGTCACCGGCAGCGGCGCAGTTGGGTCGTGTACCGCCGGAATTGCGACGGTTCATACAGAAGAGTAGTCCGCTACGCCTACTACTAAAGTTTAGTGCTAGTCAATTCAGATCTATAACTGTGGAATCGAGAAAGCACCCATAACTTTATGGGTGCTTTTTGCTGATTGGGTAGTTGGTGATGAGTAATCTTCTTTATGCTCTACCATTATTCATTTTGCAAAATGTTAAAGAACATCCCTTTGATCGGCAAAATGCCATTATTCGGACAAGTTAACAGGTTTAAGAAATATCAGGTTGTTCTCCAGCAGAGCGAAGAAGATTGCGGGGCGGCTTGTTTGGCTTCGATCGCGAAATTTTACGGACAAAATTTTACTATTAGCCGCTTGCGAGAATGTGCGGGCACCGGCCAAAAAGGGACGACTCTGCTGGGCTTGAAACAAGGTGCTGAGGCGATCGGCTTTAATGCTCGATCCGTGCGAGCCGCGGCTGCTATTTTAGACCAAATTGAGGAAGCGCCTTTACCGGCAATTATTCACTGGAGCGGTTATCACTGGGTTGTTTTGTACGGAAAGCAGGGCGACAAATATGCGATCGGCGATCCGGCTGTCGGTATGCGCTATGTTTCTAAAGCAGAATTAGCAGCAGCTTGGACAGATTGGCTGTGCTTGCTAGTAGAACCCGATGCTGAGCGGTTTTTTGCGGCAGCAGACGGTCAACCGCCCGCTAATTCCTTACAAAAATGGATGCGCCGGATTGGGATTTATCGCCCAATTTTAATAGAAGCATTTTTGCTGAATGCAGTGTTGGGTTTGCTGTCAATTTCTTCGCCTTTTCTAGTTCAAATGCTCACCGACGACATCCTGGTGCGGGGCGACCGACAACTCCTGGCAAGCGTGGCGATCGCAGTTATCGTTATGAACCTTTTTAGCAGCAGTTTAGGATTGGTACAGTCCAACTTAATTGCTCAGTTTTCCCAGCGTTTAGAATTGGGATTGGTGATGGAATTCGCGCGCAAATTCCTGCGATTGCCTTTGAGTTTTTACGAAACTAGACGCAGTGGCGAAATTGTCAGTAGATTACAAGATATCCAAGAAATAAATAAATTAGTTTCTCAAGTCGCTATCAGCTTGCCTAGTCAATTTTTTATAGCTGTAGTTTCTTTTATTTTTATGTTATTTTATAGCAAGGAACTAACGTTAGCAGCTACAGCTATAGCTCTGTTAATGACTGCCTCTACAGTGGTATTTTTGCCTGTATTGCAGCAAAAAACGCGCAGTTTATTGGTGTTGGAAGCAGAAAGTCAAGGCGTTTTAGTAGAAACTTTTAAAGGCGCACTGACTGTCAAAACTACTAGCAGCGCTCAGCAACTTTGGGAAGAATTTCAAACTCGCTTCGGTCGCTTAGCAAATATCACTTTTCGCACCACACAAATTGGTATTCTCAACAATATATTTTCTGGTTTTGTTGCCTCGGCCGGCAGCATTACTCTGCTATGGTTGGGCAGCAGTTTGGTGATTGACAAGGTATTGACTATAGGTCAGTTGCTAGCGTTTATTAGCATGAATCAAAACGTTACTACTTGGGTGAATTCGCTAGTAGGATTTACTGATGAGATGACTCGCGTGCAGACAGCTACTCGACGGCTGTCGGAAGTTATCGATGCTGAAGCGGAAACTAAAGACGATACGAATAAACCTTTCGTAACAATTCAGAACCGCGACGGTATTGTTTGCAAGAGTGTTAATTTTCACTACCCCGGCCGACTTGACTTGCTGGAAAATTTTTCTGTCACATTTCCCGGCGGTCAAGCAATTGCTTTAATCGGCCATTCCGGCTGCGGAAAAAGTACGCTAGCAAAAGTAATTTCTGGTCTGTACCCGCTGCAATCTGGTAATATTAGAATAGGCGGTTACAACTTGCAGGATTTATCTCTCGACAGTCTCAGACAGCAGGTAGTATTGGTTCCTCAAGAAGCACATTTTTGGAGCAGATCGATTCTCGAAAATTTTCGTTTGGGCAGTCCTGATATCAGCTTTGAACAGATTGTTAAAGTCTGCAAAATTGCGGGGGCGGATGAATTTATCAGCCAATTGCCGGATAAATATCAAACTGTTTTAGGGGAGTTTGGAGCAAATATTTCTGGCGGACAAAGACAAAGATTGGCGATCGCCCGCGCCATTCTCAACAACCCGCCTGTATTGATTTTAGACGAATCTACCGCAGGGCTTGACCCCGCAAGCGAAGCGGAAGTTTTAGAACAATTGTTGATGTACCGGCACGGGAAAACGACGATTTTTATCAGTCACAGGCCGCGAGTGATCGATCGCGCCGATTGGATTATCATGTTAGAACGCGGCCGATTGAAACTGCAAGGCTCGGCTGCAAAATTGCGATCGATTCCAGGAGACCATTTAGAGTTTTTGCATCCTTGAGCGAGTTAATAAAACAACAGGTTTAAATCTGTCCCTACACAAACAACACCGGGAGCATCTCACTTTTGCACCCTACCCCAACCCTCCCCGAACCCGCGGGGAGAAAGTAAGAAATCCACAAATGATGCGAGGATTGCTTTATGGTTTGCGGTTGCATCGGAATCATAAAACCGAGTCAACAGTTAACACTCAACTATTCAGTTTTTCCACCTGCCCGTCAACAGTCAACATTTATGATGAGTGCAACCGGAATTGAAATCTCTCATGATTAATAACTTCTCTAAGATTCTTGAGCCAAAGTACATCGATCGCACAATCCGAAAAACTCCAAAGTGTGATAATAAATCTTGAAAGAATGAGATTGTTGTAGTTGGCTTTCTAAGTGGTGGACGGGACATTCGTCGATCGTAATTGACGTGCCACATTCCAGACAAGTTAAGTGATGTTGGTCTTGGTGAGCGGCACCGTAGAGAGACTCGCCACTAGCAAGCGTTCTGACGTGAACGAACCCCTCTCGCTTTAAACCGTCGAGGGAACGGTAAACGGTTGCTAAGCCCATGCTTTGGTCGCTGTTACGCAGTTCTAAGTAGATATCTTGCGCTGAGAGCGATCGGTTTAGGACTTTGAGCAAGTTTAAAATACGCTCCTGACTGCGGGTGCGGTTGGTTCTCATAATTTTTTTGTGTAATCTGCTAGAGTCAAATCTGTCCCTGTTTCTAGGCTATCTTACTTGGGCTAACCGAATGGCGATCGGCGCGCAGCTCGGTTGTAGAATACAATGGGGCTAACTTTCACATCACCTACCGCAACATTCCCGTGACTCAGAAATATCTTGCCCAAATCTATGTTACCCTCCGCCCTTCTGTTTTAGATCCCGCCGGCACAGCCGTACAGTCTGGTTTGCAACACATGGGATACGACAATGTTGAGCGTGTGCGAATCGGGAAGTACGTTGAATTGACGCTGACTGCTGCGGGTGAGTCGGAGGCGCGCGAACAACTCGATCGCGTTTGCGACCAACTTTTGGCCAATCCAGTGATTGAAAATTATCGCTTTGATTTGACTGAAATTCCTGTTGCCGTGGAGACAGCGACGGCATAAATGCGATCGCCCCTAGGGTGTTTTTAAACCCGGAGATCCCCCCTAACCCCCTTTAATAAGGGGGGAACAAGAGCATTCAAAGTCTCTGTTAAAAACGCAGGAACTCGGAACACTCAAAGTCCCCCTTTTTAAGGGGGATTTAGGGGGATCTAGACTTCGATACAAGAGAGAAAAACATAAGATTTTAGTCTTATGTTGACACCTCTTCCTTCTCCCCTCTTCCTTCTTCCTTCTTCCTTCTTCCTTCAGCTTATGAAATTTGGAGTTATTGTTTTTCCCGGTTCAAATTGCGATCGCGATGTGGTATGGGTGACTCAAGGGTTACTCCACCAACCAACGCGGATGATTTGGCACGAAGATACCGATATTTCGGATATTGATGTCATTGTAATTCCCGGTGGTTTCAGTTACGGAGATTATTTGCGGTGTGGCGCGATCGCCCGTTTTTCTCCAGCGATGCGGGCTACTGCGGAACACGCGAAACAGGGCAAACTTGTACTGGGTATTTGCAACGGTTTTCAGGTGTTGACTGAAGCTGGTTTGTTGCCCGGTGCTCTGGTACGGAATGCGGGATTGAATTTTATTTGCGATCGCGCTTCTTTGAAAGTCGAACGCGGTAATACTCGTTGGACTGCGGCTTATACTACGGGTGAAATCATCGATTTGCCGATCGCTCACGGGGAAGGCAACTATTATGCCGATGCCGATACTTTAGCAGAACTAGAAGAGCACAAGCAAGTCCTGTTTCGCTACTGTACTCCGGCGGGCAAAATTAGCGATGCTGGCAATCCCAACGGTTCGTTAAATAATATTGCCGGTATTTGCAACCGCCAAGGCAATGTGTTAGGAATGATGCCGCATCCTGAACGGGCATCCGATCCGATGTTGGGCGAAACTGATGGGGTGAAATTGTTTCAAGGGTTGTTGATGGCAAGTGTTGCTGCTGTTTTGTAGTTGATATTTGTCTCTGATTTTATGAACAGGCAAGATGCCTGTTTCACAAAACATCAAGTTTCTTGTGGGGTGGGCATCTTGCCCGCCCAAAATCAACAGGCAAGATGCCTGTTCCACAGTAGATTAAATTGATTGTGGGGTGGGCATCTTGCCCGCCCAAAATCAACAGGCAAGATGCCTGTTCCACAAAACATCAAGTTTCTTGTGGGGTGGGCATCTTGCCCGCCCAAAATCAACAGGCAAGATGCCTGTTCCACAGTAGATTAAATTGATTGGGGGGTGGGCATCTTGCCCGTCCAAAGAAATACAATTTAGATGCGGGACAGCTTATCAACTTTTGAAAAGAGGAATATTTATTTTATGCCACTAATGGACTTAGCTAATTTTAAAACTAGGGTAATTGGATGCAGTGCGGTGATGGCTATTGGACAAGTTATTTCAAATGCGATCGCCAATCCGGCAACTCAAGCAGCAGCGGGTATGATGGGCGGCCCGATCGCAGTTGGGGGAGTTTCGATTTTGGCGGCGATTGCTAGTGGTATAGCGGGGAATATCGCGGCTAATGACCTCGGAAATCGGCTGACGGAAGGGTTGAGCAAAAATGCGAGGATTCTCGATAATCACGATTTGATTAAGGCCGCGGGTGAGGCGATCGGCTATATTTTGAGAGAGGTTGCGAAGTCCGATCGCCTAATTGTGATCGCCGAAACCAAAAATTTGCCTTATCCAGAAACAGCACTCAGTCAATTAGCCGAGAAAACTCCTGAATACTGGCTGGATATTAACACGAATACAGCCGACTTGTCAAGGGGTTTAGATATTTCGGAAGACCAGTTAACCAAGATTTTTTCTGCGGATGCCGAGGAGTTCGATCGAGTTACCGGATTGACAACGGCAGATTGGGCAACTTTCCTGCGGGAATTCGCCGCCAGCGAGGGCAAATCCTTCGATGCGGAAATCGTCGAATTTGTCGCGGACAAGCTGTATGCAACATTCCCGAAAGCGTACCGCGAAGTGCTGAAACTGGATGCGGCGAATGGAGGAGAAAAGTTTGCGGCGATGCTGTTGAACCTGCACCAAATTGCTTTAGCTGAACTGAGAGATTTGGGGCTGCAAAATGGGGAAATTCTGCAAAAGTTGGAGGCAGTGGCGACGCAGCAGCAGATTTGTCAAGTGATGGTGAAATTGGAGGCGATCGAAATTGGCATCCGCGACGATTTGGCGCAGATTCGGGCATTGCTGGAAAGATATATCGATCCTACTACGCCGAGTTTGCCGATTCCTGTTAAGTCAGAGACGATTATTCAGGACAGAATTAAAGACTTTACCGGTCGGAAATTTGTGTTTGAAGCAATTAATGAGTTTCTGAGGACAAAGCAAAAAGGCTATTTTGTTTTGGAGGCGGAACCGGGTGTTGGGAAAAGCGCGATTATGGCTGCCTGTGTGGTGATGTTGAAGCGCCGCTGCGTTACTCATTTCAACTCGCAACCGGACGGGATTGTCAGCGCTGAAACTTTTTTGGAAAATGCTTGCACTCAGTTAATTGAAGGTTTTGGCCTTAAAGACAAGTACCCGCGTCTGCCGGAAAATGCCCTGAAAAATAACAACTTTCTAGGCGAGTTGCTGAAGGAAGTCAGCGCTAAGTCTAGCATGGACAAAAAAATTATTTTTGTGGTGGATGCGCTGGATGAAGTTGACTGGAAGGCTCAAACTAGCAACAGTAATGTTTCGTATTTGCCTAATGATTTGCCGGATAACGTTTATTTTATTGTCTCGAAGCGGCCGGATTTTCTGACAATGCCGACAGCTAACAAGACGGTTTTTGATTTGATGAAATACAGTACAGACAGTCTCAAAGATGTCGAGGCTTATCTGGCAAAACGCACGGAGAGAAGCCAGTTAATTCAGAATTGGATTAAGGGTCGAAATTTGCAGCGGGAACAGTTTGTGACGGCGGTAGCCCAAAAAAGCGAAAAGAAATTTATCTACCTCCGCCACGTACTTGATGAGATTGAAGGCGGCACGTACAATGATGTGAATTTAAATGATTTGCCAGCGGGTTTGGAGGAATATTATCAAAAACACTGGGGACAGATGATGGGCATGGGCAGGGAAAACGATCCTCTGCTGGAATTGAAGGTTAGGATTATCTATTTCCTATCGCAAGCAGAGGAACCTGTTTCTTGTCGCTGGTTGGCTAAATCTGCCCGCGAGAAAAATGTTATAAAAGTACAGCAGGTTCTCGGAAAATGGAATTCGTTTTTGCGACATGAGAAAGTAGGGAAGGAAACTCGATACACTATCTATCACAACAGTTTTCGGCAGTTTCTGGAAGCGGATGAAACCGTGCAGTCGGCTGGACTAACACTGGAAGATATTAATGATGACATTTGTGATCACGCTACAGGAGGAGCGCCGCTATGAGCGAATTAGGTGTGTGGTTGGCGCAGCAGTGTCAGGAAGATCGAGATTTGCTGTTGAAATACCAACCGAAGAGATTTGCGAAAGGGGGGAAGGTTGACCGTTATTGCGCTTGGTTGACGGATTTCGGTTTTATTGAGATGAAACTGGATTTTTTGGGGGTGCAAGCTTTAATTGAGGATTTCGATTTGGCGAGAGTTTCTGATGTGTTGCTCTCGGAGGGGCAAGCTGAAAGTTTGCGGTTGATTCAAGGGGCAATTCGCAAGTCGGCGCACGTTTTGGATAGGGATAAAACGCAATTAGCTGGGCAATTATTGGGGAGGTTGATGGATTTTGAAATGCCGGAGATTCAGGGGATGTTGGAACAGGCTAAACAGTGGAAAGATAGTCTTTGGTTACGGCCTTTAAAGGCTAATTTAGAACGGGCAAATGAAGGGGCATGGCGGACACTTACTGGTCATACTAACTCGGTAACAGCAGTGGCAATCGCACCAGACGGCAAAACCGCGATTTCGGCTTTATCGGAGGATGAAACCCTGAAAATCTGGGACACCGAGACAGGCCGGGAACTGAAAACTCTTACTGGTCATATTAACTCGGTAACAGCAGTGGCAATCGCACCAGACGGCAAAACTGCGATTTCCGCTTCAGACGATAAAACCCTGAAAATCTGGGACACCGAGACAGGCCGGAAACTGAAAACTCTTACTGGTCATACTAACTCGGTAACAGCAGTGGCAATCGCACCAGACGGCAAAACCGCGATTTCCGCTTCATACGATAACACCCTGAAAATCTGGGACACCGAGACAGGCCGGGAACTGAAAACTCTTACTGGTCATAATGACTCGGTAACAGCAGTGGCGATCGCACCAGACGGCAAAACCGCGATTTCCGCTTCATACGATAACACCCTGAAAATCTGGGACACCGAGACAGGCCGGGAACTGAAAACTCTTACTGGTCATAATGACTTGGTAACAGCAGTGGCGATCGCACCCGGCGGCAAAACCGCGATTTCCGCTTCATGGGATAAAACCCTGAAAATCTGGGACACCGAGACAGGCACGGAACTATTAACCCTCACCGGTCATACTAGCTCGGTAACAACAGTGGCGATCGCACCAAACGGCAGAACCGCGATTTCGGCTTCAGACGATTATACCCTGAAAATCTGGGAAACCGAGACAGGCCGGGAACTGAAAACTTTTATTGGTCATAAGGACTGGGTAACAGATCATACTACCTTGGTAACAGCAGTGGCGATCGCACCAGACGGCAAAACCGCGATTTCCGCTTCAGAGGATCATACCCTGAAAACCTGGGACACCCAGACATGGCGGGAACTGAAAACTCTTACTGGTCATAATAACTGGCTAACAGCAGTGGCGATCACACCCGACGGCAAAACCGCGATTTCCGCTTCAGGGGATCATACCCTGAAAATCTGGGATTTATTTAGCGGTGAAGAGGTTGCTAGTTTCAGTGGAGAAACTTCGTTTTATTGCTGTGCGATCGCCCCTGATGGAGTGACAGTTGTAGCGGGCGATGGATCGGGCCGGGTGCATTTCCTGCGATTGGAGGGAGTTAAACAGTTGACAGTTGACAGTTGACAGTTGACAGCGAGGTTTTTGTCCACATCTGTCGGTTGTAGGGAAGTATTTCGGTAAAAACCCGGTTTCTGGGGCCCCGCGATCGGGTTTTTTGTGGATGGGCGATCGGGTTTTTGGGTGGATGGGCGATCGGGTTTTTTGTGGATGGGCGATCGGGTTTTTGGTGGATGGGCGATCGAATTTGAGAGAAATTTGCGATCGAATTCGATTTGTTAGTCCGTTAGTTTGTCCGCGCAGGGAAAGCCAGTTGGTTCGCCCGCGAGTCCGCCAGGGGTTGAAACCCCTGTCTCAAAGCGAAAGTCCTCTCAAAAGGACTGAAGAATTAGTTGATGTACATCGGTTTCAGGCGAATCTTTAGTCGGTTTCAACCGACTTTAGCTATGAGACGGGGGTTTCAACCCCCGGCGGACACTGCCACAAACCCATCACAATATTGTACCCATATCGAAATCCCCGACTTCTTCAAGAAATCGGTAATCTAATCATCCTCATCCAATCCCAGCGGCACAAAATATTGACTGTAAACCACACTATCCGGCTCCCAAAGCGGCCGCCAATAAACATTTTGCATCACCGCTTTCTCCCCATCACCATCAGCAGGCCACTGAAAACTGACGATCGCAATATTGCTATATCCCACAATCTCATCACCCTCTTGCAGCCAGCGATTGCGCCACAACAGCGATATAAAATTCCACAACCTATGCAGCAGTGACAATTGTTTATTTTTATGCGATCTATTTGACGGAGTTCCCTTTTCTAGGTGCAAAAACACCCGAGCTCTTTGGCGTTTAATCCAGTCAATCCGATAGCCCCAGTCAGGCATAGATTGTCTATTTCTGAGACCAGCCGCCACAGCCTTCTTTCTGGTCATCCTCGAAATATTCATTAATTCCAGCGGCTCATTCCATCCCAAACATTGGTGCGATCGCTCAGGAAGCAACGACTTAATCTTAGTATGAACTAAATGCGTTTTCCACTCCTCATTGATAAAAGCACTAGCAGTCAACTGCGCCAGCACAGAATATTGACAACTTGACTTATAATTCGCCCCCCCCAAAGGCTCAATATTCGGTCGAGAATCGCCAAAATGACAATCATACCAATAACTCAGTCGCACAGCAGCAGCATAGTGAATATCCCCCGTCAACACAATCACCCGATCGCGCTGTTTAAAAAATTCCACCAACAGCTTCACAAAAGCCAACTCATGAAAATTCCAAGCATCCCCCGCATCACTACTAAAAACCTTCCCCTGTGCCAAATCCCACTTTTGCACCGCATCAATAAGCCACAAACCCACCAAATTTGTCGGCACAACCACCAGCGTCGCCTCAATCTCAAACTCCTCAGTTTTATTCAGCAAATCCGTCTCCCTCAAAGGTTTCTGAATTTGCTCCTCAAAACCTTTGTGAGTCAAAAGCATCGGCGGATCCATCGGGCTTTCCATCGGATAACCCCGCCAACTCCGCGTATCCAGCACAATCACTTCGTGCTTAAAAGTTCTCACAGTAAAATGCCAATTCAAAACTTCATTTACACCCTCATCATCTCGATCCAAAATAAAAACATCTTCATCTAATTTCAACTTTGGTAAATGTGTTTTCGGATCGAGCCTTGGAATTCCTAAATACGAAGCCACATCCTCCCAAGCAGAAACATCAGTTCCCGCCGAAACAGACCATTTTTCAGCAGCCTTTAATAATTTATCTCCCGGTTTTTCCCGATCGAACTGTGCGGGCGTATTTCCCCAAGCCTGAAACACAGCGTAAGCCACCAAAGCATTCTGCACAACCCGCCGTCCCAGCGGCTTCCCCAGCACCCGGTAACACCACTCTCGATTCAAATAAAAATCGTCGCTAACATCATGGTCATCGCAAATCATATAAGTAGGAATATTCGCTAGCGCCCTTCTCACCCTCCACAAATTGCGGGCAAAACCGTCAAGTTCAACAACTTCTCTATCCCAGACTTTTGCCTGCTTAGAATTTGGGCGAATCTCCTTACCCTTCGGAAAACGCGCGCACCAAAGTATCGGCGACCAAACTAACAAATACATCGCGCAATATTCCCCCAAACTGAACAAGTGACTTTTAGCCTTGTCCGGTTTATTCACCAACATCCCCGTAAAGCCGCCAAAATCTCTGGCAATATCGCTGCGAGTCCCCGGCTGTAACTCAATTGGTTTTTTGGACTCATACTCAGCATCAGACGGTTTCTGAATTGGCGAATCTCTAAAAATTTCCCTCTCTTCGCCAACTGCATTTTCGTTTTGCGAATTTTTAGGTATACTGATACACAAATTCTTTTTACTTTGGGCATCATCCATCAGGGGTAGACTCTCTTCCCAGCCCAACAGTGTATCGCCAGCATCAGTCAAAGCCCACAGCATCGCATCGGCCACGTCGTCGCCATAAATTTGGTCGCCGGTTAAAAACAGTTGGTGGGGCCTGCTATTTGCCGTACCTGCAAACTGTTCGATCGAATTATCCAAGATTGGCAGCGCATCTCTGCCGTCTCCGTGGGGCTTGCGACAAGAACCGTGAACGATACGCAAATAGTTTAAATCGTTCGGTGGCAGGGCAAAAGTCGGCAACTGGTGAGCGAAATAACTAATCGTGTCCCGTCCCAAAGCCGACAAATCCGGGGCGGCAGGCCACAGGCAAGAAATGAGATTTTCTTTCTCATTTTCTGCGACAGCCACCCCCGACGGCGACTCGCTACTCCCAGCAAACTTGATGTCATAAGCATAAATTTGCCCGGATGTCAAGACATTGCGGTCGATTGGTTTAGCAGTCACCGCCACTACGTGCAGGTATTTGCCGAGCTGCACAGTAGAGTTCGCACCTTGGAGCAATGGTCGATCGACAATTTCTCCGGTTCCGCCCTCTGTCGAATAAACCTTGAGTTCGACTCGGCGGGGTGCTTTCAGAGCCAGCCAAACTGTCACGGCCCGACTTTCAGTCCGGCGCAAAATCGGGCCCGCAAGGATAAGCGGCAAGTGATGAATTCGATGACTTAAGGGAGTCCACGACATAGAATTTAAAAAATAAAAATTAAATAAGGGTGTTCTAGCAATCAGATTTTAGGCGATCGAGCATCTGTGACCCGGTTAATTAATGCTAAGTCTGCCAACCCCCGTCTGCAAATTTGTAACAACTCATTAAGTAAAATTAATAATCACCATGCTACAAGAAGAAAAATTACAGCATTTCGTCAATTCAGCCCCGCAGTTGCCCGTAATTAAATCATCAGAACCCGCCGGACGGCCCAACAGCCAACCGCTTTACTCCTCACCTTTAGATCGGGCGATCGACCGCCATCCCCTCACCGTCGCTCCAGAAACCCCGATCGCCCAGGTGTTGGCTCTCATGAACCCGATGCGCGTCTCCTGTCAGCTTTGTGGGGAAAAACAAAACGCTGTTGCTAGCGCAGCCAAGCGCAGTTGCGTCATAGTCGTGGAAGATAATCG
Source organism: Microcoleus sp. FACHB-DQ6 (assembly GCA_014695175.1). Taxonomy (GTDB): domain Bacteria; phylum Cyanobacteriota; class Cyanobacteriia; order Cyanobacteriales; family Microcoleaceae; genus Microcoleus. The sequence goes on along the minus strand of JACJNV010000286.1, from coordinate 36,569 downwards.
ACCGATCGGCATTTTTACAGAACGGGATATCGTCAAGCTAACTACTGTCGCAGCTTGTACCGTCGGACTGACAATTGCTGATGTAATGACTCGATCGCCCATTACCCTCAAACAATCCGAGTCTCAAGATATTTTCACAGCTATGTTCATGTTGCGCCAGCACTCCATCCGGCATTTGCCCGTAGTGGACGAGGACTCGCGACTTCTCGGCATCATCACCCGCGAAGCGATTCACGAAGCCCTGCAACCGATTAACTTGCTAACCAATTTGCGCTGTGCAGCAGATGTCATGACTAAAGAAGTCATTTCTGCTCCAACAACTGCCTCAGCCCTCGATTTAGCCCAGCTCATGGTCAAGCATCGAGTTAGTTGCGTCGTCATTGTCCAAGAGCAAATTCAGCATCCCGAGCTGGCGATCGCACCAACACCAAATTATCAAATTCCGATCGGCATTGTCACCGAGCGCGACATCGTACAGTTTCACGCCCTCGAATTAAACCTCTCGGAAATCCCGGCCGCAAGAGTCATGAGTGCGCCTTTATTTTGCGTATCTCCCGCCGATTCCCTCTGGAGTGTCCACCAGTCCATGCAGCGGCACTGCGTCCGCCGTTTGGTAGTAGTTGGCAGCCAGGGAGAACTTTTGGGCATTGTCTCTCAGACAAGTTTGCCGCAAGTTTTTAACCAATCTGAAATGTACGGGACGATCGAGCTTTTGCAGCAAGCAGTGGACGATCGAGCCACCCAATTGCAGAAAGCCAACGAACTTTTGCAGCAAGAAATTTTAGAGCGGAAGCGGGCCCAAGAAGCCCTGCGCCAAGCTCACGACGACTTAAAAAAACAAGTTGAAGAACGCACCGCTCAACTTTTAGAATCCAATGAATTGTTGAGACGGGATATTATCAAGCGCCAGCGAGTCGAAGAAGTGCTGCGGCGAAAGCAAACTTGCTTGAAAAATCAAGCGCAGCAATTAGAGCAAACTGTCCGAAAGTTGCAGCAAACTCAAACTCAATTAGTGCAAACCGAAAAAATGTCTTCTTTGGGACAAATGATTGCCGGTATCGCTCACGAAATTAACAATCCTGTTAATTTTATCTACGGCAACCTTTCCCACGCCAGCCACTACATCAAAGAATTGCTCCAACTTTTGGAACTTTACCAGCAGCACTATCCCGAACCAGTCTCGGAAATTCGGGAAGCAGCAGCAGAGATGGAAATCGATTTTTTGGTAGAAGACTTATCTAAGCTAGTGTCTTCTATGCAAGTAGGAACCGAGCGCATCCGCCAAATAGTTGTGTCGATGCGTAATTTTTCGCGAGCGGATCAATCTAACATCAAGCTCGTTGACATTCACGAGGGACTCGAAACCACTTTGTTGATTTTGCAGCACCGGCTCAAAGCCCACGGCGGACATCCAGCTATCCAGATTATTAAAGAATATGGCAATTTGCCCCCCATCGAGTGCTGTGCCGGTCAGATCAATCAGGTGTTCATGAATATTATCGGCAATGCTATTGATGCTTTGGATGAAGAAATCCAGAAAGGGGAATGGGCGACGAGAAATGGGAAAAATTCAGCCCTGTCAAATCCTAGTTCTCCATTGACTGTTCCCACTATTACAATTCGCACTGAAGTTGTGGGTGGCGATTTTGTGGCGATCCGCATTTCCGACAACGGGCGGGGCATACCGGAGGAGATTCGCCGCCAATTATTTGACCCGTTTTTTACTACCAAACCAGTCGGCAAGGGCACTGGGTTGGGACTGTCGATTTCTTACCATTTAGTTGTCGAACAGCACGGGGGGCGGCTCGACTGCGTTTCGGAAGCTGGACGGGGCACTGAATTTGCGATCGAGATTCCGATTGTCAGCGGTCATTAGTCAGCAGTCATACGATTTTAGATTTTAGATTTTAGATTGAACAATTTAAGGATGGGAAATGACTCATGAAGCCCGGGGTTTGGATCGCGGGCATACAGTTGCATTCTTTTTTTCAACTGGTATCAGTAGTCATGGGGAAGACATCATATTCTCCCACTCCCCCACTCTCCCCATGCACTCTCCCTCTCCCCGACTCACTCCCCCACTCTCCGACTCCTCACCATTTCCTAAAAATTCACAATTTTTTACAAAACACCAGAAACCCAAGCAAAGTCAATCTTTCCCAATCTCAAATCTAAAATCTCAAATCTAAAATCCCATAACTTTGCCCTCCCCTGACCCAACTGATCCGAACTCACTTCGAGTTTGCCTCATCCACTAGCGCCTTTATGACCGTTCCAGTTACCCGCACAAGCCGTCAACTGCCTGCATCCTAGCCCCAAAGCCAAAAGCCCAGATTGTTTGAGAAGTTAATTTTTGTTTTATTTTTGTACCTCTTTATATTAAGAAAGTATTCTAAAATCTATTTAAAAGCTAAAAAAATTATAAAAATAGATTTTTGTCTCAAAAAACCAGTTAAGATTCTCACAGGTGCAAAATAAACAAATTTACTAGCATTTTCATTTAGACGCCCCCTTTCTTTTCATCGCAAGTTAGCTAATAATGCTTTCAACGAGGTGACTAAGGGCGGACTCCAAAATTGGCCTAACCCAAAGACGGATACAAGCCCCAAACAAAAGTCGTCGAGATCGAAATTTTAGTTAGAGAGAAGCCCCAGATTCATCTGTGGAGTCCATTCTTTAATCTCAAATCTGAAATCTCAAATCGACAGACAGTAAGGGAATTGCAATTGGGCTATTGCAATTGGGCGATCGAAAAAAAGCATGAAAAGCCAGCCCTCATCGTTTTGATAGAAACCTATAGGAGAACAAAGAGTGAAACTCGCAGTTTACGGAAAAGGTGGAATTGGCAAATCGACAACAAGCTGCAACATCTCCGTTGCCCTAGCCAAGCGCGGCAAGAAAGTTTTGCAAATCGGTTGCGATCCAAAGCACGACAGCACATTTACCCTCACTGGCTTCTTGATCCCCACAATTATTGACACCCTTCAGCAAAAGGACTATCACTACGAAGACGTTTGGCCCGAAGATGTCATATACAAAGGCTACGGCGGCGTTGACTGCGTAGAAGCAGGTGGCCCTCCCGCAGGAGCTGGCTGCGGCGGCTATGTAGTCGGTGAAACCGTCAAACTCCTCAAAGAACTCAATGCCTTCGACGAATACGACATCATCCTGTTCGACGTGCTCGGTGACGTAGTGTGCGGCGGTTTTGCAGCCCCCTTGAACTACGCCGATTACTGCATGATTGTTACCGACAACGGGTTCGACGCTTTATTTGCAGCCAACCGCATCGCCGCCTCAGTCCGCGAAAAAGCCCGCACTCACCCGTTGCGGCTCGCCGGTTTAATTGGCAACCGCACCTCAAAGCGCGACTTGATCGACAAGTACATAGACTCTGTACCGATGCCGGTGCTGGAAGTGCTGCCCCTAATTGAAGACATCCGCGTTTCTCGCGTCAAAGGCAAAACATTGTTTGAGATGGCCGAAAGCGATCCTTCCCTCAACTACGTCTGCGATTACTACCTCAACATCGCTGACCAGATTTTGGCAAGGCCCGAAGGAGTAGTGCCCAACGACACGCCCGATCGCGAATTATTCGCCTTACTTTCAGATTTTTATCTAAATCCAGTGCAACCGGTGGTCAAGAAGGAGGAAGATGAGCTAGACCTGATGATGGTTTAATAGGTCTAGCGATCAGGATGAGGATAAAGAGGTTATGGCTTTTTTTGATACTTTTTCAGTTGCTCTCAAACAGAAGTGGTTGGACTACTACCAGGTAAATCGGGCTTGGCTGCTCCTGCACATGACGGCTGACAACACGGTCGCCACACCCGACGGCGGGAAAAGGCCTGTTTCTTACCTCATCCTGGGAATTGCGGCTGCCCTGGAGCCGGAACTCCAGCAATTAATGCTGCCCTTCTCAAAACTCAAGCCGGATGCAGACAGCCTGATCGAAGTGTTGGGGCTAAATTTTGACCCGGACCTAGCGCTGGGTATGCCCTCAAATATCGCGCCGCAGACGGCCGGCACATCTCCAACACCCGCAGCAGCTCAAACTGCAACTGCTGCACCCGCAGCAGCTCAAACTGCAACTGCTGCACCCGCAGCGGCTCAAACTGCAACTGCTGCACCCGCAGCGGCTCAAACTGCAACTGCTGCACCCGCAGCAGCTCAAACTGCAACTGCTGCACCCGCAGCAGCTCAAACTGCAACTGCTGCACCCGCAGCAGCTCAAACTCCAACTGCTGCACCCGCTGATGCCAAATCAAATAAATTGGGCGGTGCGGCCTTAGCAGCAGCCGGAGTAGTCGCCGGAGTCGCCGGAGCCGCCGGTCTGGCTGCTGCTGCGTCAGCACTGAGCTCCGACGACGAATCCTTCGATGAGTTTGAGGAAGAATCAGTCTCCGACTTCGACCTGGGCGATGACGAGGAAGAAGCAGTCTCCGACTTCGACCTGGGCGATGACGAGGAAGAAGCAGTCTCCGAATTCGACATGGGCGATGACGAGGAAGAAGCAGTCTCCGACTTCGACATGGACGACGATGAGGAAGAAGCAGTCTCCGAATTCGACATGGACGACGATGAGGAAGAAGCCTCGGCTTTGGACGGTCTCGACCTCGCCGACGATGAGGAAGACGCGGTATCTGACTTCGATATGGGTGACGATGAGGAAGACGCGGTATCTGACTTCGACCTCGGCGACGACGAGGAAGATGCCGTATCTGACTTCGACCTCGGGGACGATGAGGAAGATGCCTCGGCTTTGGGCGGTCTTGACCTCGGCGATGACGAGGAAGAAGAAGCCTCGGCTTTGGGCGGTCTCGACCTCGGCGATGACGAGGAAGAAGAAGCCTCGGCTTTGGACGGTTTCGACCTCGGCGATGACGAAGAAGAAGAAGCCTCGGCTTTGGGCGGTTTCAACCTCGGCGATGACGAGGAAGAAGAAGCCTCACAATTTGGGAGTTTGACCTCTGGAGATCTCGAAGCGGGGATTTCAGATCCGTTTGGGGAAGAAGATGCAGAGTTTGTCGCCGAAGAAATACCCGATCCTTTTGGGACAGCGACCTCAGATGACCTAGACATGGATCTGGGCGACTTGGACGATGACGGTATTGACGATTTCTCTGTATCTGATGACGATGACCTCGACGATCTCGGACTCGACGATCTGGGGGAAGCAACTACCGGAGATCCCGATGAAGATGATTTAGATGCTCTAGGTCTCGGTGATTTGGATTCCGACGATGAGGATGAAGAAATTTCGGGCTTTTTGTCGGATTTTAAGTGAGGTTGTTGCGATCGCCCGCATCTGTTCTAGTCTTGAAGTTTCCCGCTCTAGTTGTGAGTTGTGAGTTGCGAGTTGTTAATTTTTAATTAGCTCCACCTCACAACTGCCAAAAGGATTTTTGCCTTAGCGAGTTGAAGAAAACTAAATCCCTGCTGTGAGGGATTATAAGCCCTCGCGCAGAATTTTTTAGCTCCAATTTTGGATGCTGCGGCTGGGGAAATATTGAGTTGGCTGCATCTATTTTTCAGAGGAATTAGCCCAAAAATAGGTATTTCTATTTATTGTTGACTGTGCGTCGCGATCCGGCAAAACAGGTGTTTTCTCGCCACTGCGCCTGTTCGCGATCGAGAGGAAAAACAACCTATTCCTCTCCTGGGCGAGATCGCCGAGACGATCGGAAAATCCAGGTGTTTCCTCGCTCCGCCGCAAGTCCTGTTCGAGACGAAAAACAATTTAAACGGAGAAGATTTGAGATATGACTGCTATTACTACTAATGAACCGGAAGCTTTAAACTTTGAATGCGAAACAGGCAATTATCACACATTTTGTCCGATTAGCTGCGTAGCTTGGCTTTATCAAAAAATTGAAGATAGCTTTTTCTTGGTAATCGGTACCAAGACTTGCGGCTATTTCTTGCAAAATGCAATGGGCGTGATGATTTTTGCTGAGCCTCGCTATGCGATGGCTGAGTTGGAAGAGGGCGATATTTCCGCTCAGTTAAACGATTATGATGAGTTGAAGCGGCTGTGCTTGCAAATTAAGCGCGATCGTAACCCCAGTGTAATTGTCTGGATCGGCACTTGCACCACCGAAATCATCAAAATGGATTTGGAAGGGTTAGCGCCGAAACTCGAAGCAGAAATTGGCATTCCCATCGTCACAGCGCGCGCTAACGGCTTGGATTACGCTTTTACTCAAGGGGAAGATACCGTTTTGGCAGCTATGGCTGCTAAATGCCCTGACAAAGCTCCTGTTGTAGAAGCTCAGAAGCAAGAAAGAAATGCTATCTCTCAACTGCTGAATTTCGGTAAGAAAAAAGAGGAAGTTGCAGCAGATGAATCGGAATATGTCAAGCATACACCGCTGGTACTTTTCGGTTCTTTGCCCGACCCGGTTGTTACTCAGCTAACTCTAGAATTGAAGAAGCAAGGAATCAAAGTTTCCGGTTGGCTTCCTTCCAAGCGCTACACTGAATTGCCAGTCTTGGAAGAAGGTTATTATGTATCGGGCATGAATCCGTTCTTGTCGCGCACTGCTTCTACGTTGATGCGCCGCCGCAAGTGTAAGCTAATTGGTGCGCCATTCCCGATCGGCCCTGACGGAACTCGCGCTTGGATTGAAAAGATTTGCTCAGTGTTGGGAATAGAACCAAAAGGTTTGGACGAACGGGAAGCGCAAATTTGGGCGGGTTTGGAAGATTACCTGCAAATAATTCGCGGTAAATCGGTCTTCTTTATGGGCGACAATTTGCTGGAGATTTCTTTAGCACGTTTCTTGATTCGCTGCGGCATGACTTGCCCGGAAATCGGCATTCCTTATATGGACAAGCGCTATCAGGCGGCCGAGTTGGCTTTGTTAGAAAAGACTTGTCACGAGATGGGAGTTCCTACTCCTCGGATTGTGGAGAAACCAGACAATTACAATCAGCTTCAGCGGATTTACGAGCAGAATATTGATTTGGTGATTACTGGTATGGCTCACGCTAATCCTTTGGAAGCGCGGGGAATTAATACTAAGTGGTCTGTTGAGTTTACTTTTGCTCAGATTCACGGCTTTGGTAATGCGCGGGATATTCTGGAGTTGGTGACTCGTCCGCTGCGCCGGAATAATTCGCTGAAGGATTTGGGTTGGGGTAATTTGGTGAAGAATGAAGCGAAGGTTTAATCGTTTTTAGTAAGATAGTAGGGTGGGCGTTGCTCACCTTATTTTTTTAGGAACCGCTGATGTAGGCGGATTGACGCAGATGAATGTTTAGTTCTAATTAACAAAGGAATTTATATGAACGACGAGCCAAGCCTGAATTTAGAGCCAGTGCCTGCCAGCGAACCTGCGAGCGCCTCAGCTACTAATGTTACCAATCCAGCCGACATTAAATTAGAGCAGCAGATAGTAAATCAAAACGCGACTTATGCTGAAAAGACAGACAGACTAAAAGCCATAACTAAGTTTCTCAAAACACTGAGCCCTCTAATTTGGGTAGCTGTTTTTTGCCTGGTAATTCTTCCACTTGTAGGTAACTTGATAATTTCACAGTCGGTAACTTCTAACCGCTCAGTATCATCTCCAGTATCATCTCCAGTATCAACAGTTACACTTCCCGCACCCCCGGACTTGGGCAAAGTTAACCTAGAGATTCAAGGTGCTATCAACAAATCCCACGCTCTTGCTGAGAATTTTGCTTCTAAAGAGTTAGATACATGGGAAGGAGAATTAAACGGGCGCGTAGATAGCTTCTTAGATTGGTACTTTGATTACTTTAATCAGAAAACAATGGAGTTTGCGACTCCTTTTAAGTTTATTATTTCTGCTGTAAGTCACAAGTTTGATATGTCAGCAGCATCTCAAAAGGTTGCTGAAAAGTTAACTGAAGATTTCCAAAGAGAGTTTGCTAAGCGGGTACTGGTGCCCAAACTTGCACAAATGAGATTGGAGTCAATCACTACAGAAACCACTAGCTTGTATGTCTCGGAACTTGGCAAGAACATTAAAGGCATTCAAAGCAGTTATAACATCCCTCAAGGAGAGTGGGAAAAGTATCTGAATGATATTGCTGTAACCATTAATGACACCGAGGGCACTCTATCCAATTTCTCGTTAAGAGTATTAATTGGCGGCGGCGGTTACATAGTCGCTAAGCCTTTACTTATTGGATTGGCAGGCAAAGTAGGAAGTAAAGTTATGACCAAGTTTGCTGGAAAGGCTGCGGCAAAGATGGCCGCAAAAACTGGTGGAACCGTTGCCGGTCAGCTTGGGGTTAGTCTGATAGATCCTATTGTGGGTGTAGGTATATTGATTTGGGATATCTGGGATTATGATCACACAGTCAAAGTAGAAAGACCGATTTTGCGTCAGAACATTTTAGCCTACTTGGATCAAGTTAAAATTTCATTGTTAAAGAACCCCGAAAGTGGCATCATGACAGCCATTAATCAGTTAGAAGTAAGTATTTTGAAGGGGATTCAATCTGCCCCTGATACATTGTAATTCAAAGATGAAAGTCAACCTTAAATCTCTGGATTATTACTTGAGCCTGAAATATGCTATCAGTTTTTATCCAGAATCTGAAGGTTATACAGCCATAATAAAAGACCTTCCGGGTTGTATGTCTGTGGGGGAAACTTTGTCGGAAGCGACGGAGAACATTGAGGAAGCTAGGGAATTGTGGGTAGAGACTGCTTATGAGTGCGGCGATGAGATTCCTTTACCTGCGGCTGATGTTTAGCATAAAGGACGATCGAGTTTGAGCGAGGCTTAAAGGGCGATCGCTCTTTTCTTTTTTTATGAACCGCTGATACAGGCAGATTAACGCAGATTAACGCGGATGAAGAGTGCGATCGTACTTTTGAATCAATTTCCTTTGGGCTAGCTTTGGTCACGCGCATTTTTTCCCCAACCCTTACAGAATCCCGGCCCACACGCCCGTAACACAATTCAGGAAGCGCCGCCTATAATCGAAACTAGCCCAGCTCTCATCAGTTGAAAAACCGCCATGAGTCAAGACAAGGAAGAAATTAGCTATTCAGAGAAAACAGAACGTCTCAGAGTTATCGGTCAGTTTATCAAAACTGTGACACCGATGATTTGGACGATCGTAATTTTAGTAGTCATCATTCCCCTATTCGGTAACTTTCTAATTTCCCAGTCACTAACAAATACCGGAACCACAGCAGTTGTAGTCTCGCCGCCACACGATTTCAGCAAAGTCAACCAAGACGTTAAAAACGCCATCCAACAATCCCATATAACTGCCGAAACTTTCGCATCTAAAGAGTTGGACAAATGGGAAACAGAAGTAATCGCGCGGGTTGACAACAGTTTCCTCGATTGGTATTTCGATTACTTCAACCAAAAAAAGATGGAGTTTACCGTACCTTTTAATTTCGTGAAATCTGCCGTACTCAACAGATTTGATATGACAGCAGCATCTCGTGCTGTTTCCGAAAAATTAACCGAAGACTTTCAAAGAGAATTTGCTAACCGCGTGCTGGTACCCAAAAACGCTCAACTGCGCTTTCAATTAATTACTCAAGATACTGCTAATTTGTACATATCAGAAGTTAGCAAAAATGTAAAAGTAGTTCAAAACAATTATAGCATACCGCAGGTACAGTGGGACAAATATCTGAACGATATTGCTACCACAATTAGCGACAAAGGAAACGTCTCGAATTTATCATTAAAAGTATTAGTTGGCGGTAGCGGTTACTTGGTTGCTAAACCCTTAATTTTGGGAGTCGCAGCTAAAGTTGGTAGTAAAGTTACCGCAAAAGTAGCCAGCAAAGCCGCCGCCAAGGTAGCCACAAAAACAGGCGGTACAGTCGCTAGTCAGTTGGGAGTAAGTTTAATCGACCCGATTGTCGGCATCGGAATTATCATTTGGGATTTGTGGGATTATAATCACACAGTCACAGTAGAAAGACCAATTTTGCGGGAACACATTGTAGAATACTTGAAAGATGTCAAAAAGTCGCTGCTCACAAATCCTGAAAGCGGAATCATGGCAGCAATTTATCAGTTAGAAAGCGGTCTTCTCAAGTCACTTTAATCATTTAAATCGCGTCTGAAGGATGTGTGTAAATCCCCAAAAAGTGGTAATATCCACTGCAAGAAGAAAAGGGGTAGACCAGTAGTTAGTGCTAAGGTGCGCGCTCCGACTCGCTACTGTGCGCGATCGAACACCCGACTGTGGGCGATCGCGCTACTGTAGCAAAAAAAGAGAAAAAAATGAATTTTAAACAAGGCCAAAAAAGAGAGGGTGTTGGGACAAAAAGAAGAGTGATCCAACTTTAAGTACCTAAAAAATCTCCCGGAATGAAACATAAAACAAGCTGTTAGACTGATATTACACTACTTTAATTGTCGCTACCTTTTCACAAAATTAGACGTTGAAACAAGTATTATTGCCCACACTCACAGAAAATACTTCGTCGGTCATCACGAGATTAAAAAAATGTTAAAAAAGCTATTTAACTAAGCAACAGGTTTCCGCATCCAGTCGCTATCTCAACCCTAAAATCGGAATATATCAAAACTAGAAAAACACTTAATGTCTAACAGAATCTTTCTTGATATGGGAGGGTGCTAGCTATCCTCAAGGTCAAAAAATGCAGCAGCTTGTTAAAAGGTAAAACGACAGTAAATCACCGTCAAAATGCCGAATAAATTGTTTTTTATTGGCTTGTTATAACTCACAGTAAAATCATGCCTAAAGCAGGAGTGTATAAGGTAAGAACATTGTTATATGCTGTTATTATATTTCCCGAGATTTAACATAATTAAAAAAATATTTTAATTTTTACATTTATAAAACCCAATTTTACTAAGGGGGACAAAATATGATTGTATTGTACAAATAATTTAGAGTGGCTAGAGTTTCTCATCTTTTGACCAGCCAGAAAATAATTTATTTAGAAATGATGCAGTTTATAGAGAAAAACGAAAAAACTGTGGCTGTCGATTATTATGAGTTTCTGGGATTGTGGCATTTACAGCAGAAGAAGTTAAAACCTCCGATTGACAGAGGTAGAGTTGAGGGGGTGCGTCTTACCGATGAATCTATACTGCGAGGTTTGTAGGGAATTGCTGAAGTATTGGACGGAGTTGTTTTAGTTCAAAAAGGCATAACTTCTAAGCAGGAAGTTTTGTCGGCTTGGTCGAAATTGCGACAAGAAATCGAACCGCTGATGAAATAGTCGAAAGTCAATGATCGAGCAGGCCGTTGCGATCGCGCCCAGAGAGTAAAATCAACTAAAATTGCAAGTATTGGTCGATCGACCCCCGTTACTCTACTAGATTTTGATTAAAGGTTTGCTATACTCCAGAAATAGACACATATTAACCTTTGCAAAATCAATAGGCCGGAGCTATGACATCCTATGCAACCTCTACAGCAAGAGCCGAGATGAGTGAGATCCGGCGCTTGAAAAACATACTGCCCCCAGAACTCCAAAGTTGGGTAACAGTAGAAAAAACAATAGAAGTTAATCCTACCCTGATCCGCAGCGAAGAAATAGGCAAAGACCAGGTAGAAATCCAAATAGACCTGATCCGCTGGGAACAGCTAGCAATAGATCAGCGGAACCTCCTATTTTGGCACGAAGTCGCCAGAATCCAAAACGACACCATCCCCAGAGACGGTTGGGAAATGGCAGCCCTCGCCATTGGTTTAGGCGGGGCTGTCGGCGAACTTTGGGTGCAAGACGGCTTGCTGCTGTTACTGGCCCTATCCCTGTGCGGCGTCTCCGGCTGGAGACTTTTCCAAAAAAATAACGGAGAGAAAAGTTTAAAAGAAGCAGTAGACGCCGACGAAAAAGCCCTCGCCCTGGCAACCCGCTTCGGCTACACTCTCCCAAACGCCTACAAAAGCCTCGGCAGCGCCTTAAAAACCTTAATCGAGCAAACTTCCAAAAAACAGCAGCGGGCTAAATACGAAGCTCGTCTCCAGGCCCTCAAACGCAACGCAGCCAAAGCCAAAGCCAAAGTCAAACCCATCACCCGCGAAACATCCCAGTCAGAAAACGTCTACAATTCTTAACCTCATCCCCCGACGCTTGTTACGGGGGTTTTCCAGTTAACCGTTAACTGTTGACTTGTGTGTTAGCTGTTAACTGTTAACTGCGATGGCTATCCGGTGCAAGACAGGCACCAAAATGATTAACGACAAGATTAATCGACCTGAATCCACAAAAATCTTGATTCCGATGTCAAAGTTTGGCCGCGACTGCGTTCAAAAATCTTTGGACCAAAACTGGCACTGGTAGACTCAAGTCTATTTTTGCCTTTGATATCATTCTCGGGGGGCGAGTTGGCAGGCGTTTTTATAAAGTTTTTATAAAGCTAGCATAAGGAGGAGCTGCTAGGACAGAATAGGCTAAAGACATCAGCTTGAAATTTGAAACTAGGACTTCATGGTCAGTCACACCCCAGAGGCAGATTTTCGGGTAACGTACTCGGACGAGATTCCCTCAGTTCACATACCCGTGCGCTTGAGCGTACTTGAAGCCGTAAACTTCAAGACAACCTGCCAGCAACTTTTTTCGGGCAGCACCGTTCCCAGCAAGATTGTCCTAGACTTCAGTCAGACGACATTCATCGACAGTAGCGGGATCGGTGCGTTAGTCAGCAATCTGAAATTTGCCAAACAGCGTGGTAGCGACTTGGTGCTCCGAAGCCTCAAGCCGCAGGTGATGGCAGTATTTGCTCTCACCAGCCTAGATCAAGTGCTGACGATCGAGCAGCCCTCTGCAACCTCAACTCCGACAGAGACCAACCCCTCGGACAATCAGCTACCGATGACCCACCCCTCAGTGCAATCGTGGGTGAAGCGGCTGATAGACATTGTTGGGGCAATAGTCGGTTTGATGATTACAGGAATTTTGCTCGTACCCATAGCTGCAGCCATCACTATCAACGATCCAGGCCCGATATTTTTCGGTCAAACCCGCTGTGGCTGGATGGGCAAACAATTTCGGATTTGGAAATTTCGATCGATGTGTACCAACGCCGAAGCCATGAAAGACCAAATCAAAAACCAAGCTTCTGGCGCATTTTTCAAAAATGACAACGACCCCCGGATTACCAAAGTCGGGCGCATCTTACGCAAAACCAGTCTCGACGAACTGCCGCAGTTTTGGAACGTGCTCAAAGGCGAAATGAGTCTAGTCGGCACCAGACCGCCTACGCCAGACGAAGTTGAGCGCTACGAAGTCCCTCAGTGGCAGCGTTTGGATGTCAAACCCGGGATGACAGGGGAATGGCAAGTCAACGGTCGCTCTCAAGTCCGCGATTTTGAAGATGTCATCCGTTTAGATTTAAAATACCAACAAAACTGGAGCCTGGTGTATGACCTCAAACTAATTGTCAAAACTGTAACAGTCCTGTTTAACAAAAATAGTGGCGCTGTGTAGGAACCCTCAACAACCCACCGCTGAACTTTGAGGTGCTGTTGCCGACGGGGGGCGGGAACTCGAACTCGATACTTAGTCAAGCAGACGATCGCTAGCGATACCTACGTTAGCATTAAGTGTTAAAATTCACACGCCCAGAAAATGCCAAGCTAGTTGCCAGCTCTGCACTCAGAGCATTAATAATTAGCAATTGGCGAATTCGAGGTCATACTCGAATGATCCCGGCAAGATTTTCGAGGACGAGAAGAACTAACCTGTGTTTAGAAAAGTACCGACTGCTAACACGGTCGAAGCTTAAATCACTTCCTCGCAAGCTGACTCGGGAATTTTCCCTATTTAAACGCCCTACCGAGGCGGCTTACAGTATCGGAAGTCTCTCATTTGCTGTGCGAGTAAATGGTGCGAAAGGAATGCTCACCTTGAGGCAAAACGGGCTTCTTCAACTCAAGCTTGACTTAACTAATATGTTGCCAAGACCTTGCCCTCCTTTTTCTCTTCCTCCGCCGCTGAGTACAGCGGTGGTGGGGGCCGACCAGGGGGAAGAAAGATGAAAGACAAGCAACCAAAGGCCGAGTGGCACCTGCAGGTTGAAACAGACCTGAATGCTTTAACATCCGTTTTGGAATGGTTGGAGAATATCGTTTTGCCCATGATACCAGCGGATTTCTGGTGGCAGTGCCGGCTGATAATCAACGAAGGCTTTACAAACGCTGTCCGCCACGCTCACCAGAACTTGCCCCCCACGACGCCCATAGACATTGAGGTAAAAGTGTTTGCCGATTACTTAGAAATTAGGATTTGGGACAGGGGTCAACCCTTCAACTTAGAAGCAAAGCTGCACTCGATCATGCAAGAGCAGCGCGATCCTTTGGACAGAGAAGGAGAAAGGGGACTGGTGTTCATGTACAAGCTTACAGACGATCTTCGCTATATCCGTACCGAAGATCGCCGGAACTGCCTGGTAATGCGAAAAAACATTATCTGAGGGCGGGATACCCGCCCGGTAAGGGCGGCTTCTTTCGCCAGGAGTGGAAGATCCCCTCGCCCCCTATTGTCCTACCCGGAACCCAACCACATCCTCTGCAATTCTGCGGGTGCAGGCTCGATGCACGCGGCTGCAGGACTATTTGCTTCAAAATAAATAGTATGCGTATTCTAATTTATTCCTATAACTATTATCCAGAGCCGATCGGCATTGCCCCCCTGATGACAGAACTAGCGCAAGGCCTAGTCAAGCGCGGCCACCAAGTCCGAGTCGTCACAGGAATGCCCAACTATCCGCAGCGCCGGATTTATCCGCAATATGAGGGCAAATTTTACCTCACCGAAGAACACAAGGGCGTCACAATTCAGCGCAGCTATCTGCGCGTCAACGGCCCCCACCCCAGCCTGCTAGACAGACTTTTGCTAGACGGCAGTTTTGTCGTCTCCAGCGCCGTCCAAGCCTTCAGAGGCTGGCGTCCCGACGTGATTTTCTCGACAATGCCCCCTTTACCGATTTGCGTCCCAGTCGCCTTTTACGGCTGGATTCGCGCTTGCCCGATCGTCCTCAACGTTCAGGATATCGTCTCAGAAGCAGCCGTGCGCGTCGGCTTGGTCAAAAAAAACGGACTGCTAGTTCGCATTGCTGACGCTTTGGAAAAATTGGCCTACAGCACAGCCAGCCAAGTCAGCGTCATCGACAGCGGTTTTGTCAAAAAATTGCATTCTCAGGGAGTACCCCCCGAAAAAATAGTTTGCGTTCCCAATTGGGTTGATGTCAATTTCATTCGGCCCTTACCCAAGGAAAGTAACTCATTTCGAGAAACTCACAAACTCAAGGGCAAATTTGTCGTTCTCTATGCGGGCAATATTGCCCTCACTCAAGGCTTGCAAACAGTTGTCCAAGCAGCGGCTCGTTTGAAACACATAACCGAAATCGCTTTTGTAATTGTGGGGGAATCAACAGCCTTGGCACGTTTGCAAAAAGATTGTGAAACTTACAAAGCGACCAATGTCATGTTACTGCCTTTTGAACCGCGAGAAAAATTGCCAGAAATGTTAGCTGCTGCTGATGTTAGTTTAGTCGTACAAAAGCGTCGCGTTACTAACTTCAATATGCCTTCAAAAATTCAAGTAATTCTCGCCAGCGGCCGGGCAATTTTGGCTTCGGTTCCCGAAACTGGTACGGCCCAGAAAGCTGTGCAGCAAAGTGGTGGCGGGGTGGTGGTAGCGCCGGAAGATCCGCAAGCTTTGGCTGAGGCGGTTGAGGATTTGTACTTGCATCCTGCTAAGGTGGAGGCGTTGGGCGAGCAAGGCAGAAATTATGCTGTGGAGAATTACGGATTTGAGGAAGCTTTGAATCATTATGAAGCTTTATTTGCGGCGGTTTCAGCTAGTCATGGTGAGAAAATATTGGAGCCTTTGCCGAAATGATCGGATAATTAGGTTCGCGATCGAATGGTAATAGCTTGGCTGGGAGATTATTGTACGGCAACTCCAGGCGTTGATTTACTGGATAATGCTACAGTTCGTTTAGATGCAGATAACGAACCGCAGGGAAATCGCAATGAGGTTTTAGCAGTTTTGCAGTCAGGTTTGGCAACGGCCGAACATCAAGGTTTTGTGGAAAGATTGAATCGGGAATCTTGAAAGGGCGATCACCCTTAGCGGTTAGTAATGATAATGCCACAGACGATGGCCAATGTACCGATCGATTAGAGCCAGACGATGATAATATCTGCGAGTAACAAGCAAGGCGATCGCTACTCAGATGGCTATCTCTCTCATTGCTATGCAGCTTTCGCCGGTCGTGCGGTTGAGGATTCCAGCTTCTCCAGGGGTCATGACCTTGGCGTTTAAAGCCGAGCCAGGAACTCCAATTGCGCTCGCGGGTATCTTTCTCTATTCCATTGGTGTAGGTACGGTAGACATCTTAGCGGTAAACTAAGCTTTAAGGTCAATAGTCCGGACAGTTTTTATATGGTCCAATGGCTTATTCTCGCTTGACTTCGCAGCCCCTGTGGATAATTAAATCAATGTCAGATCCACCCCTGACGCGGCATTTAATTCGACTTTTTTACGATCCTTGCCCTGTAAAGCTTGTAGTATGGTTCCAAAAACTGTCCGGAGTATTGTAAGGTATAAAAGGCAGATTAGCAGGGAAAAGTAAAGTGATAATTCTGCATGACGGCACAAGCAGTGATTTATCTCACGTTCATGCAATGGCTAACCTTCAGGAAGGCTTTGCTCTATTCGATTATGTTCAAATTGCCTTGCCTAGAGGTCAGTCAAGCGGTAACAACTGGATTGGACAGATAGTTGAGCCAAACCGCAATATCTCAACTGTGAATAACAACAGGCTCGATCCGACGATTCTTCACGGATTAACCCTAATGCAGTCGCATCCAGATGTACAGTCTGTAGAGTCTGTGCAGGTTTTTGAAATAAAAATTTTAGGTGAGTACGATGGGCGACAACTACTCACACCTCGTTTACGTCCCTTGCCTGGAGCTATTGTTAATAGGCTTGATGCTACAGTAACGAGCAGCGTAATTGGAATACCTCAAATAGAACGCCGTGACGATGGAACTTCCAATGTCATTGGTGAACTTCTTAATGCAGCCGATGTACCCCTGTGTATAGATATCAACAAGTTCAATTATCACATTATGCTTAGTGGGGGTACAGGTTCAGGTAAGTCAAACGTTGCAGCTAATCTAATTGAGCAAGCTTTAAAGTTTGGCAAATGTATTTTACTCCATGATGCAAAGCCAGACTATGGATTGGTCCATCAAGCAAACACTGACCAAAATGTGAGTGCTATTTGGCCAAGGTTTGAACAATATGGTTTACAACCACATCGAGTAACTAACCCAATTCGCATTGGATTTCACGGGATGTGTAATCCGAGTAACGTACAAGCAGTTGTTGGCTTGCGCGCATCAGACTTCTCACCAGAGATGTTAGCAGGCTTTTTCTTTACAGGAACTAATGAGCAACTTCAATTTGAAGGATTTGCCAGTGCTGCTGATTCACTGCGGGAGCAGAGCAGCAGAAGTAGCGATCGCCCATCATATTCACTTGATGAGATTTTGCAGGTTGTAGAGCGTCGGATGGGTCAAGATGTAGACCCACGCGAACGAATTAATGATGCGACAGGAAGCGCAATATTACGAAAAGTTAGAAACCGTCGTCGTGGAATGCCTTGGCTGGATGCTGTAGGGCAGTCAACTGACAGACAAACAACTGGTCGTCTTCAGCGTTCTCGTAATTTAAATGGTACTCAAAACGAAAATGTGCAGTCCTTTAGGCTTGAAGAATATGTTCAAAGGGGTAGTCTTCTGGTGCTTGATTATTCTCAAATGGACGAACAATCTTATGCCTTAATCCTTTCGTACTTCTTGCGGATATGTCAGCAGTACCGTAGAAGAAGGGAGCCAAATTCAGTAGGTATTGTACAGATGGTAGATGAAGCACATCGAATTTTTGATAATGAGTCCCGCCACAGTGCAACTCTAGCAAGTGCATTTGAGCGTGTCATGCGAGAGGGGCGCTCTGTCGATCATTCTATTATCCTCAGTCTCCAAAATGCCTCACAAATACCGCCCCGTGTGATGAACAACTTGAATACAAAAGTGGTAATGCGTCAAAACAGCAAAGCTGAGGCAGATGCAGCAACCCAAACAATGGGTAAAGAATTTTCTCCACAGGCAATGAGACTTGGTACTGGTCATGCACTTGTTAGTATACACGAATCTAAGGCTACTGTATTGGCACAAATGGCTCCATCACCATTTGAGTTGATGCGAAATGATAATACAGGTAATAGTTTAAACAATCAACAACCTGAATTAGCAACTGTGGGGGATGACATTGGTTGGTAAAAAAGAAAAAATAGATAGAAGGGGTGTTATTGAAGAAGATAATAATACAAATAACGGCTACATTTCACACACCAAAAACTTTAATAGACACCTGCTTGACGACTTCTATAGCACTGTAGAAAGTACGGAATTTTATGATTTGGCTGAGGCGATATTGGCTGAAATTCAAGACCCAAACGATGTTGTTAAATGTGCTGAAGTTGTAAGTAAGAGGGAGCCAGGAGGAGCATTTTACAGAGCAAAGTTATGGGCAAAAATAAGCCATTTATTAGAGGATATTGAGAATGAAAAAAAACATAATTTGGAGTTGAGGCAACTGTGCGAGTTAGTAGGGCTACCTCCCAACAAAGCCAAAGGTTATATTATTCAAGGAAAAGCAATCGAAAGCGTTGAAAAAGCTTTTATTAATACAGGAAATTTGCGTGAAGCACCTCCAGCTTTGTTTCAATACGCTCAACGCCAAAAAGATAGGGCTGGTGAATACCTGATTGAAGCTGCAAAAATTTTTGAAAAAAAGTCATCAGCCACACCTACTCAAATTCATCGAGAATGGTGTCATAAGAATGGCAGCATTAAAGCTAACCTTGACATCATTAAGCCTTCTGATTGGTGGGCTTTTGGCCATCCTAAGTGGCGAAAAAAAGAAGATTTTCCAGGTTCAATACCAGGAGAAATTTATGCAAACGCTTTGTATTACTTTGCCCCCAAAACGGGCGTAGCTGTAGATGCAATGGCTGGTAGCGGAATGTTTAAGCGTGTTTATGATGACCGCGATCGCTGGCAGAAAGATTCCGCTTTTGACTTAGAAATACACTTGTTCGATCTACATCCCTGTCGGAATTTTATCCAGAAGCATGATGCTAGAAAACCATTACCTATCAAAGCGGATTGGATTTTCATTGACCCTCCTTATTTTGGTCAATCGAATCATCTATTTGATGGTGATTTAGCGGCAGCAAAACATTACGCCGAATATTTAGAGCTTCTTAAAGAAGTCATTGTAGCTTTGACAGCTTCTCTTCTTCCTAATGGAAAACTCTGTATATTTTTACCAAAGTGGAGTGGATTAAAACCAGAAAATCCGAACTATGATGTTCCTGCTGATGCTTATTCACTTGCTATTAATGCAGGGTTACACTGGATTGATGCAGCGTTTGTTTCACGCGCACGTCAGCAAGAACCTGGTAGTGCCCGGAAAAATAATGCAGCAAAGCGATATCGCAGAATGCGATCTGATACCTGTGTTTTGAATGTTTTTGAGAAGTCAGGAGTTTAAAATGTCGAACACATTTAGAAAATTAGTTAATCAATCAAGGCCAATCACTCGTGATGAGTTTGCTATTAGCTTCGGTGGCATAGCAGATGATGTCGTGGAAATGCTTGAAAGCGAAAAAGCACGAGAAGTTATACGAGAAGCAAGAGAAATTATGGAATCAGCCGAACCTCTTTCTAATGGTAGGCAAAGGCTACGTCAAGTAGATTTTGGTTTGTTTAGTACAGCACTAGAATTAGAAAGAGGGGAAGTTGCTGCTATAGATGGAACTAACACATTGCCCATGCAAATGTACTCAGCAGGACAAGCATTATCGGTAGGAGTTGGCAGTATTTCCTACCGTCGCTCACTACAAGAATCTTTACATTATTGGTCGAGTAAAATAGAACTTTCCGAATCTGAAAATAGCGATGATTTTATTAAAATAGAGGAAGAAGGACTGTATGGTATTTCTCAAACAGCGTATCTACGATATTATGAGGTTCTGCATGGTCTACAAATAGCTGAACCATACATATTTTTTGATGGAACATTAGTATATGAATGGTTAGGCGCTACTCAAGAAGGGGTTCAGTTATATTCCCGATTATTTACAAGTGGGAAAAAATGCTTGGGTGTGATAAAAAATGTAAAAGCTAATCCTGTATTTGCCAAGTTTGCTCGTGCGCTCAGGCAGGGAGAACTATATATAGTAGAAACTTTAGCCGATCATTTAAATCAAAGTAATGTTCCCAATAAAAATCATGGTGAAACTCGAAACCGCTATGTTTTAGAAGAATTTCAAAATGGTACAGCAAGACATATACTTAGAGGATTATTTAAACCCAGAAAAAAAGCTTTTGGTTTTGAAGTCCATGAAAACCATTTAGAGGATATGCTGCGGATAATGGCTGCTGACTGCCAGCTAAACAACGTCGGTCACGAGATACCTTTTTTACTTAATCGTATCGACGAGGAAGTCCGTAAAAACTTTAATCCAAGGATTCTTCAAGACCGGATTGCTGTTCGGATGGCTACTCAAAGTGAGGAATTATTTTTTGAAGAGACTAATGAGCGTTCTTTTCGATAAAAAACTATAGCGTCACAGCAGCCGATCGAAACAAAACGCTAAAATACTAGATATCACACAATTTCGGAGTTAATATTTGACACTTGCACCCGCGCGCGAAAACGTCCTAGCTTGGCTCTCTGAGCGCGTTCCTGCTGCCCGCATCAAACATATCCTCGGAGTCGAACAGGTAGCAGGTGACTTGGCTCGCCATTACGGCCTCGACGAAGCAAAAGCCCGATCGGCCGGTTTGTTGCACGATTTGGCAAAATACTTCAAACCTCAACTGCTGCTGCAAATGGCTCAGAAGGAAGGTTTAGAGTTAGACTCAGTGTTGGAAGCACACCCGCACTTGCTGCACGCAGACGCAAGCGCGATCGTCGCCAGAGACGAATTCGGGGTGGTCGATCGAGAAATTTTGGACGCAATCGCCAATCACACCCTCGGCCGACCAAACATGAGCCAGCTCAGTTGTACCGTATTCATAGCAGACACTATAGAGCCGAGCCGCGGCAACACAGCCGAACTAGAAGCACTGCGCGAGGCAAGCTTGCAAAATCTTTATGCAGCCGTGTGGCAAACTAGCGATTATTCTCTTAAATATTTGCTAGAAACTCGCTGCTACATCCACCCCCGCACCGTACTTACCCGCAATTGGGCGCTGCTTATGGCTCGATCGCCGGAAACAGGAAATTCGACCCAGAAGTCGATCGAACAAATCACAAGTTAAAAGTAAAATTTATCAGCAATCCTGTGCTTACTTTTGGCTTCAACCTAACTCCTATTTCCCGTCTCAAACAGCCAACAACCGATCGCGAAAGCGCACCCCTTCCCCCTTACCCTATCAATTAGGAAATTAAACAATTAATGTCTGATCTAACTCAACTCGAATACTCCAGGGCTCAGTCTACAGCAACCGACGGCACCTCCTCAGACGAAGCTCGCGGCCTGATCATGACCGTTGCCCAAGCAGCCGATGAACGCAAAGCAGTAGATATTGTATTGCTCCGGGTGGCAGAAGTATGCTACTTGGCAGACTACTTTGCGATCGTCACTGGATTTTCCAACGTCCAGGTACGAGCCATCT
The DNA here is from genome assembly GCA_014695175.1 of Microcoleus sp. FACHB-DQ6. Classification (GTDB taxonomy): domain Bacteria; phylum Cyanobacteriota; class Cyanobacteriia; order Cyanobacteriales; family Microcoleaceae; genus Microcoleus. The sequence continues at coordinate 14,885 of JACJNV010000286.1, read as the reverse complement.
CCCAAGCGATAGCAGACCAAGTGGAAGAAGAGTGGCAACGCTTGCCACTTCGTACACAAGGCCTATCAGACGCTAGTTGGGTCGTCATGGACTACGGCGACGCGATCATTCACATTTTGAAGCCTCAAGAGCGGGAGTTCTACAATTTAGAAGCGTTCTGGGGACACGCCGAACGCATTGACTTTTCCCCCGCGCCGTGAGGATGGCTAATGTGAAAGACGCTTCTGTTTCTATTTGTCCGGTTCCGCAAGAACAGCGACCGATCAATGAATACCAAGAACTTAAAGAATCCTGGTTTTTTAGCTGGGTAACACTCAATTGGCCCGGATACCTGGCAAAACTAGCTTGGCTGTGGGGTTGGAGTTGCTTGGTATCTGGGCCGATAGCTGCTTCTAGCTTTGCTCCTGTCAAGTATCCAGCTCAGTTTGTCCTCAGCGGTGCCGCAGGTGCCGGTTTTATTCTAGGATTAGCTTTGCTGCGACTCTACTTGGGTTGGTTCTACGTGCGATCGCGCCTTTCAAATCCCACGGTCGTCTACGAAGAGTCTGGCTGGTACGATTGTCAATCTTGGCCTAAAACTCCCGAAGTTGTGCTTCAAGACCAGTTGATTGTCAACTACCAACTAGAACCAATTCTCAGGCGTCTGCGGCAGACATTTTATGGTTTGACAGTATTGCTGGTTGCCGGGGGACTAACTTGGAGTTGTTTGTAATCGGGAATGGAAGGGAGTTTTGAGTTTTGAGATTGCCGCGCACAGCCAACAACAAACACGGGGTGCACGAGCGAGAAACGATCGCACAAAGATTAACTTTATAACTCGTAACTGGCAGCTTGCCACTCAAAACTTCCACGAGCCCCAATCTAAAATCTAAAATCTAAAATCTAAAATTGATATGACAAGGGGAAAACGAACCCAAGCTCCCGAACTTGAAGTCACACTGCTGCGCGAAGGTATTGTGGAATCGAGGCACCGCGCCCAGGCCGCTGTCTGCGACAACCGCGGGCGCGTTCTGTCTGTTGCTGGTAACTCGGAAACGGCCTCATTTGTCCGTTCTTCACTCAAGCCTTTTCAAGCTTTGGCGGTGACGGGGACTGGCACTTTAGAACGCTACGAATTGACCGATCGAGATTTAGCGATTATTTGCAGTTCCCATCAAGGTACGATCGAGCAATCGCGCCAGGTATTTAACGTCCTGTGGCGCTGCGACATAGACCCCTCTAAACTTCAATGCCCCATTCCCGAAGGCAAAAAGAGCGCCCTGCAATACAACTGCTCCGGCAAACACGCCGGAATGCTGGCTGTCTGCCAGCAACTGCACTGGCCTATGGAAACTTATTTGCGCCGCAAACATCCCGTCCAGCAGCTTATTTTGGGCAAAGTGGCTGACTTGCTGGCAATGCCTGCCGAAGAGTTTATCAGCGCTCGCGACGACTGCGGCGCTCCTACCTATCTGTTGCAGTTGGGGCAAATGGCGTCTTTGTACGCTCAGTTAGCCTCCGGCAACAATGTGGATATGGAGCGGATTGTCCGCGCTATGACTCATCACCCAATGATGGTTGCCGGTGAGGGCAAATTTGACACGGAACTGATGCGCTTGACTCAAGGGGAATTGGTGAGCAAGTCCGGCGCCGAAGGGGTGCAGTGCATTGGCCGCGTTGGCGAAGGCATGGGCTTGGCAATTAAGGTGACGGATGGGGGAAAGCGTGCTCAATTTGCTGTGGCCATTCACTTGCTCAAGCAGTTGGGGTGGATCACTCCGACGATCGCCGAAACTCTTTCGGAAACTTACCTCACTCTCAGTGACTTCAAGCGCTTGGAGGTAATCGGGGAAGTGTCGATGCTTTAGTGCGATCGACACTCTGATCCGATTTCAGCAACCCCTCCCACAATCTAAAAAGTTTTTTTGATTTAGGGGTTGCTATTTTCAGAAAGATATGTTTATATTAGAAAAGAGATAAAACGACGCGGGATAGAGCAGCCTGGTAGCTCGTCGGGCTCATAACCCGAAGGTCAGTGGTTCAAATCCACTTCCCGCCACCAAATTAAATAAGACACGCCCCGGCCACCTAAAAGTTGCTGGGGTTTGTTTTATGCCGTCTGGAGCCACTACTAGAAGGATGCGATAAGGATGCGATCGCCACCTCTTTTCTCTCACTTTTCTCTCAAATGACTCTACTCTACCATAAATATGGATTAAACCTAACTCTAAAATCAGATAAGCAATACTTATTAAGTAAATAAGCTTAGATTATAATAGACTAAGATTCCATCTCTAGGCTTACCTATCTGTTCTATCGGCTTTAAATCGAGTTTTAAGGCTCCTCTACACAATAAATGTAATTCATACCCATACGTGCCTTATCGCTCCCTGTAGCTCAATCTAGAGGTATATAATATGATTTGTTTTAGTTATAGAACCTTGAGTTTGCATTGAAATAAATTATGTAATAGAAGCACATAGCGAAAGCGGGTTACTCTAACCTCAACCATTTAGCTATCGTCTCTACTCTGTTCCTATAGATTCTCATATTTCTTATATACTTTCCTATACCACTTTTTAGATATAATGTCATATCTTAGTAGTGTATATATACCTGTTTTATTTGTTTACATCTACTAAATTTCATTCTTTTTACTGACTTAAGTCAAAGGCTTCATACTTTAGTAGAAAGAGCTAAGATAACTTACCGGGTCTAACCTAGCTAGTTGGTCTTATGGGTTAAGCTTTTTAGCAGTAGATAAGCAATCGTGTAACTCTGCTAGATGCTTATTGATATCTTGGTTAGTGTTCCAGTTAGGGGATAGGCGATCGAGTATAGAATATAGATCCTCTATCTCTCTCTGCAACAATGACTCAATCCCTAATGTTCTAGTTTTATCTCCATCTTTTAGAATAGAGATGAGTTGAATTTTTATCCTATGTTCCCACCTTTCAACATCATTAGAGTAGATATCGAAAGGAGTCAATAAAACACCATTAGTACAGCGAAAACCTATTAAAAGTCCTGATATCTGGTAGAAAGTATTTATTACATCTTTCCAAACAAGCTCCGAGATTTTAGGGTTATCAGATACTAAGTGGTGTACATTCATCATCAATCTACCCGGATCGCTTTTATGCACCATGTTTCCTCCTAACTCGATCTTTTCTTGTTCGCGATATTCCCAGTATTTCCAACCTCGGATAATAGATTCAAGTAATTGTGTAACGTGAGTCTCGTTGTATGTTTCTAAGGTAGTGAGATCAATTAACTTGCCTTGCTCAACTTGTGACATCTCAGTAAAAGGTAGAATCCATTTTTTAAAGGTTCCGGCGACTTGATTAAATGATTTAGCAGTCTTGTCAAATCCTACTATCTCCTTTGTACTAGCAACTGTAGCTATCTTGTCAACCCCCACAAATCGTAGTCTATTAGCAGCTACAAAACGATCAACTACTCGATTTAGATAAGCTTTAGCGTCATTGACTAAGTGCTTTTGTACTGGTGTTAGCTTCATTACCTCAAAGAACGTTTTAACTGGCATTGGCTCAAAGCGATGATTAAACTTTACAGGTAATTTACCTTTATTACGGGTATCTGTCACCGGGTTAGTTATCGCAATCATCTGTCTAGTTTGTAGCTTCCCTTGATAGTAGATCTCTACAAATATTCCCCGATTCCCTTGATATTCCTCCAATAATGCAAGTTTACATGATGAGAAAGTGAATTTTGAGTGCAGATATTTTTCAATCTGTTTAAAGGTAGGGTATTCACTCTTAAACTCGCTTTTGAGATTAATGGGGACTCTTTTTAACCAATTTATTACCGTGGGGACTTCAGAACGTCTAGTGTCTCTTTCATTACCCCAAACAGTCATGGTATAAGTCAAGTGATCCTTCTCTAAATCTTCATTGAATTCGATCCAGCCTAATGTATGCGGACAGTAGTAATTATCCATATACATTGTTTTCTCTCTCAACTCTGCGTTATCTAAGCAAGTCTGAATGATTTGTGTACTTGCTAGTATTTGATGTTTGCTGACTTTGTAACCCGTCATTAAATCATCTTTTAACTGTCTGATTAGCTTACCTTCTTGATTGTCGAGGCTTAACCCTGAGAGTGTTTGGTCAATATGAGTTAACAAATCCTTTAACCCTAACTTGTCGCTTAGGTAGATCGCTAAATCATAATCGGGAACCTTTACGGGTAAGCCTGATATTGTCCAATTATCCCCTGAGTTTTCCATTACTAGAATCATCGGAGTGTTGACAATTACTCCTTTAGTGACTAACTTGCCACTAATGACTTTTGCAGCATCTAGAGCTATTGGCTTAGGTTGTTGTGCTTCTGGTTTGATTTGTTGCCTGACTGTTTTAGGTGCAAGGTTAGGATGAGTAAACCCTATAAATGTTTTAGGGGCTGAAAATAGATCCTTAACAGTGACTAGATCCCCGTTAACATCTTTTTCTAGGTAATCTAACTCTGGGATTGTAACAGCATCTAAGTAGATAAGTAGATACAACTCGAAAGCTTTAGATGTGGGGTCTTTGATGAGTTTAGAGGCAAGATAGCAGAGAGTAGGGAATACTCGATTTAATGTTATCTTCTCTTTCCTATCTGTGAGTTTAGCAGCTATTGGCGCTTTAACTACTGGTGTGCCGTGGTCTTTCTTAAGGTAGTCACGATAGCAAGAAACTAAACAGCCAGCGTTAGAGGCATCAGGTTCTAAGTATTCTAGCCGAATTTTAGCAATAGACAGATCGGGGAACATTGTATCACCATCTGCTACAACTAGAGGTTTAATGTCTTTCTGACTAGCATCTATAGGATTTAAATCCTTAAAGTATTGGAGTGTGCCACCTTCAAAAATTGCGACTTTTCTTGATACTTGAGTAAATTTCCCGTTGATTTTTTCCAAGTAGCTCTGTACTAGAAAAGTGTTTCCTTTGGTATCTTTTACTCTCACATGGGAGATATAAAACAGGTTGCCAAGTAGAGGGATCGGCTCTTTTCCATTGCGCTGAATAGCTCCTTTAGTTCTGCTAGTTATTTGCTGTATCCGCTCGCTTGACTCTAATTTATGTCTTAGCTGTGGCACAATATCAAAGCTAGTCTTAATGGATTTATGGTATCCTTTACTGTTGACAATGGACGATCTGATATTTGAGTAGTGCTGAAAGTCATTAGGTGCGGATACTTTCTTTAACTCACTAAAACACAAATCGGATAAGTGATCTACCTTCTGTAACTTGCAAATATCCTTAGATACTCTGATTAACTCCTCCTCAAACGTTTCTTTTCTCTCTTTCTTAATCATCTGTACTTCCCAAGTGTAGGAAGGATAGAGATATAAGACTATAGAGTTATGATCGTTAGTCTTAAGAGCTTCTATGAATTCTGCTTTCTGTTGAGTAGCTAACAACCAAGCATCGAGCATAGGCAATAACTCTTTAACCTCTAAAGGTAACTGCTTTTTAATCATCTTTTTCTCTGTGTTTTCTAATGCCACACAGATAGACATTCTTGGGTTAACTGATAACTCTTGGCTAACTTCTGAGTTATCCTCTAGTGTTGAGATTGTATCGAGTAAGGGTAAGCTAGATTCAGTGCTAACGTTTAGAGGTTCTGCTGGTTCTGCCTTATCTTCTGTTACTTGGCTAACTTCCTCAGTAGTCTCTATTGGTTGTGTAATTTCAGGGTTAACCTCTAGAACTTCTGACCTAGACTCTAAATGGTTTTGTGTTTCCTCTACAGTGTCTGGTATTTCGGGTATAGCTTCCGTATCACCCTCTGCTGCTAGAGTGTCGTGTAAAGCCTGTAAGTGTTTATTGATATCTTCATTGTTATTCCATCCTGGTTGCAGACGGTTTAACAAGCTGTAGAGACTATAAATGTCACGTTGTAGCAAGCTTTCTATTCCTAATGTGCGGGTTTTATCTCCCTCTTTTATGATTGAAATCAACTGAATTCTAATCCTATGTTCCCAAGTCTTTCTATCAGTAGGTAATAAACTCCCCGGTGTTAGCAATACTCCCTCTGAAGTTCTAAAGCCTATAGGAAGCTTTGAGAGTAGATACAGTTGGTCTATAAACTCGCCCCAAACTACTTGCGACCTATCTTGATTGTGTTTGATCGTATGAAAAATGTTAACCATTAACTCACCAGGATCTTTTTTGGTGAAACTAAAACCTGCTAGATTGATTGTCTCTGATTTGTTCCAGTGTTTCCAATTGTTAACCATTTTGTCGAGTAGATTAGCTATATCATGACAATCGAAAGTCTCAAGAGTTAGTAAATTGATTAGCTTCCCGAGGTTAACTTCTGACTCCGAGGTATAAGGTAGAGTGAACTTGTTAAACTGTTTGGCTATTTGTGGATAACCTTTAGACTCTTTCGAGAAACCTAATAAATCCTTGATAGCTACACGAGAAACGATCTTTTCCTCCTTCTCTCTTGTGAATAGCTTGATATTAGAATCCACAAATTTCTGTACTAACCTGTTAATTGTGTTTTGTGCCGAGAATGTTTGCTTGACTTCATCACATCTCAGTAAATGGGTCAACGTATCAACTGACTTAATCTCAACACTTGAAGATATTTTGACGGGGATTTTACCTTGCCTTTCTGGATTGTTTACTGGTTTTGTGATTGATAGTAATTGGCTAGTCTGTAGTTGACCGTTAAAGTAGATTTCCATGATTAACCTACCTTTAGTCTTGATAATCATGTCAGCTTCTAAGTTAATGAAAGACTTATCAATTTTATCTCCCTCTCTCACTTTTCTCTTATAGAATGGGTAGATCGACATTAAATGACTCTTGATTTCTTCATTAGTCGGGTAATCTTCCTTAAAGTGATCTTGCAGTATTTTGGGAACCCGTCTTAACCAATTCATCACTAAAGGAATACTAGATCGGCGGGTATCCTTTTCATCTCCCAAAATAGTTAAGGTATAAGTAGGTTTTTCCCGTTCTACTTGCTCAATTATTCTCAGAGTACCTAAATTGTGCCAGCGATAATAATCATCTGTGTAACTAGACTCAGGCTTAATGTACTCCTCTCTCAAACACTTTTCAATGATTTTAGTAGATTCTAGAACATCCATCGGACGGGGAAATTTGCGATCTTTAATGTCAAGTGATAATCCATCTAAACTGTGGATAATGTCGTTAATCCCATCGCTAACCTTGACCAGTGATTCTAGTTCTACTTTCAACCGCCTACTACCAGGAAGGAAGTAATCATTATCTGGTAGATTAGTTAACTGCTTTGTTACTTCTTCGATCTTGACTTCATTTCGTGCCAAGTTTAGATTAAGGTCACTTAACTGAGTCTTAATGTGATTGAGTAACTCAGTAGAACCTACCTTATCTGAGAGGTAAACAGCTAAATGGTAAGGGGAAACTTTCACTGGTAGAGCGATTACATCCCATAGATGAAAAGACTTTTTGAAAGTGAGTAGGCACGGGACATTCCCGATTATTGCCCTTAACTGATATTCATGATCATTTGTTCTTGCACCATCTAGTTTGATGGGTTTGGGTTCTATTCTCTCTGTGATTGTGGCTGATTTAGGTGGTTTAGCGGGTAGATTGGGGTGTGTATAGCCTGGGAACTCATTAAATGTTAAACTTTCTTGTGCTACTTGATATTCTTTTTCCCAATCAGCATAACTCATTAATTCAATGACTTTAGAGGGAACCTCTTCTAAATATTTCTTAAGAGATATCTCTTTATCCAATAAACCAAATACATAGTAAAGGATATCTATCAAAATATATTCACTAGCAGGAACACACAAATAATCAAGAAAATTTAAAAGAATTCTCTGATTTCTCTCAGATACTAACTCATTACTTTGATACAAGTTATTAGCGAGATTTTCCAGTTGTTTTCTATTTAGATTAAACCACCTTACCCAAGACTCGATATCAATTTTATATGTAGAAACTAAGCTTTTACCTTCAGCTATTTGAGTATAAAGCTGAGTAGATAATATTTGTCGATATCGGATTATTGCTCGTTCAACAATCCCTCTAAATTTAGTTTGGAATTCTTGTAAACTTTGTTCTCTCTTATATGAATCACTAGATTGTGTATTACTATGGCTCTCTGTTCTCCACGGACAATCTTTGCCTGTATCTCTGAAATGAGAGAAGTGAGAAACTCTCTCTATACCTTGCTTAAAAAAGACAAGTTCTCTACAATTCTCACAAATTAGACCTAACTCTTCATAGGATTTATAGGTTAGTCTATAATCATCAGGTGTAAATTTTTCATTTGAAAAGATAGATATTGCAAAAGAAATAGCTACTTCTGATTCTGCTTTCATAAAGCTTAATCCCTTATCCTTGGTAATTTTCTCTTAGAGTATCCGGGATAAACAGTTTAGTTCTATTAGCTATAGACGCTAAATATCTGCTTATCTTCTATTTTATTGTCATTACCTAGTCTGTTAACAGGGTCTTTAGGATATTGTGTCTGAGAGTTTATGCGTTGGGAGTAGTTGAAGACGTATCAGTAGTTTTGATTACTTCCCTATCTTATCTAATGGTGTTTACATCTATACTATCCTAGCCAATTTATTGAAGAGCTTACAAGTATTGTTACTTATTGTTAACTTAAGTAAGGAGAGTTATTAAGTATAAATACTTACCCTCAAATTCGAGTTTTAAGGTCACTCAAAGTTATTTAATAGAGATTAATACATAAAGATTGTTTTACACGGCTTATTCTTTGTTTTTAACGACACTAAATATAGAGTAATAAAATATTTTTTCTCTTTTAAACCACTATATGTAGAGAAAAGAGGATATTAAAGTAGAGTTTGCTATCCTCTCTCGGCTGTGACCTGAAAAAGCTAGAATGCTGTAAAGCTGATCTAGTAATGGGTTGAGGTTTTGAGGTTCTAGTGTAAATCGCTAAACATTGCTCCTATGTTTCTGGGGGGAGAGTTAACTTACTAACCATCCCCCTAAGCTTAGGGAATCAACAGCTTAGATAGGAGTTAAAGCTAGGGTTTCCTCTAAGACTGACTTTTGCTGGCATAACTTCTCTTCTTTAAGTTTATTTACTCTAACTTTATTAGTTAGTTTTTCTTCTTCAGTTAAACAAGCTTCTGGTAGGGGATAGCCAGATAGTAGTAGTACCTTCGCTGGTTCTCTTAAAAGTCTTGCTCTACCTACAGCTTGCCTCATCTCAGACTCAATCCAGAAAAATTGTATCTGTCTTAATCGTTCATTATCATAAGTTTGGATAGAAAATTCTATATTATTGTGTTTTACTTTTTGACAGTGCATTTTAAAATCACTAGGTTTAAATTTTATATCTAAAACTTGAGCGTAGAGCAAATAAACTATCTGGTTTATATGGGGTAAACCTACTACAACTATATCTTGACCTTTTAAACCATCAAAACCCGAAGTTTTACCAAAGTGACATTCTTCTACAGCATTAGGAAAATTATGTTTATACTTTGCAAATGTAATAGTTGGTAAATTTCCAACTTTATCAACTACTTGTTCTAAATGTTGATTAACTGACTGCCTACTGTAGCTGAATTCAGTATCTTGCTCTATCATTCCCGTTAACTCTACGTTAGAGATATCATAAAAATGTAATCTATCTCCCAGTAGCTTTTTATAAATAAACTCATTAGCTGTAGCTGAAAGAATTATGATTTTTTTATCGAGTAGCTGGTTAGTCTTAATAAAGTAGATAGTAGGTTTATCGCCAGTATCTACAACAAAGAAGTCACTATGAAAAAATTGTAGGATATTTCCATCCCAAGGTAAATTACTTTCTAGGACTATCTTTTCAATTGACTCATAGTTACTAAAGCTGCTAACTAATTTAGTCTCTATCGGTGAGTTTAATAGTCCCTTCTCTATGTGTTCTAAGTAAGCATTGATAACTCTTATATCATCTGCATCCTCAAGCAGAGATTTCAATTTCCTGAAATCATTTATGGTTGTCTTGTTTATGCTGAGTATAGACTGTATAGGGTCTTCATCAAAGATAAGAGTATCATGTTCAAAGTTAATGAATAAACCTTTCTGATGGGTAGTGAGTACAGTCACATCTGAGTTGTAACAAGAGAAAGTTTTTTCTCTATACTCTTTTAAAACTTCACTTGATTTAGATTCATTAGAGAGGTATCTCGTACCTTCTGAAAATGCTCCTATAGAGTAGTAATAATCTAGTTTATTTTTAATTTCAGGAGATAGTTCATTAGGTAGATTTGGAGTAGTTGAACAACAAGCTTTAAATCTATTTTCAATTTCATCTTTTAGAGCATGATTTGGGAGTGCTATCGTTACTCCTTCTAAGTCTAAATATGCTTCTGTTTTACCAAGACCTGTTGGTACTTTTAAAATATATACATCCTTGTTATCTGCTTCTAATGCTTCTCTAAAGGCTTGCTGGAATCTATTCTCTGCTTCTGCTAAGGATATCGTTTTGTAGGGTAGCATTCGTATTAAGTCCTGTTTGTAAGCTTGAATTAAGTTTTTATAAATATAATCTTCTTTATAAGGACTATAATTTTCTAGATTCATCGGACTGTAATTATAGTATTTTGCAATGCTTGGGAGATTATACTTGTCTTTAGTATAGCTGGGATTTTTATCTAAACACTCTTTAAATAATTTCGCTCCCCCTTTAATATGTCTTAAGTTGGTAGCTAAACCAAATAGTTGATGATGATAAAGCCATACTCCCTTTAAAAGGTCATCAAAAATTTTGACTTTTATAGCTAATTTTTTAAAATCAACTTCAAAAAGTTCTGATTTGTGAGGAAAAACGGGATCTTCTATATTATTAATATAGGACTTCTCAGATTTCCTCACTTTTTGGTCTTTATCTAAAGCAAATTTTTTTTCTGTGGCTTTTATATTTCGTCTTAGGTTTTTACTTTCACTTTCTCTAACTGCATAACACCTTACTGAATCTAGGAGCCGATCCAAATCTAAATAGTAATCGTAGTTTTCATATATTAATGCTTTACCACCAAAATATATTCGAGACGCATCTTTACAAGCTTTATCAGCTTCAGGGAATAAAGTCATTAAATTTAATTGAATAGAATCTCTGTAATTTTTGTCTATTACTACCTGATCTAATTGCAACACTACTCTAAATTTAGGAGTTTCTATAGAACTACTAAAAGTTTCATAAGCAAAAGTACAATCTAATCCATATTCGTTGAGTCTAGTTAATACACCATCAAAGGTTATCCCAGAATCAAAGTCTAAAGCAAATATCTGTTGAGATAGCCAATCCTCATTGCTTCTCTTAGATTTAAACCTAGCAGGTATCCAAGTTTTACCATTAGGGTATGTTATTTCAGTTGCTAGTTCTTGTATTGTTACTTCTACAGGATGTTTTATAATCCTAGAGTTAATAGATTTAATATCTTGCTCTTTTGGTTTTGTATGATAGCTTACAGAGTCTATCAGTAAGCTTATTGTGTTATAATTAGACATAGTATTAATAAAACTTTCTTTTAGTTCCACAACTTGATTCTGTGGGATTATTTTTTGTGTATTCATTTCGCTGTTTTAGCCTATCGTTACTAAATTTTCAAGATATTTTTCTACTGATCTTCTGACAAACTCTGATTTACTAATATTCAGATGTCCGCTTGCTATAGAAATATTTTTAATCAGTTCTAGGGGAACTATTAATCCAATATGTTGCCTATCCTCAAACAATTTTTTTCTACCTTTCATTTTTTTATAGATTTTTAACTCAATTCATTCATTGTAATACTTAATTTAAAAATTTTCAATAAAAAAAGCAATAAAAAAGATAGAAGTTTTTAGCCTCTATCCTCTGAATTTTACCTTTCTCTTTTACCACATTTAGATATTAGTAGTCAGCTATCCTCTATCTAACTGCTATGTCTCTAAGAATTCTACAATTTCCTCTGGAGTAACGCTGTAGATAGCAGAGAGTAGAGTAATTGTTTTAACATCAGAACCTACTTGTCTTAGAACCTCAATAGCAGAGAGTAGAGGAATAGCCTGATTGTTGGATTTAGTTAGCAAGTCGATCGTAGTCTTAGTAGTCTGTCGTTTCTTATACACTGTGTCATTCATCGTAGGAGAGTGACCTAAACTCATAGCTCTCGTTTCAAGGCTGACACCTGACATCATACCGTTAAGGTTACTTAAATGACGGAAAGCGTGAGTCTGGGTGATGTACTTGCTCCAAGCTTTTAAGTTCCGGTGCGCTGTTTTAGCGTATTTTACGGCTATTGTGGTGTTTTTAGTTGAAACTAAATTGATTTGAGGAAAACTGCCTGACTTAATCTCTAGCTGCTCTATCAAGTTAGGATGAGTTGGGGGAATCATAGGTACAGTGAGTCTGTAACCTGTCTTAGTAGTAGTTTCAAGTAAGGTTTTATCTCCTACTACTGCAACCATTTTTTTATTCTTAGGGTCATTCAATGCAGGAATAGAGATGTTGTCTTTGGTAAGAAAAGGCTTGTCAGCATTCTGTATTGCAAAAACCTCATGTACTCTCAATCCATACACCACTTGCATACTGAAAACCCACAACCAAGCTTTCCTAGATTCTAAGTTGTACCGCCGATCACCAGAGGGGATATCTAAGACTTCTCTACGAAGTTGTAAAAAGTCTTCTATCGATACCATTTGAAGGTCATCTCGATAGATGGTTTGCTTACCGTCTATTTGGCTTAATTCTTCCTGTAGCTTAGAGTTGCTAATAGTCTCAGCTAACTTCCTCATTGCACACAAGCAGTTTTTATAGGTCTTACTTCCTTTTTCCTTACTGTTGATTACAGTCATTATCTCAGTGAGGTTAACTGTCTTGTCTTGAGGCAAAAGCTTGTAATATTTACTGTACACCTGATAGAAAGTGTTTTGGTGCGATACATTCTCTTTGTCTCGTTTCTGCCTTTTTTTGGTGTAACCCTCCCAGTAAGCGTTCTCTACTAAAGCTATTGCTTCTGCAAATGTCATTACATCATTCTTAATGACATTCTTTTCTAAAATCTGATCATCATACCAGTTCCAAAATTCAGTCTCACTGGAAAACTTACCCAATGCCTCAGCTACAGATTTAGCCTTTTTTAGAGCCTCGCTTATCCCAGACATAGATAGATTGCAGCCACAAGCTTTAGCTACACGCTTAGAACCTATTTTGAACTGAAGAGATATGTAGTTACCGCTGGGTTTGCTTTCTTTCTTTAGTCCTACCCCTTTGGGACATTCTTTTTGAGCTTCTTTAAAGTAATCTAGGATTCTCTCGTAGCCAATGAGGTAATCGCCTGAAGAGCTTACAGTTATTACCTTAGAATCTTCTCTCATTTTTCCCTCAGCTTTCAAATGGTTGTGATTGCTTGAGAGAGAACTGAAAGAGAAAGTAGTGTTTTTTGGCTCTAAATATGGCTACTCAGTGGTTCAAATCCACTTCCCGCCACCAAATTAAATAAGACACGCCCCAGCAACCTAAAAGTTGCTGGGGTTTGTTTTATGCCGTCTGTTTGATGCCGTCTGCGATGGCTTCTTCGACAGATTGAAAGCAGTTTATTTTAGTCGGCAACAAAAAAGAGGACACAGCAGTGCTGTGTCCCTACCGGATATTTGTGTTTTTCCCAAACGGAAAATATAAGACCGATCGTCAACTTCAACACTTAACAAAAAAGAGGACACAGCAGTGCTGTGTCCCTACCGGATATTTGTGTTTTTCCCAAACGGAAAATATAAGACCGATCGTCAACCTCAAGACTTAACGCCATACTTTTCGACGATTGTTTGTGCAAGCTTTATTTGTCAAAAATCTGCAATCCGATATCCCTATTTTTCAACTCAGGATTTTAAATTGCTAAATCGGCTGAGCTTCCAGCCAATCAAAAATCAGGTTTAACTGTTCCAGTGTAACTAACCCGTACTGCCACAGAACCATAGGCAGTTGGCTGGCATCTTGTTCACCATGTCGGAGAGCAACGGCGATCGCAGAATTCGATATCGCCAACTCCCCCCGTAAATAATCGAGCAGTTGAGCCTTTCCCATCACCTTCACCGCCAGTTTTATGCGCTATTGTAAAGATATGTAGCCGATCGCGCTGAATCAGAAGTTTAATAGTCCTAATTTTCTGTTGAGAATGGGCGATGTGGTGTGATGGAAATCGCACACAACTTGTGATAAAACTCATAAAAAAAGGCGATCGCAGTCACAAGAGTTCCAACCATCAAAAATTGGGTTCCGCGATCGATCGCTTCAAATGAATTCATTTAAAATAGCTAAAGTCCTAGCTGAAGCTGAACTCCCGCTTCTGTGCCGCTGTCGGTTTGTTTGGGAGGTAAAGGATTTCCTTGACGCTGGGCGTCCGAAGGAGTAGTGATAAATTCCAATGGGCCATCGATTTTGAGGCGAAATGTGTCGCCCAAGCTGCTTTCCCTTCTAGCAGAATTAGTCGCCGTTTCTGGTTCACCAATCAAGTTTTGATAGTCCGAGTCTAAGGTTCTGTCCTCCACAGTCCTGAGGGAGTCCCCAGATAAAGTCGTTTCCGAATTTTGGGACGCTGGTTGCAGCCTTTGTTGGGCGAGAACCGCCGGGGTCAAACCGATAACAATTGAGCTCAGTCCAAGAGCAGTGCCAAGAGTAGCAATAACTGCGTTCATCATCAATGCCTCCGCTAGTTGCATCCTAGTATGGTTATTGTACCGAGCTGGAATTAAGTTGCACTCTATCAAAAGTAGCTGCTTGTGGAGATATCAATTAAAGTTCCTGCGAAAACATATAAGCTGGGATACCGTTATCGGAAAAATAAAACTGACGCAGCAACCGGGTTGAAACGCCAAAATACGTCATTTCAGGAATGAGTCAACCAAAAACTCGGTTTGTTTGATTAGCGTGCGTCAAAAGTGGAAAAA
>JACJNV010000285.1 GCA_014695175.1 Microcoleus sp. FACHB-DQ6 | reverse complement strand
CGTTTTCAAGCTCGTTCAGTAATGGCTTTTTTCCGTGAGGCTCTAGAGGCCCATTCTTGTGACTACTTTCCTATGCCTGACCTCATTCCCGAATTTCAGACCTGAATCCTTACGTTTAAAATTTTGCCAAGTCTGATAGATTTTATTAAAATACTCGCTCGAAACTAATTCTTTTCCTAACTGACGGTCTGTATATACTAGGGATTGAAAGTTCGCGTCAATCTTAGCTTCTAAATCTGCTATCGTATCTTGCGGGCTTAAATTTGTATTTAAAGGCTGATAATTTAACAGTTGAAGTTTCGGTATGTATTGCCTCAACTGGCGGAGCGGCCGCAGATATTCATTACCGTAGATTTATTTTTGGGCAAAATAAACCCTGCTATTAATTTCGGAAATCAGCAGGTAGATGACTAAGGTTAACGGTATTGCAAATAGAAAACCGATTAGGGTAAATTTTTGAGGATAGCTCAACCCATTCATTAAATGGATTCCCAGGATTTTTCTACTCATAATCGATAGATTTCAAAAAAATTGAACTAAAAAACTAACGTTTGCTACTAAAGTATTTTCCGGGACTATCGCTCTAAAAAACAATAATGCTAATACAATAATCAGCGATAGCTAGCTTAGTTTATAATGCGTGTCCGTCCTGTTGCAACAAGTTTTGTGGCATCCGTTTATCTCGTCGGCTCAGCTCGCCTACCACAGTCTAAAACACCTTTAGCAGTTTTGGAACGATGAAAAGTCATTCGTACTGAGATTGTGGGACACAATTAGAGGATTTTAAGAATATTTACTTAAGCATAAATTTTTCTTAATACCCCGAGACAAAAAGTAAAAATTAAGTGATAACTGGGTAGTGCAAGTTTCCTGAAACACAACTGCCGGCCGCGAGTAGGAAATACTTGGGCCGCACCAGCAGTCAAGTTAGTTCTGCACAAAGGAACTAGCAGCATCAGCAAAAGTGCCTAAATAAGTATCTGCAGTTGAGTGTTCAGGAGCGATCGCGCATTGTGTAAAGTGAGGCAGAGGGCGTATGATGAAAAGAATCTCCACAAATAAATTTCCCCAGAATAAAAACCGAGACCAAAAGCAGCCCAATCCTGTAATCTTGGCTTTGGTGCTGACAGGAATTCTGGTATGGGAAATGTATCCGGCGCTAAGACACACCGCTGCGGCGAACGCGGGCGCTCTTAAAGATTCCCTTGCCCAGTTGGAAAAGCAACAGCAGCAAACCGCGCAGCAATTTTCCTCAGCAGCAGTGCCTCCAAAAATCAGCTATTCGGTATTGGCACTTAATACTCTAATTTCCGAACCGGGCAAATTGGCCGAGGCTACAGGCCAAAATCCCCCGAACAAATTGCCCGCAACCGTAGCAGCAGCAGTTCGCCGAGAGTTGTCGGACTCCACTGGCATTGCTGCTGACAAGTTGAAAGTAACTGAATCGAGCGGACAAAGTTGGCCGAATACTTGTTTAGGACTCTCGAAAGCAGATGAAATGTGCGGTCAAATGATTGTCGAAGGTTGGCGGGTTGTGGTTTCTGATGGTAGGCAAACTTGGGTTTACCGTACTAATGCTAGGGGAAATATCTTGCGTTTGGAAAAAAAGTCAGCTAGGTAAATGTACCCCTGTGAAATGAAATATAAGTTTCATTTTGGAACAGGCTTTTGGGCCTGTTCCACAAAGAGTGAATTTTCTTGTGGGAAGTTTGTTGTGGGCTTCTGGGAACAGGCAAGATGCCTGTTCCACAAAGAGTGAATTTTCTTGTTGGAAGTGTCTTGTGGGGTGAGCTTCTGGGAACAGGCAAGATGCCTGTTCCACAAAGAGTGAATTTTCTTGTTGGAAGTGTCTTGTGGGGTGAGCTTCTGGGAACAGGCAAGATGCCTGTTCCACAAAGAGTGAATTTTCTTGTTGGAAGTGTCTTGTGGGGTGAGCTTCTGGGAACAGGCAAGATGCCTGTTCCACAAAGAGTTAGTTTTTTGGTGGGTGGTTTCTTGTGGGGTGGGCTTCTAGCCCGCCCCTTGCCTTAATTTGGGAGTTGGTTTCTTTCGATGATGCCGCCGCCCAACAGCACGTCTCCGTCATACCAAACAGCCGCTTGTCCGGGGGTAATGCTCAACTGCGGTTCGTCAAAAATTAACTTAACTCTTGTACCGCCGGCTTTTTCCTCTGCTTGGGATGGTTCTACAGGAATAATAGTAGCGGGCACGGGGTGCGATCGATATCGAATCTGTACCTGAGCCCGAATTGGAGCCGTGGGCGCAGCCACAGAAACCCAATTCACTTTCTGGACAGTACATTCAGATTCTACTGCCAACTGTCGATCGCCCACAATTACCCGATTGCCAGCAGCATCGAGTTCAATCACGTACAGCGGTTCCGGTGCAGCAATACCGAGTCCCTTCCGCTGGCCGATGGTGTAGTGGTGTACGCCGTCGTGCTGTCCGAGTACCCGCCCTGACTTGTCCACAATGTCACCCTTTTGCGGCGCAATGTACTTATCCAGAAAAGCCCGCATCGAACCGTTACTTTCCACCAAGCACAAATCCTGACTTTCCGGCTTATCAGCAGTTTTCAAACCAAATTCCGCCGCAATTCTGCGAGTTTCAGTCTTGGTAATTTCCCCCAAAGGAAACTCCGTACCCGCCAACAAATCCTGTGTTAGATCGTACAAGAAATAAGACTGATCTTTCGCAGGGTCGATCGCCCGCAGCAACTGATAGCGACCTGTAGCAGCATCGTAAGTAATCCGAGCGTAGTGCCCTGTAGCGATTTTTTCAATTCCGAGTTCTTCGCGAGCATACTTAAGCATTGGCCCGAACTTCACAGTTTTATTGCACTGCGAACAAGGCAAAGGCGTAACTCCTGCACTGTAACCCTCCACCAAATAATCGACAATACTTGCCTGAAAGACCTCGCGGCTGTCCACAATGTGGTGGGGAACGCCCAAATCTTCGCAAATTTTAGCTGCATCGACCATTCCCTCAGAGCAGCACTGACCTTTGCCCTTCATCAACCACAGCGTTAAACCCACCACTTCATATCCCTGATGGTGTAAAATTGCGGCTGCTGCGGAACTATCGACCCCGCCGGAGAGGCCTACAACAATCTTGTTCATGGTTGGGGAGAAATTGCTATTTTACTGTTACTTTGTTCGATCGAGCTAATTTATTGTAGCACTAAAATACTACAAACTGCGACTGCTGCTGTTAGCTGAAAGCTTACCACCACTGTAATCGAAATGACTATTCAAAAATTTGTTGTGACCGCCGACCAAATGCGGCAAATAGAAACGAGAATCTTTGCTGCTGGAATGCCAGTCGCAGCTTTAATGGAAAAAGTCGCGGGACTGATTGCTAGACGCATTCAGGCGCTTTTGAAAGCGGAAGGAAGTTCGGCAACGGGCAGTGTACGGGATTTAACGGATAGAAGGAAAAGGCAAGAAGGAAAAAATCTTGTTAATTCTCAATTCCCAGTTATCGGCGTATTGGTTGGGCCCGGACACAACGGCGGCGATGCTTTGGTTGTTGCCCGCGAATTGCACTTTCAAGGATTCCAAGTAGTTATTTACTGCCCGTTTTCTAAACTCAAAGAACTAACAAAAAATCACGCTGATTATGCGCGTTGTTTAAATATTCCATTTATTGACAAAATTGAAGCGCTGAAAAACTGCGATTTGCTCGTAGATGGTTTATTTGGATTTGGATTAGAACGAGAAATTATTAACGCCACTGCCGCAGCCATTGACGAAATAAATAACTTAAATCTACCAATTTTAAGTATAGATATTCCCTCGGGAATTCATACAGATACCGGAGCAGTTTTGGGAACGGCAATCCGGGCCAAATATACATTATGTTTAGGTTTGTGGAAAATGGCATTTCTGCAAGACAGAGCGTTAGAATATATCGGCAGTTCCGAATTAATTGATTTTGATATTCCCGCAGCAGATATTGCAGCAATATTGGGGGAAACGCCAGCACTCCAACGCATTACAACAGCCTCGGCAACTCAGCATTTGCCGTTACCCCGATCGCCAATTTCGCACAAATACACCAACGGTCACTTACTAATTATTGCAGGTTCCCGCCGCTACACCGGAGCAGCAATTTTGGCAGCATTGGGAGCAAGAGCTAGCGGCATCGGAATGCTGTCAATCGCTGTTCCTGAGTCGATTAAAGCGATGTTGAGCAGCCAGTTGCCCGAGGCATTAGTTATAGGATGTCCCGAAACCCAAAGCGGTGCAATTACCGAGTTGCCAGTAGCAATTGATTTGAGTACCTATGATGCGATCGCCGCAGGGCCTGGTCTGACATTGGAAGCGGCAATAGCTGTAGAATCTGTACTGGAGAGCGATCGACCTCTGGTTCTAGATGCTGACGGTTTAAATATCCTCGCTCAACTCGGCACAGTCCCAATTTTGTCGGAACGTTCAGCGCTGACAATTATCACGCCTCACCCGGGCGAATTCAAGCGTTTATTTCCCGACTTAGCGGATCTAACGGGCGAGGATCGAATTGCTGCAACTCAAGCAGCAGCTCAACTTTGCGGCGCAACTATATTGCTCAAGGGAGCAAGAGTTTGCATAAGTTGGAAGGAGGAGGGCGATTCCCTACCGGATAGCTACGCTTCACGTACCATCACCTACCTCAATCCCGAAAGCACCCCAGCCCTCGCCAGAGGCGGCAGTGGCGACGTTCTGACAGGCTTGTTAGGGGGACTATTAGCAACAGCGATCGCCCGCAAATCCCCCCCCCAATCAGTTGCTGCAACAGCAGCTTGGTGGCACGCTCAAGCCGGAATCATGGCTGCCAAAGAACGGACGGAATTAGGAGTAGATGCCTTTACTTTGACGCAGTATTTAATTCCAACATTGCGAGAATTTGCTGAGTAAACAATCAACATGAGTTGGTAGGGTGCGTATCCCGCATCTTTGTATTGGGTAGGTGTCCACCGCGCACCTTACCCCTTGGTTTGTATTGAGAATGAAAGTCCTCATAAAAATATTACAACTTGCATTCCTTACCACAAACCAACGGGTAACTCAAACGAGTGACACTCACATGAGTGACACTCCAAAAAGTGACTGTGCACTCACAAATCCCACCAGTTATACCTGAAATATCAAAGACCAAAACTTAAATGTTGAGAGGAACCACATTATGTATACCGAAGAAAGAAGCTTGAACAATGAAACGATGGCTCTCGTCGCCGATACTACTGCTCAATCAACTCTTGCATTTGCTGAAACCACTGGAGTAAACAAACCCACTTTACAAGTGGGTTCAACAGGTCAAGCTGTCAAGGAACTACAACAGCTTCTATATCATTGGGCATATTATTTCGGGCCGATTGACGGTATTTTCGGCGTCCAAGTTCAAAACGCCGTCAAAGGCTATCAACACCGCGTCTTTTTAAAAGAAGATGGGATTGTCGGCCCTATCACTTGGGAAGCACTATACTCTGGTGCACCTGTGAATATGCCGATCGTCATGAAGGGCAGTTCTGGTAATGCTGTTAAAATTGTTCAGAATGTCTTGAAAATCAATGGATACTATTTCGGCTCCATTGACGGATTCTTCGGGGCGATGACAGATGTAGCAGTGCGACAATTACAACTCAGCAAGGCTTTACCCCAAGATGGAATTGTCGGCTACAGAACTTGGCACGCCCTCAGCAAGTTACCGCACTAATGACTGGTTGGATTAATATCTATTCCGGTTACACGAGCGAGATGACGATTGACGGGCGGGCCGAAAAACTGAATGGTTGAGTGTTGACTGTTGACTCGATTTTATTATTCCGATGCAACCGGAAACGATATTACTTTCAGTGAGCGCCCAAAATCGGTAGATAAATGAGGGATTTAGGCTTTGCCTAAGTCCCTAATTCTCATTAAGGGGAAGGCAGCGCGCGGGAAGGGCGATCGCCAATTATATTACCGTTCCCGGCGATGAAAAATATTCTTAACCTTGCCGTGTTTTTTGTTAGTATACCCTAGGAAATTGGGAATCACAATCCGGTTTATTTCCCTTCTAATTTAGTTGTAAATAGTTGCACTCAGAAAATTACAGCAAATTCCATGTAAATGTGGTACACTACATTCAGTACATCAGCAGAAAAAATGAAAGCTTATTCGCTCGAGTTTCGTAAAAAAATAATTAAAGCCTATGAACAAGGTGATACATCAGTCAGGAAAGTAGCCCAACGTTTTGATGTGAGTAAAGC
>JACJNV010000284.1 GCA_014695175.1 Microcoleus sp. FACHB-DQ6 | reverse complement strand
GAACCGATATAGAAAACCAGCGGTGAAACTTTTTCCCTGTACACTTTTTCAGCATAAGCGTCCAGTCGCTCATTCGCATTAGCTAAAGCAGCGACAAACTCCTCTCGCTTGACATCTCCTCCCTGCCATTTCGCTTGCAAAAGCCGCAGCAAACTATCTGCACCCACTTTGGCTAAAGTAGCGTTAACAATTCCGTTATCCTCCAACCCCAAAAACTCATCGAAAATCAGTTTCATCAAGTCGTCAACTTTGGTGATTTTTGTTCGGGATGACAGCGTTTTGTGTGCGAAGACAACAGGCTCATCTAACGTGATGTCAAATGTCGGTTTTGCTAGCTTTTCGCCCGTGTTTTTGTGGTAAACTTCATAAAGGCGATCGAGAAATTTGTTGGCCGAGTGCAATTTGCCGAAGTTGAGAATGTTTTTGCTGCCGATGTCGATTTTGTAGCTGACTCGCGAATCTACTGAACCGTTGGCGATCGCACTTTTTAATTCCGTGTATTCCGTCGTCGTCGGAAAGTTGATGTAAAGGCTTTTTGACAGATAATGCTGTTTCAATTCTTCCAATTGTTCCGCAGTGTAAGCCTCGGATTCCTCCTTCAAATGAGCCGAGAGAATGCTAGAGAGAATTTTGATTTCTGCGAGTTCCTCAAACACTCCGTCAAGGCTGCCGTAACGCCCGTCAAAAGGCACTAGCGGCAAAGTCTCTAACTTTATATCGTACTCTGAACGGAAGTCAAATTCTTGCACAGGCGAACCGTCTTTTTCAAGGACACCGCATTTGTTGAGCAAATCAAACACTGGTTTGCTGCTGATTTTGGTTCGCAGCGACTTAATATTAACTTCGCCGTCGCTGACAATGGTATAATTGTTGAAAGTATTGAGGTCTGTAACTAAAATTCCCGCCACTTCTGCGATTAAAGTTTCATCCTCAACTTTTACCAGCTTAGCTTTTCTGGTAATCAGCATATTGATGGTAGCGGTATTTTGATTGATGGCAAATGAACCCATTTGCACGTACTCGCCACCATCTAAGAATTCTGTTTTCAGCCAAGGCTTGACGAGGTTGCCGTTTTGGTCTCGCTTTCCCTCAATTCGCTTCAAACCTTTTCGCTGATAATTTTCTTGCAAGTGTTTCAAGTTGATGATGATGCTGTTGCTGTTTTCCTCCAATATCTTGATTAACTCCAGCAGGGAAATTTTCTCGCTGACTTTTACCCGATCGCCAATTTCATGATTTTTCAACACATCAGGCGCAAAAACCGCCTGTTCCAAATCTTCCGTAAACTCCGCTATTTGGGCATTTGTCAAAGCTTTAGCGTGTTTTTCCGTCAAAGTAGCGTTGAAAGTGCTCGCCAGCGCATACTTAGCCGTATTTAAATTGCCGTCAGCGAGGTTAGCTTTCGCAAAAGCAAACACCGACTCATCAGTTTGAGCAACGGGAACATCTAGTTTGTCATACTCATCTTTGGCTACTTTCTGATATTTGTAAAACAGTCCGCGATCGTCTGCTTTCAGCCCGCAAATTTTCAGCGTGTTCGATGAACCGTTGATTTTCTTGCCGCTTTTGGAAACAAAAACTTGATAATCGTATTCCTTAATTAACGGTTCTTCCAGCGGAGGTGCAACGGAACTGCCTAACAGTTTTGTGCTATCGTAAAGAGCATCATAAACCATTTTGACTTCGCCAGCGCGGATGCAATTTCCCGATAAAGTGTTGGCGATTTTGGAGAGCAGTTTGAAGTCAGCATAGGCATAGGATATCGTGTTGGCAAACACATCCATGTCTTTGAGCTCTTCGCAAATTTTCCCTAGTTTTGCAGCTTCGGAATTGGCACTTGGGTCATTTGCATAGCCGTCTGTGTGTAAATTTATCGCTGTCATTTCTCCCGCTTTAACCAAAGATTTAGCGAGTTGCATCGACTGCGATATGCAGGTAGACCCAGCCGTGTGGATTTTTTGAATGTCTTTGATGTATTGAGAGTCAAACTTTAGCACTTCTTGAATGGGAATTCGCTGGAAATGACAAATTACGTCCCCCTTGCTAGCATAGGAAATCAGGCTGACAATTAGCTGGTAATTGTTGTATTCGTCTAAGGTCAAAAGCTTGATTAGGGTTTCTTTCAGCGGTTCTAAGTCATAATACATTGAGCCGGAACGGTCGATGATGATGATGCTGTGAGCGACGGATTTTTCAGGGATATCGCCTGGTGTTCTTTCTAAATTAATGCGATCGACTAGATAGAAAGCCTTTGCGTTTCCGGCAAAATTGTAGAGGGTAAATTTGGTGCGAGTATTGGAGGCTGCTTGGCTGCTGGAACTTTTGACTTGAGATGATTGTTTTGCTTGCCGTGCCATAGTTTTTCTCTATGTTGATTTATTCCTCAACCTAATCATGACACGCGCTTCTGTGGATGTCAAGGCCTGTCTGGAAAATTATCTGCGAGGCTGAATAATCATTAATATTTAGCCCTGCAGTGCAACGGAAAACTGCGGGGCTAGGGTAAAAGCGGGCTTTTTTGGCAAAAGTAGTGGATCTGCGTAAATATTTAGTAAATATTTAGTCAATCATGCTTTATTTAGAAAATCCGCTGCTCAAACTTTATCTAAATCTGATCGGATGGGTGGCGTTGGGATTTTTTCTCGGCCGCCTGCTACCGAGAAGCTATTCTACATATTTAGCCAAGTTTCTTTTCTTCTTTGGTACGCCATTGAGCATTGTTGCTTTCATCCGCCGCGCCAATTTGTCTGGGGCTATTTGGATGGCGCCGCTGATAGCTTGGGCGGCAATTCTAGCAGGTGGAGGACTCGCTTGGATTTTGATAAATTTCGGTGTCGGCGAGGAACGTTTGAACACTCTTAATCCGATCGCCCAAAATAGCCCGGAACACACCAGCGCTTGGAGTTTGCCCACTCAAGGCAGCTTCTTATTGGCAACGATGGTTGGTAATACGGGTTTTTTAGGCATTCCAGTCACCTTGTCCTTATTAGGCTCGGAACACTTTGCCTGGGCGTTGTTTTACGACCTGCTAGGCACTACCATGGGAATCAATATACTGGGAGTTGCTATTGCTTCTCACTGCGGTAAAAGCGAGCGCCCTCAGAGTTGGTTAGCTTCCCTACGGGCAATTTTTCAGAATCCGGCACTGTGGGCTTTTGGTGTAGGGTTTGTCTCGCGCAGCTTGCCCCTGTCGGCACAAATCGCAGAATTGTTAACAACAGGTGCTTGGACTGTAATTACTTTAGCTTTAATTACGATCGGGATGCAGTTGAGCAAGTTGAATTCCTTGCACAACCTTAAACCAGTTTTGGCTTGTCTGGTGATTAAAATGCTGTTAGTTCCCTTGGTAATTGGCATGGGATTAACGTTTTTGGGGATCACGGGCGCGCCACGACTTGTGCTAGTGCTGCAAATGGCGATGCCTCCTGCTTTTGGTACTACATTGTTGGCAGAAGCTTTCAATCTCGATCGCGAATTAGCCGTAACTGCGATCGGCATCGGCTGCGTTAGTTTATTATTCACTATTCCCCTATGGATGAGGCTATTTAATTTTTAATAAAAATAGGAATTGCTCAGTTTTTAAACTACCTTACTTCAGTGATCCCCATCACAAACATTGAGCAATATATGTCATTTTGATTTAAAATAACAATTACGGGACTGGGAAACTGTATTGGCTTCTGCTAATGTGGAAATAGCCCGCTGAGGACGGGAACAATAAAAGTATGCCAAGTATAAATTTTACATTGACAGGTTATCAAATTCTCGATCGCATTTACTCAGGAAATCGCACCCTAGTTTATCGAGCTTTCCGTACTGGCGACAAACAGCCAGTCGCCATCAAAGTCCTGCAGAGTCAGTATCCCAGTTTCAGCGAACTGGTGCAATTTCGCAATCAGTACACGATCGCCAAAAACCTCAACTTGCCCGGGATCATCGAAACCTACAGTTTGGAACCCTACCAAAACAGCTATGCGCTGGTAATGGAAGACTTTGGGGGAGTTCCTCTGAATAAATGGATGGAACCAGGGGAAACTGCGCCGACTCTGAACGAGTTTTTGCAAGTGGCGATCGACCTGAGCGATACATTAGATATACTCTATCGCCACCGGATAATTCACAAAGACATTAAACCCGCCAATATTTTAATTAATCCGCATACAAAACACGTCAAACTCATTGACTTTAGTATTGCATCCTTGCTGCCCAGGGAAACTCAAACCCTGATGAATCCTAACGTCTTGGAAGGGACACTCGGCTATTTGTCTCCCGAACAAACGGGAAGGATGAATAGGGGGATTGACTACCGGACAGACTTTTACTCTTTGGGGGTGACTTTTTACGGATTGCTAGCGGGACAATTGCCGTTTCAATCCAACGATGCAATGGAATTGGTACACTGCCATATTGCCCAGCAACCGCCATCACTGCATGAAATCAATCCCGAAATCCCGCCGGTACTCTCGGAGATTGTCAGCAAATTAATGGCAAAGAATGCCGAAGACCGCTATCAGAGTGCGTTGGGACTGAAATTCGATTTAGAATTTTGTTTGAAGCAACTTGAAGAAAACGGTAGGATAGAGAGTTTTGCAATCGCGCAGAGGGATGTGGGCGATCGTTTCCTCATACCCGAAAAACTCTACGGTCGCGAAACCGAAGTGACCGAATTACTGGCAGCATTCGATCGAGTAGCAGGTTTTTCCCAGCAGCCATCAGAACAGGGTGGAGGCTGTGAGTTAATGTTAGTCGCGGGTTTTTCTGGGATTGGGAAAACTGCAATTGTCAATGAAGTTCACAAACCAATAGCCCGCCAGCGCGGCTATTTCATCAAAGGCAAATTCGACCAATTTAACCGCAACATTCCTTTCTCAGCTTTTGTCCAAGCATTTAGAGATTTAATGGGACAATTGTTGAGCGCAAGTGACCAGGAGTTGAAAAATTGGCAAACTCAAATATTGCAAGCAGTGGGCGAGAACGGACAAGTCATTATTGAAGTAATCCCAGAACTCGAAAGAATTATTGGACCACAACCGCCCGCACTAGAATTATCAGGAACGGCGGCCCAAAATCGGTTTGATTTGCTGTTTCAAAATTTTATTCATGTATTCACAAAACCAGAACATCCCCTGGTGATGTTTTTGGATGACTTGCAGTGGGCTGATTCCGCCTCGCTGCGGTTAATGCAACTGCTGGTTGCCGAGTCAGCAAGCGGCTATTTATTAGTAATTGGTGCCTACCGAGATAAT
Source organism: Microcoleus sp. FACHB-DQ6 (assembly GCA_014695175.1). Lineage (GTDB taxonomy): Bacteria > Cyanobacteriota > Cyanobacteriia > Cyanobacteriales > Microcoleaceae > Microcoleus. The sequence continues at coordinate 35,402 of JACJNV010000284.1, read as the reverse complement.
GAAGTGTTTGCAGCACATCCGTTGATGCTGACACTGGATGCAATGGCCAAAGCTGGGGCCACGGTGAATACTCTGACGCTAGAACCGTTGAGTTCAGAAAGTCTAAATCATTTGGTTGCTGATACGCTCTATTGCGATCCATCTTGGGCAAGACCTTTGGCTGATTTGGTTGTACAAAAAACCCAAGGAAATCCCTTTTTTGCAACGCAGTTTCTCAAAGCACTGCATCAGGATGGGCTGATTGAGTTTGACCGGGTTGCTGGTTATTGGCAGTGCGATATTGTGCGAGTTCGGGAGGCAGCGCTGACGGATAATGTGGTCGAGTTTATGGCGTTGCAGTTGCAAAAATTGCCGCCAGGGACTCAGAATGTGTTGAAGTTGGCTGCTTGTGTGGGGAATCAGTTTGATTTGGGGACTTTGGCAGTTGTTTCCCAGCAATTGGAAACGGAAACGGCGGCGGATTTGTGGAAGGCTTTGCAAGAGGGGTTAATCCTGCCTGAAAGTGAAGTCTACAAGTTTTATATGGGGCGAGAAAGACGGGAGGAGACCGAAAATTTGGAGGTGGTGAATTACAAGTTTTTGCACGATCGCGTTCAGCAAGCTGCCTATTCTTTAATTCCCGAACAAGAGCGATCGCGCGCTCACTATCAGATTGGACAATTGCTGAGCCAGCAAATTTCACCCGCAGCTATAGAAGAGCAAATTTTTTCAGTTGTCAATCAGTTGAATTATGGTATTGCGCTGATTGAAAACCAAACAGAACGATCCGATCTGGCACAACTAAACCTCACGGCTTGCCGCAAAGCCAGAGCCGCTACTGCTTATCAAGCTGCTCGTCAGTATGCTGCGATCGGGCTAAATTTGCTTGGAGAGAGCGCTTGGCAACGACAGTACGAGATGACCTTGAACTTGCACGACATAGCAGCAGAAGTGGCTTCACTCTGTGGCGAATTTGACCAGATGAATCAGTGGATTGACACTGTGATTCATCATACCAGAACTCCCCTAGAGCGAGTGAGTGTTTACATCGTCAAAATTCAGGCATTATCGTCCCAGAACAAGTTTTTAGAAGCAATTGCTATCGGTTTGTTGAGTCTCAAAGAATTAGGAGTTGAATTGCCCGATAGCCCTACATCAGAAGATATTCAGCAAGCAGTGCAGGAAATTAATTGCTCGATCGGCGATCGACCGATTGAAGAGTTATTTGATCTGCCAGCGATGGTGGATACCCAAAAGCTGGCCACGATGCAAGTGGCGGCAAGTATGGCGTCAGTTTGTTATCCGGTTGGTTCGTCTTTGTTTCCACTGGTGACTGCCTTACAGGTAAATTTATCTATCCAATATGGCAACAGTCGTACTTCAGCTTATAGCTATAGTTTTTATGGGGTGATTCTCAACAACTTTCTACAAGATGTGACGGTAGCCGATCAGTTTGGCCGATTAGCTTATCGTCTTGCCAGTGGGGCGGATGCCAAAAATATTCGCTCTGCAACTTGTGTTGTGATCGCAGCCTTGTTGTACCATCGCAAATCGCATTTGCGGGAGACCCTCCCCATTCTTCAGGCAGGCTATCAAGCCGGATTAGAAACAGGCAATCTAGAGTTTGTCGGGCATAATGGGCATGGATTTTGTCTAAATTCCTACTGGTGCGGTCAACCTTTGGCAGAACTTGAGCCCCAAATTCGGGCATACCGTCAGCAATTACTCGACCTCAACCAACTAACGACGGCAAATTATTGTTCGATTTATTGGGAAACAACGCTGTTTTTATTGGGTAATCCAAACAAGTTTGAGATTTCCTTTGAAGAGGAACGCTATGAGGAGAAGCTGGTTTCTCAGTCGCTTGCCTCTAACGATTTTTACCGACTCTGCATCTTCTATCTGTACAGGGTGACGTTGAGATTCCTGCTGGGAGACATTGCTGGGGCCTCCGTAGATGTCGATCGAGCAAGACAGTATATAGCGGGAAGTGTAGGAACTACTTCCGAAGCTAGTTTATATTTCTATGACTCACTCATAGCCCTGGCCACTCCTGAGTCCGAGACGGAGTTAGAAACGCAGTGGCAACGAGTTCAGGAAAATCAAAGGAAGTTGCAGCATTGGGCAGAACACGCCCCCATGAATTATTTGCATAAGTGGCAGTTGGTAGAAGCAGAGAAATGCCGAGTTGCCAGACACAGGGCAGAAGCTATTGAAATGTACGATCGCGCTATTTCTGGAGCGCAAGAAAACAAATACATCCAAGAAGAAGCTCTCGCTAACGAACTAGCAGCTAAATTCTACCTCGACTGGGGCAAAGAAAAAGTGGCGCAAGCCTATATGCAAGAAGCCTACTCTTGTTACGAGCGCTGGGGTGCGAAAGCCAAAATTGATGACTTAGAAAAACGCTATCCCCAACTTCTTTCTCCCATATTGCAGGCAACAGAAAATCGCTCTGTAATCCGCGAAACTCGCCTCCACACAATCAATAAATCGTCAATTTTACCTCAAAGCTTCCAAACAATTCTATCGAGCAGCAACCGTATTTACGAAACCCTCGATTTCGCGGCTATTCTCAAAGCCTCCCAAACTCTCTCAAGTGAAATTAAATTAGAAAAATTGCTGGCTGGACTGATGTCTGTGGTGATGGAAAATGCCGGGGCAAAAAAAGCAGTTCTGCTGTTGCTTAAGGATGGGAATCTCGCCATCGAAGCTGTAGCCTCCTTCAATCAAGATGTCATCTCAATATCTGTACCGCTGTCAGCCAGAGACGAGTTTCCCCCTGCTGTGGTCAACTATGTTAAGCGGACTTGGAAAACTGTCGTTTTGGATAATGCAGCAGTACAAAACGATTTTATTGCCGATCAGTATTTGATGCAGAAAAAGCCCAAAAGTGTGCTGTGCGCGCCAATTTTAAATCAGGGTAAATTAATCGGGTTGCTCTACCTAGAAAATAACTTGACAATTGGTGCATTTACAGAAGATCGTACTGATGTCATCCAACTTTTGTGCGCCCAAGCGGCTATCTCTATAGAAAATGCTCGATTGTACCAGCAATCTCAAGCTTATGCACAAGAGTTAGAGCGATCGCTCGTTGATTTGCAGCAAGCACAGTTACAGATCGTGCAAAGCGAAAAAATGTCCGCCTTGGGCAATCTAGTCACAGGAATAGCCCACGAAATCAATAATCCTGTCGGCTTTATTAGCGGCAATATTGAGGAAGCAACTATCACGATCAAAGATCTGATTGGTCACTTAAAATTATATCAAGAAAAACTGCCAAATCCAGGCGAGGAAATTGAAGAAGATGCTGAGGATATTGATTTAGAGTATGCGTTAGAAGATTTGCCAAAGATGCTGTTGTCGATGAAAGTGGGATGCGATCGCATTCGTGGCATTAGCACCAGCCTCCGCACCTTCTCCAGAGCCGATAAAGACTACAAAGTTCCGTTTAATATCCATGAGGGCATTGACAGCACCATCTTAATTTTGAAACATCGGCTGAAAGCCAACGAACACCATCCTGCGATCGAAGTCGTCACAGACTACGGCAATCTCCCCCCAATCGAATGCTTTCCCGGTCAACTGAACCAAGTCTTTATGAACCTGCTTGCTAACGCGATCGATGCCCTAGAAGAATCAAAGCAAACACGCAGTTTGGAGGCTCTTAAAGCAAATCCACACTGTATCACAGTTCGTACCCGTCAGTCGGGCGATCGACACATCAAAATTCAGATTGCCGATAACGGTGCGGGCATGACAGAAGCCGTGAAACAGCGGATTTTTGACCATCTGTTCACAACGAAGGCAGTAGGAAAAGGCACAGGGTTAGGATTGGCGATCGCCCGCCAGATAGTAGTCGAAACCCACGGCGGAACAATTAATGTGAATTCTACCTTGGGAGGAGGAACTGAATTTGAGATAGTGTTACCTGTTACCGAATAAAAGTACAAGACATTCTCGATCATTTTAGATTTTATATTTTAGATTTTAGATTGAAGAATTGGGAAGGACAGATGACCTAATGATTTGGAACACGGGCCTACAGTTGCATTTTTTTTTAAGTGGTATCTGAAGTAAAAGTTTGAGGCGGAGCAAGAAGGAAAAAGGTTATTCATTTTTCCTTCTTCCTCATTTCGTTTGTCGAGTTTGACTTTCTTGAGTGCGATCGACTAATTTCTATTTGAAAAAATCCAGAATAACTAAATTAGATTGCCGATCGGGCATTATACCAGCCCCGATCGCAACTGCGGACACGGACAAAACTTCCAGCGCCCCATGCCAGATTGCCAAAATCTCAACTATGCTAACCTAGGCAAGCAGCAATCCCTTGTCACGAAGGCGATTAACATAATTTCAAACAATTTATTTTATTGAGGACCGGTGTATCCCGTATGGCAAACCTGATCGGCACAGACAGCAACGACTTTATTCTAGGAACTCCGCTGAGCGATCGAATTCGCGGCTTAGATGGCGATGACACGCCCCTGGGTGCGGGAGGAGATGACACCCTAGAGGGCGACGGCGGCAACGACCAGCTTCTTGGAGCTGACGGAGCAGATTCGTTGCTTGGCGGTGAAGGAAATGACGAACTCATTGGCAACCAAGGTCGCGATTCTGCTTCCGGCGGGAACGGCGATGACTCGATTCGCGGCGGTTTGGGCAACGACATCCTCGAAGGCAACGACGGGATAGACAGCGTGGTGGGAGACGCTGGGGACGACTTAGTTTTTGGCAACGGAGGCTTTGATGTGATTGCCGGCGGTACTGGCAACGACACGCTCACAGGGAATGACGGCGACGATTCCGTGTTCGGGAATGCTGATGACGACTTTCTCTACGGGAATTTTGGGAACGATTCTTTCAACGGCGGTAGTGGCAGGGATCAACTGTTGGGCGGTGAGGGCAACGATTACTTTAGCGCCAGCGACGGCGACGACACTTTGTACGGCAATGCCGACAACGATTCACTCTTCGGAGATGCTGGTAATGACCAGATATTCGGTGGGAAGGCTGACGATACAGCTTTTGGCGGCAGCGGTTCCGATACCCTTCGCGGCGATGAAGCCGACGACTCGGTACTGGGAGATGAAGGTAATGACTTTTTGTTTGGTGGCAAAGGTAATGATGGTATCGACGGCGGTTTTGGCGATGACTCCTTGGCCGGAGGTATCGGCGACGATACAATTTTGGGCAGTTTCGGCAATGACAATTTATTTGGGGCAGAGGGTAATGATTCTCTGATCGGAGGTGAGGGTTCGGATACTCTGATTGGCGGCAGCGGCAGCGATGTGTTTGGATTGGGAGCCGGGCCTGGCAGTTTGGCTTTAATTACTGATTACAATGACACAGAGGATTTCTTTGGACTGCCGAGCAATTTATCTTTCGCTCAACTGCAAGTTCGCCAAGGTAACGGTGCAAATGTCAGGGATACAGTAATTACGACGCAAGATGGCAAGCTTTTAGCAATTTTGACAGACACTCCGGCGGCGCTGATCGAGGCGAATGATTTTATCGCTGTGACTGGGACGGGTACCCCCAGACCAACCACCATTACAACTACAACTACAACTACAGTTACCAGCACAACTACAGATCCAACTCAACCTGCAACTGCAACTACAGAGTCAAGTTCAACTGCAACTACAGAGTCAAGTTCAACTACAGATTCAATTCCAACTCTTCCTCCTACTCCAACTCCGCCTCCTACTCCAACTCCGCCTCCTACTCCAACTCCGCCTCCTACTCCAACTCCGCCTCCTACTCCAACTCCGCCTCCTACTCCAACTTCGCCTCCTACTCCAACTTCGCCTCCTACTCCAACTTCGCCTCCTACTCCAACTTCGCCTCCTACTCCAACTTCGCCTCCGACGCCGACTCCGAGGATTCCGATTCCGCCGACAGTTAGTGTGCCTGATTCGCCTCTGCTATCAATTAGTTCGATCGCCCCGACGGCGACTCCCGGACTATTGCCAATGCCCGGCCAGACGCCGATATTCCCGACGGTGCCGAACCCGATACCCTTAGCTCCTACACCTTACGGGTTATAGGTGCGATCGCGCAGCTCAGTGATGAGTGATGAGTTAATGTAAAACTCACTAAACTCATCACTCAAAACTATTTAACGTCCTGGGGAGTTTCGGCCGAGTCTTCTGGCGGCTCGGCTGGAGAATCTTCTAGAGGAGATAATAATTGTTGGGTGTACCCCAAGAGCGATCGAAGTTTCATGCGGTGGATGTAAGGCCAGCCGCCATTGGCTTCAATATTCCTGAGCAGTTTGTAAAGTGCTTGGCGGTTGTCGGGAAAAGACGCTTGAAACAAACCGTCCCGAATTTCCCGGTGCGAAGCTTCCAGTCTCCGCAGCAGGGCCAAAAGCAGCAGACTGTCTCCCTGACAACTTTCGGCTAAAGTCCGAATCGCCTCTGTCACTGATTGCATTTGAGACTGCAACTTTTCTGACTCTAAATCTTTGCCGTTGTCCATACCGCTGCTTCCTTTGAAATCTACAAGGCCTTTGTCCCCAGCCTTTTGGTCAACCGACTAATCGAGCTAGTCGCGATCGCCATTCGGGGTCATAAGCAAAGTAACTTAAGTAGGTTGACTTAAGCAATATTAATTTGCAGTCCAAGTCAGGAAAAGAGCACAACCCGTCGTACCATGTGTATTGGGCTGCGATCCGAACATGATGGAGAAATCATAAGTTCATGCTTATTTTCACGGCGCACTAGCTTGATTTTTTGAATCAATGCCGGTGTCTGTGAAGCGAGCGATCTGGATCTAAATGCTGCCCTAAGCGCTGGCCTAGCCTGCCGGCGGGCAATTATATTTTGCTCGAAGTAGGGCTTTTTCTTAATATAATCCGATGTTGGATATTGAGGTTGGCAATGAAATATCGTGCTTTAATTGTTGCACTTTTAGCATTTTGCATGAGTGCGCTGGTTGCTTGTTCTTCTGCTTCTGACACAACGGTGGCAACTACCGAGTTGCTCACCTACGACGAGATTAGAGGTACTGGCTTGGCTAATAACTGCCCTAGCTTGGCAGAAACTTCTCGGGGATCGATCCCCATCGAAGCGGGTGCTACCTATAAACTGAGTGGTTTGTGTTTGCAGCCCACAACTTATTTTGTCAAGGAAGAACCAGCAAACAAACGTCAAGAGGCGGAATTTGTGCCTGGTAAATTGCTGACACGGTTCACGTCGAGCATTGACCAAGTTCAAGGTACACTCAAGGTGGGTAATGACGGGACTCTGACTTTCAAAGAAGAGGACGGCTTGGACTTTCAAGCAATTACCATTCAATTACCGGGCGGAGAGCAAGTACCTTTCTTGTTCACTATTAAAGAACTGGTAGCCAGTTCCGAACCCGGAGTGGTTGCTATCAATACTTCCACCGATTTGAGAGGGGAGTTTAACGTTCCTTCTTACCGCAGCGCAGGCTTTTTAGACCCTAAAGGTCGCGGGGTAGCGACTGGCTATGACAATGCTGTAGCGCTTCCGGCTTCTGACAATTCCAAACGTGTGCGGGCTAATGTTAAGGTAGCTGACACCAGCACCAAAGCTGGCAAAATTTCTCTCCAAGTTGCTAAAGTCAACAGCGCCACTGGCGAAATCGGCGGGATTTTTGAGAGCACGCAGCCTTCTGATACTGATTTGGGAGCTAGACCGGCTCTGGACGTGAAAATTCGGGGTTTGTTTTACGCTCGCATTGAACCTTCTGTCTCGTAAAATTGGCTTTCTGGATCGATCGAACTTGAGTAGTTTTTTATCCTAAAGGTACTGCTCGCTCTTCATTAGCCAACAGTCTTGAGCAACATAACTTAGGACTGTTGACTAATGACTAAATTTATGATTTAATTGTGGTGAGTGGCAAGTTATGAAGTTTTGATTTTTTATTAATTAAAGTATTGTATTCAAAGCGCTTTCAGCTTATAATATATTTTTCAAAAAACCTGGTTAAATGGGGGATTGTGCTGAAGGCCTTCTACCTGCTAAAAGTCTGCCTTATGCCGAAAACCTTCTGATAATCCCGCTAAATCCGTTCATGTTCCGAAAGTTAAACTGGTGTGTCAGGTATCACACCTATTAAGTGCTAGGATTACACTAGCTAAAAGTGAATTGTTTTAGACTAGATAAGAAGCTAGATCTAAAGCAACCTCAGTCCTCTGCTCTACCAACCCTTATGTCACCATGTCTACCACAGTGCCGAACGAGCTAAAAAGCGAAAATTTGCAATTGTTGCGCGAGTACCAACTTTCTGGATCGAATGAAATCCGCAATCAGTTAGTTAAACTGAATATTGGACTGGTCAGAAAAGAAGTTTACCACTGGATCAACCAGTGCGGTGAAAGCTATGACGATTTGCTGCAAGTCGGATGTATTGGTTTGATCAGGGCGATCGAGCGGTTTGAGATCGCGAAGGGACACGCTTTTAGTTCCTTTGCAATTCCCTACATACGGGGCGAAATTCAACACTACTTGCGGGACAAAAGCCCTTCTGTGCGCTTTCCCCGCCACTGGCAGTCCCTGGAACGCAAATCAGTAGCAGCGATCAAGGATTTGCAGGTGCAGTTAAACCGCAAACCTACGGATGCTGAAGTAGCAGCAGTCCTTGAGGTTTCTTTAGAAGAATGGCAAGAAATTAAGTTGGCCCATCTCAACCGATCGCCTCTGAGTTTGGACGCGCCCATGCAAGATGAGGATGAGGGGGCTACTTGTCTGGGAGAATTGATGCCCGATACTAAGTATCGGAGTTTTCAGTTGGCGCAAGAGGATCAAATTCGCGTACAGCAAGCTTTGGCTATGTTGGAACAACGGACTCGCGAGATATTGGAGTTTGTTTTTCTCTACGATTTGACGCAGAAAGAAACGGCTGAACGCTTAGGTATCAGTGCGGTGACTGTTTCTCGGCGAGTTAAGAAGGGACTGGATTTGCTCAAAGAGATTATGACTAAACAGCTTTAGTGATTAGTCAGTTGTTGGTTGTCAGTTGTGAACAGTGAACAGTTAACAGTCAACCGTTAACCGTTAACAGTCAACAGTCAACAGTCAACAGTCAACAGTCAACAGACGAATTTTTAGATGCTGCGGACAAATTTATCGAGTCTTTCTACGGCTTTTTTAATTGTGCCTAAATCGGTGGCGTAAGACAAGCGAATGTGGTCGTCTGCACCAAAAGCAATCCCCGGAATAACTGCTACTTGCTGCTGTTCTAAGAAAGCGTCGCAAAATTCCAAAGAATTCATTCCAGTCTTGCTGATGTTGACAAACATATAGAAAGCACCGTCTGGTTTGATGCAGCTAATTCCAGGGATAGCATCGAGTAATTCAAATATTACCTGACGCCTTTCGGCAAAAGCTTGACGCATTTTTTCGACAGATTCTTGGCTGCTTTCCAAAGCTGCGATCGCGCCGTACTGTGCAAAGGTACACACATTTGAGGTACTGTGACCTTGAATGGTGCTGCTGGCTTTGATTAATTCGCTCGGCCCGGCCAAATAACCGATTCGCCAGCCTGTCATCGAGTAAGCTTTAGCAAAACCGCTGCTGATCAGGGTGCGATCGAAGATTTCTTTGCCGAGGGAACCGATGCTGACGTGTTGGGTGCCGTCATATATAATTTTTTCGTAAATCTCGTCAGCAACGACTAAAATATCTCGATCGACTATCACCTCGGCCAATGCTTTGATTTCCGCCGGAGTATACACCATTCCCGTCGGGTTAGAAGGCGAATTCAGTACAAATAACTTGGTTTTGGGAGTAATCGCTCGACTCAGTTGTTCCGGTGTAATTTTATATCCTGTAGAAGCATCAGTCCGTACAATTACTGGCTTGCCGCTGGCGAGTTTCACCATTTCAGGGTAGCTCAGCCAGTAGGGAGCCGGAATAATTACTTCCTCTCCCGGCTCGATCAGAGCCATCATCAGATTGTAGAGGGAATGCTTGCCGCCGTTGGTGACAAGGATATTTTCTGGTTGATAGTTGAGATTGTTGTCAGATTGGAGTTTGCGGGCGATCGCAGCTTTTAACTGCGGTTCCCCAGACACAGGGCCGTACTTAGTCTTCCCCTCGTCTAAAGCTTGTTTTGCCGCTGCTTTAATGTGTTCGGGGGTATCAAAGTCGGGTTCTCCCGTACTCAAACTACAGACATCAATCCCTTCGGCCTTCATGGCTTTAGCCTTAGCTGCGATCGCCAAGGTTATAGAAGGAGAAACCTCACCCACTCGTGCTGCCAACTTAATCATTGGATTTTAGATATTAGATTTTTGACTTTAGATCTTAGGGTGACAAATGTTGATATTCAACCCTGTTGTTAAGGAATTATGACATTTGTTTACATAGTACGTAAAGGATTAAGCAATTAAAGAATAAAAATTAAAAGAGTTCTTAGTTTTAATTTTTATTTTAAAATTTTAAAATTTTGACGTTATTATTGTAGCATTTTTGATGTCTCGTTACCCTCAACGCCGATCTGCAAGCTTATGGATCTCAAATCTCTGATTCGCGACATTCCTGATTTCCCAAAGCCGGGAATTATGTTTCGAGACATTACAACTTTGCTGCGCGACCCGCAAGGGCTCAGCTACACCATTGACAGCTTAGCGGAAAAATGCTCTGCAATGTCTGTTGACTATGTGGTGGGCATGGAATCGCGGGGCTTTATATTTGGTGCGCCTTTAGCTTATAAAATGGGAATAGGCTTTATTCCTGTCCGCAAACCAGGGAAACTGCCAGGTGCGGTTCATTTTGCTGAGTACGAGTTGGAGTACGGTGTCGATCGGCTGGAGATGCACCGAGATGCGATGGCATCGGGCAGCCGGGTGCTGATTGTGGACGATTTAATCGCGACTGGCGGAACAGCGGCGGCGACGGCTAAATTGTTGGAACAAGCTGGCTGCGAGCTTGTCGGTTTTGCTTTTATCATTGAATTGCAGGCTTTGGGCGGCAGGCAGAAATTGCCCGATGTGCCGATCGTCACGCTAGTGGAGTATTAGTCAGTTAATTGTTGGCAGTTGGCAGTTGACAGTTGACTGCTGACAGTGGACTGTTGACTGCTAACAGTTGACAGTTGACAGTTGACAGTTGACTGCTGACTGCTGAATAAAAACTACTGACAAATAATATTCTTGAGCTTTGCATCGGAATTATTCATCTCTCTTCTGTGACTCTGCGATCTCTGCGTCAAGAGTAGTTAAATCATTCCGATGCAACCGGAATTAATATCATTCACAATTCTTCAATTCTTCACTTCTTCAATTCTAAAATCTAAAATCTAAAATCTAAAATCTAAAATAGCATGACTTCTATTAAGTCTAATCGAGATTGGCGAGGGTTGAGTTCTCTGTTTGGCAGCGAGACATTTACTTATGTTCTCAAGCGACTGTTGCAGGCACTTTTAACCCTATTTTTGGCATCGGCTCTTTGTTTTGCAATTATTGAGCTAGCACCGGGAAATTACTTGGATACTTTGAGCCAAAATCCCAAGATTTCGCCGGAGACACTCAAGCAACTCGAACAGCAGTTCGGCTTAGATAAACCAGCTATTGTGCAGTATTGGCTGTGGCTGCAACAAATTGTGACGCGGGGGAACTTTGGCACGAGTTTTGTGTATCAGCGATCTGTAGCTTCTCTGCTGTGGGAACGGGTACCGGCGACGTTATTAATGGCGATCGCCTCTTTGATTGTGACTTGGGCGATCGCGATTCCCTTGGGAATAGTCGCCGCCGTCAATCAAAACCGCACAGTCGATCGAGTTCTGCAAGTAGTCAGCTACACCGGACAAGGGTTTCCCAGCTTTATCACAGCGTTGCTGCTGCTATTTTTTGCTCAGAATACTTCGCCTCTGTTTCCCGTCGGAGGAATGACAAGCATTGACCACGCAGACTTACCTTGGTGGGGTCAAATCCTCGATTACGGCTGGCACTTAATTTTGCCAACAGTCGCCCTCAGCCTTACTGGTTTTGCGGGTTTGCAAAGATTGATGCGGGGACAATTTTTGGACGTGCTGCGTCAAGATTATATCCGAACGGCAAGGGCTAAAGGTTTGCCGGACGATCGAGTAATTTACGTTCATGCTTTGCGGAATGCTGTTAATCCGTTGATTACGCTGTTGGGTTTTGAGTTTGCTAGTTTGTTGAGCGGTGCGTTTATTGCCGAATATTTCTTTAATTGGCCTGGTTTGGGAAAGCTGACTCTGGATGCGGTGAACAATCAAGATTTGTATTTAGTAATGGCGAGTTTGATGATGGGTGCGACGATGTTGATTGTTGGGAATTTGTTGGCAGATTTGCTGCTGAAAGCTGTCGATCCTCGGATTAAGCTGCAAGATTTGAAATAGAAGACTTAATTCAGTAAGAAGATGTCAGTTGTAACTTAAATATTACACCATTCTCAATAATCTGTCGGGGTGGGTTCACCAACAGCTTTAAATAGTATAGACAGGTTAAATAAACCCGCCCCCACCCACAAAAAAGCCCCTTATTGATATTGGTGCAAGATGTCAGTTGTAACTAAAATTTTGTCCCTCTCCGAGTGGTTTATGTCAGAAAAACAACCAAACGAGCCAATGAGTTTTAGCCGCTTTGCCGACTGGTGCAGGCATATTGACAGTCTTTCAGAAGAGGCAAGGTACACAGTTGAAGTGTTGTTAAACAAGGCTGGCACGGATGACCCTGAAGCAGCGGAGCCGATACTTTCAAGCATGACAGAACTTGAGTTCAGCCATACTGGAATTAAAGACCTCAGCTCCCTCGGCTCGTTTACCAATCTGACAAAACTCGATCTTTACCACAATCAAATTACTGACATCAGCTTCCTCGGCTCGCTCACCAAAAAACGAGCGAGAAGCCCCGGGCTACCGACATGGGCAGGAAAGCGGCAGCGACTTCAGTCGCCTAACATCTTTGTGCTCAATTAATTCCTTGATAGCAAAAGATAGGCTACGACAGATTTGACCCGTGCTGTAGATCGATCTACAGCAGGGGTCAAATCGTGAATACAAACAGAATTATATTGTTTATTCTTGACACAAGGAAATCCTACTCTGCTAGTATAATGTAACAAGGAAGAAAGAGAATATGTTTGGATGTCAACAGAATTTAATCAGCCCAACTAAAGATTTAAAAGCAATTCTAGAATTCCTTTGCAGCGAGTCGTCGAAGTTGACGAACTGCGGAATATATTATGCTCGTCAAATGTACTTTAAAACAGGCAAAATACCGAGTAGGGCACAGTTGCACAAAGTGCTTGGCACAGAAAATCAGAACTTGCATTACAAAGCATTTTATTCCGATACCGCGCAACAGATTTTAACTACCGTCGCTGAGTCTTTTAAATCCTACATGGGACTACTGAAAAGAATGGGTAAAGGCACTGTAACCCAAAGACCTAGATTGCCAAATTATCGACAAGGCGGTCTAGCTTTAGTGACTTATACAGGTCGCTCTGTCCGGCTTAAGGATGGATTACTGAGATTCCCATTGGGCAGCAAAGTTAAAACTTGGTTCGGTTTGGATGCTTTTTATCTTCCTATGCCTAGCAATCTAGACTACAAAGCAATCAGATAGTATAGAATTCTACCTCGAAATGGTTCCTTCTATTTAGAGTTGGTTTACAAGTCGAAAGATGTTCAAGTAGAGGTAGACCAATCTAAGGCATTGATGATAGACCACGGGATGAATAATTGGTTGACTTGTATCAGCAATGTAGGGAGTAGCTTGATAATTGACGGACGACATCTGAAGTCCATCAATCAAGGATATAACAAGCGTGTTGCGTTTTTGATGAAAGGGAAAGCGAATGGTTACTGGTCAAAGCGGTTGGAGCTTTTAACTGAGAATCGCAATCGCACCATGCGGGATGCTATCAACAAATCAGCTCGAAAAGTAATAAATCATTGCTTGCTCAATAAAATTGGCACTGTAGTATTCGGCTGGAATGCTGGAATGAAAAATGGTATTAATTTAGGAAATAAAACTAATCAAATTTTTGTTCAGATTCCAACTGGTAGGCTAAAATCCCGTATTGCTCAGTTATGCGAACAATACGGGATTCGGTTTGTGGAAACCGAAGAATCATATACTTCTAAGGCTTCCTTTATTGACCTTGATTTGCTACCTAAATTCTGCGAAAAACCAGAAGGGTGGCAACCAAGCGGTCAAAGAGTTAAGCGCGGATTGTATCGCACTCTTGAAGGTTTGTTGATTAATGCAGATTGCAATGGGGCAGGCAATATCGGTAGAAAAGTAGCGGCAACTTTGGGGATTTGTCTCAAAGAAGTCAGTAGAGGCGCATTGATAACGCCTTTGAAAGTCCCTTTGTGGTCTTAGTCAAGAATCCCCCTGATTCATCTGTGGGGAGTATCAACAATCTGACAACACTGTATCTCGAAAACAATCAACTTACAGAGATCAGTCTGTTAGGCGAAGACGCACAAAAACATCTTACTCTCTCGACTATACCAATTGAGGTTGAAAAAGCCACAGCAGCAGTCAAACTTGCCTATGCCACTATTGGCAAAGAAGAACCCGAAGTTATTGTTTGCACCAGTCCCCGCGACGCTTATCTCCAAATATTCAACTTGCCCAAACACGACCATTCACAAAACTGCTCAGACGAATGGGACAGGAATAGATTGGGGGAAAAGCTAAACTGGGAAACGATGTCCCAATCGATTGTGAGAGACTTTGCAAGTCCGGTAGTGTGGGAGTATGAGCTCGATCGCATGACGATCGAGCCCGAAGCAGACAGCACACTGAGTTCGCTAATGTACGAATTGGCTGACAGCTATGTGCGATCGGAACAAACGATGGGGAATGTTTTTCCCAATAATTTGTTATCCCTTAAATCCCCTGAAACCCCCACGACTTTGTTTAAAGAAATCTATTTGACGGAATTGTATATCTCTTCATTAGGCGTCAATATTTCCCAAAAGGCACAAGAAATACATCACTGCCAAAAGCAGCTTTTCGAGCATTGCGGTTTGATATTTCCGTTTGAAAAGTTTTGCGCGGTGTGCGATCGCCCCCGCCACCTTCGCTTTGACCGTCAAAACCGCTTGCACGCGGAAGGAGAACCTGCGATTGAGTTTGCGGACGGATGGAATTTTTACTATGAGCACGGCGTCAAATTGCCTGAAGAATACGGCCAACTCCACCCAAATAGATGGCAATCCCAATGGCTTTTAACAGAAGAGAATGCCGAACAGAGGCGAGTGTTAATTGAAGGAATTGGTGACGATCGCATTTGTCAAGAATTGCAAGCAAAACAAATAGATAGTTGGCAGGAATATGCACTATTACAAATAGATAAAGCCGATGTCGAGCCGATTTGTTTGTTAAAAATGACTTGTCCGAGTACGGGATTCATTCACGCTTTGAGAGTGCCGCCTAACCTGACATCTGCTAGGGAGGCAATTCGCTGGGTAAATTGGGGTATTGATGCAGAGGAATTTTCCGTGCAGACTTGATATATAGCCTTTCTCAGGTAAATTAGATGCTCGTGGGCCTCGGACATAGCAGATATAAAAGCGTTTGAATTTTTAATTTCAGAACGGGGCTGACAATTCAGGGAAGAACGGCTAGGCTAGTTGTAGAATTCTATTTCCATGCCAGGGATACACCGCATCAAATTTCATTCACCCTCCAAACATGGCAAAACAACTAGCAATAGAAACTCGCCGGCTGACGAAACAATTCGATCGCCATATAGCAGTCAATGACATCGATTTGCAAGTAGCAGCAGGCGAAGTATGCGGACTGATCGGTCCCAACGGTGCCGGCAAAACTACTTTGCTGCGAATGCTGGCGGCGGCTGAGGAACCGACTATAGGGGAAATTTACATCAACGGGGATAGGTTGTTGCGCGATCGATCGCACCCGATTCTCAAACAGCGCATCGGCTTTCTTCCCGACGACTTTCCCCTCTACGACGACTTGACTGTTTGGGATTATTTAGACTATTTTGCCCGACTCTACAACCTCCAGCAACCGCGCCGGCGAGAGCGAATCAACTCCGTGTTAGAACTCGTGCAACTAACCAACAAGCGCAACAGCTTAATTTCCACCCTTTCGCGGGGAATGAAACAGCGCCTGAGTTTGGGGAGAACTATTATCCACGAACCGCTATTGTTGTTGTTAGACGAACCCGTTTCTGGCTTAGATCCGATCGCCCGAATGCAGTTCCGCGAAATTATCAAAGTTTTGCAAGAAGCCGGCATGACCGTAGTCATATCATCTCACGTCCTCAGCGACTTAGCCGAACTTTGTAGCTGGGTCGGCATCATGGAACTCGGATATCTGGTCGAAAGCGCACCGTTACAAGAACTTTACAAACGCCTCAGCCGCCAGCAAATTTTCATGTCGGTTTTAGGAAATAAATTAGAAGCGCTAACATCGGCATTAAAAAACTTTCCTTGGGTGGAAAATTGGGCAATAATCCCGGAAACTCAACAGGTGTGCGTTGATTTTTCAGGAAGCCCGGAAGATGCCGCAAATTTATTACGCGAACTCGTCGCGGCCAACATTCCCCTAACCGAATTCCACTGCACTCAAGAAGACTTAGAAACCATCTTCCTCAAGATGGGACACCAGCAAGCATCCTAATTTGCTCGTTTCCTGTTTCCCACAATAAACAGTGAGTTATAACTAAGTCGTCACCCATTCCTAATCACCAATAACCAATGACACTCCACTTACTAGACAAAATAGGCAACTGGAATCCCCAGTTATTTCGAGAAATCAAAGGTCGCTTGAATACTGGCAATATGGCGATCGCCTCGGCCTTTTCCCTAAGCGCTCAACTGCTGCTGTTCATGTATTACAGCGCTCAGATACCCGTTCCCCCTGCTAATGGCGAGTACACTTATCCCATCTATCACAGATTTTGCACTATAGAGACTGGCAATCCCTATGATACAAAGTGTGTCAGAGATGCCTTGGGCAACTTTGCCATTAACTGGTCGCAGTGGTGGCTGGAGATATTCATTTGGCTGAGCATATCGAGCGTCTTAGCTTTATTAGTAGCCGGGACTTATCTACTTGTCAGTGACTTAGACAAGGAGGAACGCCGCGGGACGCTCAACTTTATTCGCCTCAGTCCCCAGTCTGCCAAAACAATTTTTCTGGGCAAAATTCTTGGCGTACCAATTTTACTTTATTTAGCAACAATTCTGGCCGTACCCCTGCACCTGTACGCTGGATTAGCTGCTCAAATACCCCTGAATGAAATTTTATGTTTCTACACAGCGGTTGCAGCTAGCTGTGCTTTGTTTTACAGCACTGCCATGCTATTTGGATTGACAACCAGTTGGTTGGGAGGATTTCAACCTTGGTTGGCTAGCGCTATGGTTTTTGTTGTGTTTGGGATTTCTTGGCTTCCGCTCACGCGAACTGCTTTGGATGTGTTACATTTTTTGTCTCCCCTTGCTATGCTGAGATATCCGCTTTTTCTAGTTGATAAAACTGATTTCGATTCGTTAGTTGAAAACTTAGACAAGTTGCAATGGTTTTACTCGCCAGTGGGTACAAATATTGCGAGTGGCATTGCTTTGTCTCTCTTGGTTTGTGGTACAGGAACCTACTGGATGTGGCAGGGATGGCAGCGCCGCTTTCCCAATCCCAGTGCTACAGTTTTGAGCAAGCGGCAAAGTTATTTGCTAGTTATCTGCTGTCAGGTAATATTTTTAGGGTTTGCACTCCAATCAGACACCCCAGACAACGCTAATCTCATCTGTTTACTTATCTTGAATTTGGTGATGTTCTTGGCTTTAATTGCAGCTTTAACATCTGACAGACAATCATTGTACGATTGGGCGAGGTATCGGAAACAAATCGTTCCCAGCAATCAGAAGCTTTGGCGGCGCTACCCACTACTCGATTTAATTTGGAGCGATAAAAGCCCGGCTGTAGTTGCGATCGCGATCAATTTCCTCAGCTCAGTAATAATTTTAACACCTTGGGCGCTGTTGGAAAAACCTGAGATAAACGGATTTGGTGGGGTAATTTGCTGTCTGAATCTCATCCTAATTTACGCAGCCATCACCCAACTATTCCTATTTACAAAAACCCGAAATCAGGAAATTTGGGCCGTCGGGACAGTCGGCAGCGCTATCTTGTTGCTACCTGTGATCTTATCTATGCTCTACCTTACCCTAGAAAAAGCTCGTTTTTTGTGTCTTTTTTTGTTGTTGTCTTCAACATTTGGGATTGGGTTTTCGCCGTATCTGGCATCCGCGTCAGCAAATCCGATTTGGCTCTTCCCCATACTGAGTCAGTGGACTGTCTTGGTGTTGTTGAATTTCAAATTGCGATCGCAACTGAGACTCGCAGGGCAATCAGCTTCTAAAGCACTGCTGAAAGCTTGAAAAAGCATGGGAAGAAAAAGGGGAAGGAATCATTCGGAACTAAAAAACTTTCCTGGGCAGGAAAATTGGACAATAATCGCGGAAAATCAACAGGTGTGCGTTGATTTTTCAGGAAGCCCGGAAGATGCAGCAAATTTATTAC
Source organism: Microcoleus sp. FACHB-DQ6 (assembly GCA_014695175.1). GTDB lineage: Bacteria > Cyanobacteriota > Cyanobacteriia > Cyanobacteriales > Microcoleaceae > Microcoleus. The sequence continues at coordinate 16,921 of JACJNV010000284.1, read as the reverse complement.
GGGAACTCGTCGCCGCCAACATTCCCCTAACCGAATTCTATTGCGCTCAAGAAGACTTAGAAACCATCTTCCTCAAAATGGGACACAAGCAAGCATCCTAAGAAGCTTTTTCCCTCGTTACCAAGATGAACAGTGAGTTATAACTGAGTCGTCACCTATTCCTCATCACCAATAACCAATGACACTCCACTTACTAGACAAAATAGGCAACTGGAATCCCCAGTTATTTCGAGAAATCAAAGGCCGCTTGAATACTGGCAATATGGCGATCGCCTCGGCCTTTTCCCTAAGCGCTCAAGTGCTGCTGTTCAAGTCTGTCAGCGCTCAGATACCCGTTCCCCCTCCTAAGGGGTCGTACACTAACCCCATCTATCACAGATTTTGCTTAGATGACGCCCCTCCCTATGAAAGAATCTGCGTCAGAGATGCCTTCAGCAACTTTGTCATTAACTGGCCGATGTGGTGGCTAGAGATATTCACTTGGCTGAGCATATTTAGCGTCTTAGCTTTATTAGTAGCCGGGACTTATCTACTTGTCAGTGACTTAGACAAGGAGGAACGCCGCGGGACGCTCAACTTTATTCGCCTCAGTCCCCAGTCTGCCAAAACAATTTTTCTGGGCAAAATTCTTGGCGTACCAATTTTACTTTATTTAGCAACAATTCTGGCCGTACCCCTGCACCTGTACGCTGGATTAGCTGCTCAAATACCCCTGAATGAAATTTTATGTTTCTACACAGCGGTTGCAGCTAGCTGTGCTTTGTTTTACAGCACTGCCATGCTATTTGGATTGACAACCAGTTGGTTGGGAGGATTTCAACCTTGGTTGGCTAGCGCTATGGTTTTTGTTGTGTTTGGGATTTCTTGGCTTCCGCTCACGCGAACTGCTTTGGATGTGTTACATTTTTTGTCTCCCCTTGCTATGCTGAGATATCCGCTTTTTCTAGTTGATAAAACTGATTTCGATTCGTTAGTTGAAAACTTAGACAAGTTGCAATGGTTTTACTCGCCAGTGGGTACAAATATTGCGAGTGGCATTGCTTTGTCTCTCTTGGTTTGTGGTACAGGAACCTACTGGATGTGGCAGGGATGGCAGCGCCGCTTTCCCAATCCCAGTGCTACAGTTTTGAGCAAGCGGCAAAGTTATTTGCTAGTTATCTGCTGTCAGGTAATATTTTTAGGGTTTGCACTCCAATCAGACACCCCAGACAACGCTAATCTCATCTGTTTACTTATCTTGAATTTGGTGATGTTCTTGGCTTTAATTGCAGCTTTAACATCTGACAGACAATCATTGTACGATTGGGCGAGGTATCGGAAACAAATCGTTCCCAGCAATCAGAAGCTTTGGCGGCGCTACCCACTACTCGATTTAATTTGGAGCGATAAAAGCCCGGCTGTAGTTGCGATCGCGATCAATTTCCTCAGCTCAGTAATAATTTTAACACCTTGGGCGCTGTTGGAAAAACCTGAGATAAACGGATTTGGTGGGGTAATTTGCTGTCTGAATCTCATCCTAATTTACGCAGCCATCACCCAACTATTCCTATTTACAAAAACCCGAAATCAGGAAATTTGGGCCGTCGGGACAGTCGGCAGCGCTATCTTGTTGCTACCTGTGATCTTATCTATGCTCTTGCTTACCCCAGAAAAAGCTCCTTTTTTGTGGTTGTCTTCAACATTTTTTATTGGGTTTTGGCCGTCTATGACAGCCGCGTCCGGAAATACCTTTTTGCTCTCCATACTCAGTCAGTGGACTGTCTTGGTGTTGTTGAACCTCAAATTGCGATCCCAACTGAGACTCGCAGGGGAATCAGCTTCTAAAGCACTGCTGAAAGCTTGAAAAAGCAGGGGAAGAGCTCAAACGTGAAACTCCGATTCAGGCAGGGATTTAAACCCCTGCCTGAAAGCTTAAGTCGTCTGAAAACGACGGTTCAACTAACTTATTATGCCAATTCCGCATTTATAATCCACTTTCTACCGCTCGATAGTTGTCGCCGCTACACACAAAGCCCACCTTCGCAGGCTTTAAGATTAAAGTTGAAAAAAAAATTCTGACTGTACAGATCCAAAATTATAGAGTCAGCGTATATTACTAATGAACGCAGTAAAAAAATTCATAGGTTCGCACCGCTAAAAATTTCAGCTTGCCTGTTTGCAGTTGAGCTGCGATCGCCCTTGGCTACACACCCAACTATAAAATACGGCTAAGCGATCTGTATGTAGGAGTGGGTTTATTTGAATCGCGGTGGGCTTTATATATCATTTTAGCTGCGTGTAATACTTTTATGCCAACCCACCCCTACAGCCGAAAATAAGAAAAACTCTCCTAAAAGTGCGAATTTGTGATATTTTGACTGAGAATACCACCGCCGTTAGGCAACAGAAGTATCAAATTTAGAGGGTGATTAGAGCATGGCAGAAATTAGAGGCACCGCCCAAGCAGACTTGCTAGCAGGAACTCCAGAAAATGACCTAATTTTTGGTTTGATGGGGAATGACACCATTGCGGCAAACTCGGGTAATGACAGCATTTATGGAGGAAAACAAAGCGATTTAATTGAGGGCAATTTAGGTCAAGATTCGCTTTTTGGAGATTTAGAGAACGACACTATTAACGGCGGAGACGGTAACGATTTTTTAGTGGGCGGAAAAGGCAGCGATTCCATATCGGGCAACTCCGGGAATGATGTTTTGTCGGGCGATCGAGATACTGATATCCTGATAGGGGGAGACGGGGCAGACCTATTTGTTTTGAGGCGCTATGCTGAGGCAGATCCCGGTCGTACCAGCGGCGGTGCTAATTTCGCAAATGCGGACGCGATCGCCGATTTTACAGCCGGTACAGATTTAATCGGTTTGGCGGGAGGTCTTAGTTTTAGCGACTTGAATATTCAGGAAGCTGGAAACGATACTGTTATTCAAGACCGAGTGACTGGAGAATTTCTCGCTACTCTCAGAGGGGTGAGACAAAGTGCGATTAACCAGGCAAGTTTCACTAATAATATTGGCAGCGTTGTTCCCAGCCCCCCGCCTCCAGCGCGGACAACGGCTTATGCTTTAACTCCTGCTAATCGGATTGTCGGTTTTAGTCTTTCCAATCCGGGAACTGTACTCTCAGATTTTCCCGTGACTGGATTGCAAGCGGGAGAAAGTTTGCTGGGAATTGATTATCGGCCGGCTAACGGTTTGCTTTACGGTGTGGGTTCTAGCAATCGCTTGTATACTGTCAATCCGATGACTGGGGAAGCAAGTCCAGTCGGTAACGGGCAGTTTGCTGTTCCCCTAACTCCGGGGGCTGCGGGTTTTGATTTCAATCCGACGGTCGATCGAATTCGGTTTGTCAATCAAGCCGATCAAAACGCCCGCCTCAACCCGGATACCGGCGCACTTGTGGATTTTGACACGCTGGCGGGGGGAATTCAACTCGACGGCAATTTGGCTTATGCTGCGGGCGATCGCAATTTTGGGTCAAATCCGGCGGCTGCTGGGGCTGCGTATGTGAATAACTTTGCAGGGGGAACTTCGACAACCCTGTTTGTAATTGACAGCGATTTGGATGTTTTGGTGCGACAAGATCCGCCGAATAATGGAGTGTTGAATACGATCGGATCTTTGGGAGTTGATGCTACTAGCGTTCTCGGCTTTGATGTCCGGAGTATTGGCGGCCGCGAGGTGGCAGTGGCGGCGCTGGAAGTTGGGGGCGTTTCGGGCTTGTACAATATCAATTTAAGTAGCGGTCAAGCTTCCTTTGTCGGTCAAATTGCCGACGGGAGACAGATTAACGGTTTGGCTTTGCCTTTGCCTACAGCTTACGCCTTAACTGTCAGAAATGGCGCTGAAACAATTGTCGGTTTTAACGAGGCCGCACCGCGGGCAATTCTCAGCGACGTGGCAGTTACAGGGTTGCAGCCGGGAGAAAGTTTGCTGGGAATTGATTTTCGCCCCGCTAACGGTGTGTTATACGGTGTGGGTTCTAGCAATCGCTTGTACGCGATCAATCCCGTTACTGGGCAAGCAAGTCCAGTCGGTAGCGGGCAGTTTGCTGTTCCCCTAACTCCGGGGGCTGCGGGTTTTGATTTCAATCCGACAGTCGATCGAATTCGGTTTGTCAATCAAGCCGGTCAAAACGCCCGCCTCAACCCTGATACTGGGGCACTTGTGGATTTTGACACGCTGACGGGGGGAATTCAACTCGACGGGAATTTGGCTTATGCTGCGGGCGATCGCAATTCTGGCAATCCCGGCGCGGCTGTTGGGGCTGCGTATGTGAATAACTTTGCGGGGGCAACTTCGACGACACTATTTGCAATTGACACCAATTTAGACGTTTTGGTGCGGCAAGATCCGCCGAATAATGGAGTGTTGAATACGATCGGATCTTTGGGAATTGATGCTGGTACCGTTCTCGGCTTTGATATCAGGAGTGTTAGCGGTAACGAGACGGCTTTGGCTGCGATCGAGGTTGGCGGAGTTTCCAGCCTGTACAATATCAATTTGACGACCGGTCAAGCTTCGATTGTCGGTCAAATTGGTGACGGGCGAGGGATTAAAGGCTTAGCACTGACTTTGATTTAACTGCTAGATTCCCAGCGACTTTAGATTGATTTTAGGCATCAATTATGTAGTTTTTAGGTAGAAAGTTGAAAAAAACTCAACTTTTCTACTATCTCAAATTATCAGTCTAAAATCGTTTGGGCAATTCCCAATTCCCAATTTGAGGTAACATATTATTTTGGCAACCAAGATAATATGTTATCTCAAGTTTTTTACTTGCTACGTTCCCGCAGTGACGGCAAATATCTCTGTGCCAATCCCAATCCAGATGCGGCAGTGAGTTACCTGCTGATGTTTCGCGAAGACTATGACGCTTTGAGCTATCTCAACGCCCACGCTGCTGATGTTGCCGATCGATTCGGAGTAGAATCGATTTCCGGTTCTCAAATAAAAAAGCTACTCGAACGTTGGGGCTTTAACGGTGTGGGGGTTGTTCAAGACCCGCTGTTACCCAATATTGAGTTTTTATTGACAAAGGATTGACAATTGACAAGATTTGCTATTCACCCGGTTTCAGGAAGAAATCGGGTTTTTTTGTCAAGTTTTGAGCCGATCGCCCGATCGAGCTTGTACACTTCTGATCCCCATATCTAGTGCAAATTGTCAAATATATTAACCTTTTACCCTAAATCTGAATCCTGTTGTATATTCGTAGTCTGTTGATATATTCCGACACGTCAGTACACAACCTATGGTTCGAGAATTAGAGCGAGCGAGTGCCAGCGAGAAACGCAACCTGTCCGATTTCCCCGAAACAGCACCCGCAGCCAATCCAGTATTTTTTAGGACTTACAGCCGCCGTACCGAGACGGGAAGGGAGACTTGGGCCCAAGTGTGCGATCGAACAGTCAAGGGGCTGCAAAAGCTTGGAAACCTCACCCCCGAAGAAACACAACTGCTGCACCGGATGCAAAACCAGCTCAAAACCCTCGCTTCAGGTCGCTGGCTGTGGGTAGGTGGCAGCAAATGGATCGAGCAACCAGAGAATTTTTCCGGGGCATATAATTGTTCCTCAACAAATATTATCGACTGGCGTTCCTTTGGCTTGTTGATGGATTTGGCAATGATGGGCTGCGGCACTGGGGCAGTCTTGGAACCACAATATATCAACCAACTGCCGCCGATTCGCAACCGTTTAACCCTAACCATGCAAGGCGAAATCGGCTCTAGACCCGCCCAGTCGCGCCGTGAAGAAACAGAAGTAAAAATAGCAGAAAAAACCGCAACTATTTATGTCGGAGATTCTCGCCAAGGTTGGGTAAACTCCTATCAAACTTTGCTGGAGTTATCCACAGATGAAAGATTTGCAGGAGAAGTTCAAGTATTCATCGATTTGAGCGACGTTCGCCCGGTGGGAGAACCTTTAAAAGGTTTTGGCGGAGTAGCAAATCCCGTGAAATTGCCCGATCTGTATCAGCGCTGCACCGCTATTTTGAATAAAGCTTTAGGGCGGCCGTTAAATTCAGTTGAATGCTGCCTTTTGATAGATGAAGCGGCGGTCACGATCGTCGCAGGAAATATTCGCCGCTGTTTGCCCGAAGATGCCCTAGTTCATACTTCTAAAGGACTCGTTCCCATTTGCGATGTGCAAGTGGGTGACTTAGTGCAGACTCCTCTAGGATTCAGGCGAGTGGTTGATAAATTCGACCAAGGATTTCAAGATGTCTACGAAATAGAAACTAATGGCACTTATCCTAGAGCAACTTTAAACCACTCTCAAGCAGTGCTGGCAGATGCTAGAGGCACAATTGTGTGGAAATCAGTGGCTAATTTAGCTGAGGGCGATCGCCTCCTGCACAACACACAAGTTTTACCTGGGACAATTACCCATTTGCCTGCTGACTTTACAATGTCTAGGCCCTCAAAAAGCCGAACAGCTAAGGCGTTTGTAATTCCTGAACTGACAAGTGAAGTTGCTTGGCTGATTGGGTTTACTCACGGTGATGGTTATGTAGCTATTGGTCGCAATAAATACGGTAAACCCTATGGCCGTGTTGAATGGGCAATGAACGCCTTAGATACAGAATTGACACCTAAAATTCAAGCTAAAATCAATGCTGGTTTAGCTTTGTTTGGCTTGACTGCTACTCATGGCAACATCAAGGGTGAAAATACCGCTAAATCCATCTGTTCATCTATACGATTAGCTGAATATTTCCATCGCTACATCAAGCAGCCAAATCTTCCCTTAGCAATTCCTAGTTTTATTTTGCAGGGTTCAGTAGATATCCGAGCAGCTTATCTAGCCGGATTAATGGACAGTGACGGATCTATTAATAGCGGACCACCTCATCTAGTGACCTCAGTATATCGGTCATTTGTGAGACAAATAAGTGCAGTTTTATCCAGCTTGGGTATTGCTGGCAGAATTCTCACCAATTATCCCCAGCAACAAGGATGGCAAATTAAGTACAGCATCACGATTCCAGCATTTAAACAGCGTTATAACGCTTTGATTTCACCTTACTCTGTTAAGGGAGAACTGCGTCAAGGGCTGAAAATGTATGGTTTTACCGTTCCCGGTGTGATAATGCGGGAAGCTTACACATACAGCGAGATGCGAGAAATGGGGTTCCAAGGTTCCCGCACCGTTGATGCTAATTATGAACGCTATATCGTTGAGACTGATATCTCATTAGATATTCCAGTCACAGTCAAAGGAATAGGCAGTTACGATCATGTCAAAACCTACGATATTGAAGTTGAAGAAGCTCATTGTTTCTACTGCGATGGTTATCTGACGCATAACAGTGCCGGAATGAGGCAATTCTTTGCGGATGACGAACTGGCCGCAAATGCTAAAAATAATTTGTGGCAACAAGATGAAAGCGGCAACTGGAGAATAGATCCAGAACGCGATGCCCTTCGGATGGCCAACCATACGCGAGTTTTCCATACCAAACCTACACTAGAAGAATGTATTGATGCTGTCCGCAAACAGTATTACAGCGGCGAAGGCGCGATTCAATGGGCCGGGGAAGCTGTAGCTCGATCTAACGTTGATTTACTTTCAACACCGAGTCTTAGAAGTGAGTTTTTGAAAGCTTACGACCAAGGAAAAGCTAAAGAGTGGTTGCAGGAACGCCATCCTAATATGACTGCTGGCGAGTTAGAGCATCGGTTAGTCCGTGTGGGCTTAAACCCGTGTGGTAAGTAATTTTGCCTCACGTAAAAAACCTCGCAAAATCGGAGAAGACTGAGATGTTAACTCCGAGGTAAGTAAGGGAATTAACAATCCTTTACCACCGTAGAGCGTACTGGGTGAACCTTCTTTATTGAAGAATATAATCCTGGCAAGAGTGCGGGGCATTTACAACTAAAGTAGATGAAAAAGTACGCCGAGCTACAGGGAAAATCGAATCTGTAGAACTAAAGGATAAAAAGCCTTTAGGGTAACAAAACTGGAAATCATCGGCTCTAACTTCCACTGTAATCTTTCTGAGGTTCACCTCAATCAAATTGACCCTTACAATTTCAAAGAACAGGAGGAAGCTTTCAGGGCGGCGGCTCTATCTGTCGCGGTACTTCTCAATCACAAATTTCTTGAACCCCGCTATCAATACAGCCGCGAGCTAGACCCGATTGTCGGCGTATCTTTCACGGGATTGTTCGATTTCTTCGTTCACGCTTTCGGCGTTGAGTGGCTGCGCTGGTGGGGGGAAGGTCGCCCGCAAACTCCGCAAGGAATCGCTTTTAAACAGCGGGAAGAAGAGTATTTGACGGGTTGGCGCGAGATTGTCAATCGGGTAGTTTGGGATTATTGCGATCGCCATTCCTTAAAACGCCCAAATCGCTGCACAACGGTTCAACCATCGGGTACTAAATCTCTGCTGACAGGTGCTTCTCCCGGCTGGCATCCGCCGAAAGCCCAGCGTTTCATTCGCCGAATCACTTTCGGCAAAAACGACCCCGTAGCCCTCGCCTGCATCGACTACGGATACAACGTGATTCCGTCTCAATCTGACAAGGATGAAAACGGCAATTTGCTGAACAATCCCTTCGATGAACGCTGTACAGAATGGCTGGTAGAAATACCTGTTGCGGTAAGTTGGGCTGACTTGCCCGGTGCTGATGAAATTGACATTAACAAGTTCTCGGCGGCGGCACAAATGGACTTTTATATGCAGGTGCAAAAGTTCTATGTCAGACATAACACTTCGGCCACGATTGAACTGCGCGAAAATGAAGTGGAAAGTTTGGGCACTCGGATTTATGAAGCCATCCGCGATGATGAAGGCTACATTTCCGCAGCGCTTTTGGCTCGGTTTGATGCTCTTGAAACTTTCCCGCGTCTACCGTTTGAACCGGTGAGCAAGGAAATTTACACCAAGATGGTGGAAGAGACTTTAGCGCGCCGCCAAATAGATGTTTTTCATGCGGCACTAAGTCGCTATGATTTGGGTGAAATGATGGATTCGGGGCCGGCGGGCTGCGATTCCGATAAGTGTTTGATGCCGGAGACTAAATAGATTTAGCGATCGGCTTAAGTATGAGAAATCCCCAAAGCCTGGGGATTTCTTTTTTTGAGTTGTACAAAAATGCTAAATAAAAACTGCGCTCTCTATTGACATTAGCTGGCGAACTTGCGAATATGATCTATAGAAATACGTCGCAGCAAATATAGAACAAAAACATGAATGTAGACCAAGATATCCTGCAATTACCCCATATCGGTTTAAAGAACAGAGCTATACTTCCCGAACTATCAGGAATATATTATGTTATAGACGAAAATTTTATAATTTGGTACATAGGAAAAGCAAAGAATCTACGTACCCGCTGGGCAGGTGACAGCCACCACAGACTCGATCAACTACAAAAGCAACGAAAAAAGCTGTTTACCATCTATTACGAGTTAGTGCCTGAATCGCTACTTGATGCTACAGAACAGGAGCGTATTGAGCAGCACAGCCCGCAGTTGAATGGAACTAAAGTCAAGGTTAAGAAATTACGTCCAACAGAAACACTTTTACGGGAAACGCTAGCTAACCTTGCCCCTTACAGTTTTATATTAGGTGTAGAATCAGCCCGAAAACAAGACCTGAAGTTCATAGAAGATTCTCTGTATTGGCGAGATAATGGGAGAGTTAAGAAGGCTATTTTGCCTTTGACTGTGATACATATTTGCATAAATGTAAGCGAATTATCGACCGGGACAAGCGGGAACTCAGCGATACGTTTCATCAGAAATATTTTTAGGAAGCGCAGTAATTATTCAAAAAACTGGGAGTCGGCTTCTAAATACAAAAACAGGGCTGAATATTCAGTCAAAGTATTATTAGTTAATGGCTTCGTTATAGAAGTATGTGGAATATGGCAAGAAGCATTAAAATACATTCAAGACTATGAGTTAACTCAACTGGCTAATGTAGATATGAGAGCTGTGGATGAAGCTTCTTTAGTTATTATAAAAAATAAGTGTTTACTTAACTGCGAAGCAGGGGTATTTTTAGCTCCTGACAACCGAGATTATCCATATCATGAGTTTTGTCGCAAGGCAATAGAACGAATATATCCTTATAAACAAGATTTGGTTAAACTACTATTTAATGAAGAAATCGCTCTAGTAAGTAAGCCGCAAGTATTGCCAACAGATACCAGAACCCTACGCGATAGTAAGACGGGTCTTCTTGTCCGGCTAGCTAACCTTGCTGATAAGAAAGGATATATGACGGCATTGTTAACGGAACGCGGTCTTGACTTAAATCTTTATCGGGTTAACAAGTATTTAGAGTCCATACCAAAAGATGATAATTACATAGACAACATCGGAGATACAAGAATGACTGTCTTTATCAAGCCATTTCTTTGGAATCTCCCAGAAGTTTATTTGGCAGCCACAGTAGATAGAGTGTTTTGGTTACTGCTAGAAACTTACCTGTCGGATTTTACTAAAGTAAACCTAAACGCAGAAGAAAAATATACAAGCAAAGCCTATGTATCGCCTCGAAGATTTATAGTACCTGCGACACTGACTGTCACCTTAAATGGGAAATGGAAAGCAGGCATCCCATTTGGTTCTAAAGATGATATGTCATATAAAGCAGTTGTAGATATTATCACAAGTCGCTTACAGGCAAGCGGAATACCTAAGCTAAAGTTCTCGTTCACATTAGATAGTATACGCAGCTAGTTACTCACAAATCAACAGTAATATCATTTATCTCTATTTGAAATCTCTATTTGAAAATATCTTTCCGCTTTTGCAGCAGCAAAGTTACGGTTAAATAAACTGCTGCGTGCAGGCCTAAAATTCCCCAATAATTCAAAGCTAAGTTTTGCCATGTTGCTTCGTAGACTGCACTCTTATCGAATAAGTGCGGTAAGATTGTGCGCTCGGGCAATCTTACCGCACTTTTCTCAACCATTCACATAATAATCCCGCGTTCCCTTCGCATTCATCGCTTCTCCGAGTCGATTTAACCCGTACACGTAAGCCGCAGTTCTCATGGAAACTGACAATTCCTGAGATTTTTTCCAAATTGCTTCTGTTTCTTCGACCATTTTATGCTTCAACCGCTGGTTGACTTCCTCCAGCGTCCAATAAAGCCCGCTGCGATTTTGCACCCACTCAAAATAACTAACCGTTACCCCTCCGGCATTGACTAAAATATCAGGGATTACCTGAATTCCCCTCGCTTCCAAAATCAAATCAGCAGCAGAATCAATCGGCCCGTTAGCTACTTCAAAAATAAACTTAGCCTTAACATCATTAACATTGGCTTCCGTTATTTGATTCTCCAAAGCTGCTGGAACCAGCACGTCTACATCTAATGCTAAAAGTTGCTCATTTGTCAAGATTTCGTGTTCGATAATATTGCAAACCGAACCTTCACAGTAAAGAGCTTTGATACCTTTGTTAGAGTTTTTAAAGCCTCGAATACTCGGGATATCCAGCCCTTGTTTAGCATAAATTCCCCCTTGGGAATCGCTGACAGCAACAACTTTGTAACCTGCTTTCCAGAGCAGTTCAGCTATTTCTGCACCGGCATTACCAAAACCTTGCACTGCTACAGTTGTATCTTGAGGATTTAGCTCAAATTTGGGTAGAAGAGTTTGTACTACAAAAAAAGCACCCATTGCTGTTGCGGTATCTCTGCCCAAACTGCCACCAATTGTCACTGGTTTACCAGTCACCACCGCCGGAGAAAGCTGCCGCTTAATAATATTGTACTGATCCATCATCCAACCCATAATCATGGGATTGGTGTAGACATCCGGCGCGGGAATATCGACATCCGGGCCGATGAAATCTGCGATCGCATCGACATAGCCCCGGCTCAAACGTTCCAATTCCAGTTTCGACAATTCCTTGGGATTGAGAGTAATTCCGCCCTTGGCTCCTCCAAAGGGCAAGTTCAAAACTGCACATTTAAAAGTCATCCAAAATGCTAAAGATTGCACTTCATCAAGGGATACTTCTGGATGATAGCGCACTCCTCCTTTAGACGGGCCTCTGGTATTGTCGTAGCGCACCCGATAACCTTGGAAAATTCGCAGGGAACCGTCGTCCATCCGCACGGGAATCGATACAATTAAACTGGATTTGGGATATTTCAGCCGTTCGATCGTATCCTCGGAAAGGGAAACATATTTTAAGGCTCGTTCTAATCGGCGGCTGGCATCGGCAAATAATGAATCAGACATAAGAAGTTAGTTGACTGTTGACTGTTGACTGTTGACTGTTGTCAGAAAAAAGCTTCGGGTGCTTAAGCTAATTTAATCACAATCCTGGTTGAATGCTGCCTCCTTTCTCCTGACAACAGTCAACTGCCTTGTGTCGATCGACAATCTCGCCGTGCCAAGCAGCGATTAAGCAGATACACTTAGAATAGAAGGTGATATTTAACCTCAAGCCGCAATTTGAGTTCGCTCGCTCAAATCACAGCCAGCCATCAGGGGAATTAAATTCTGAAATAGATCGAGGCTTTAGCTGACGTTAGAAACTGAATTATTATTATGGTTGGACTCCTAGCCGCACTCTCAGCGTCTGCGGCAGGGGGTATGAGAATTGCCCTGCCCCTGCTGTTAATTGGTTTGTTGCGGATTGACAAACTTTGGTCGGAAATACCCTTATTGTCGGGGGTTCCCCCCCAGGTGGCTATCACCATCTTGGTGAGTTGGTCGCTGTTAGAGTTATTTGCTTCTAAAACTTTTGTGGGACAGCGGGTGCTACAAATTGTGCAAATTATTTTCAGCCCCGTTGTAGGAGCAATTATGGGAATTGCGATCGCTCAGGTAAGTTCGATCGAGGAAATTATTGCTCACCCTTGGATGCTGTGGATAATTGGTATTGTCGGAGGTTTGTTGGCTTTAGTGCTGCAACTGGTACAAGCAGGATGGTTTTATCGGCTGCGGGGTTTGCCGATTTGGGTGATTTTCCTCCAAGATGTTCTGTCCATTTCCTTGGTTTTATTTGCCTTTGACGCACCGCGGCAGGGAGGGTTAGTTGCGATGATGCTGCTGTGGCTGGCAATTCGCAGTTCTAAAGAGTGGTATCGCTGGTACAAAAGTCAGGGAATACCGGGCGAGAGGGGAAATCCCCGCCGCCGCAAGCGCGATCCTGATTAGTTAGTGATTAGTTACTGGTAATTAGTTATGGGTTATTAGTCATATTGTTTGCGGTTGTTTCGGAATGATTTAACCGCAGAGACCGCAGAGGGCGCTAAGGAAGAGAAGAGACAGATGAATAATTCCGATACCAAGGGATTTTATATCATTAGTCATTTGTAACAACAGTCAACAGTCAACAGTCAACTGTCAACTGTCAACTGTCAATTTAAAGCAATCCGATCGAGTGTAGCGGGCCCTGACCCGTAATTAACTCCAGCAATAGTGCCACAAAACCAATCATCGCCACACGACCGTTCCAGACTTCCGCCCCCGTGGTCAAACCCCACTCCCACTGCTCTTGAGGGTACATTTTCACTGTCTTGGAAGGGCGTATAACATCCGAGAATTTAACGCTGGGAGATTCGATCGAGTCGATGACTAAATCGGCCAAAGCTTCAATAAACACCGGATGAGTATTCAGGGCGGGCACTCGGTAGAAATTTTTAATCCCCGATTCTTCTGCTAATTCTCGATACTCCATGTCAATTTCTTGCAGAGTCTCGATGTGTTCGGAAACAAAACTAATCGGAACTACCAACAAATCTTGGACTCCATTTTCTGCCAATTCGGTAATCGCGTCTTCGGTGTAAGGCTTGAGCCATTCCACCGGGCCAACCCGACTTTGATAAGCTAGAGTGTGTTCGTTCGATCGGTTCAAATGTTCCATAATCAGACGAGTGCAATCTTCAATCTCGCGCTGATAGGGGTCTCCAGCCTCTTCTACGTAGCTGAGGGGGACGCCGTGGGCGCTGAAAAAGATGTGAACTCGATCGGGATTCGGATTGTGGTCTAGTTCTTGGGCTATCAGTTCCGACATTGCCTGAATGTAGCCTGGCCGCTTATACCAAGAAGGAATCGCGGTATATTCGATATCCTTGAGGGCAGGATCTTTGCCCCACATTTCTTCTAGCTGCCGGAAGCTAGAACCGCTGGTGCTGATGGAAAATTGAGGATACAGCGGCAAGATTGTCAAATGTTCGATGCGATCGCGCTTAATTTTGGCGATTGCCTCTTCGGTAAAAGGATGCCAGTAGCGCATCCCCACGTAAACTCGAGCATCTTGTCCCTTGGACTGCAATCGTTCTTGCAGCGAAGCGGCTTGTTCCTCGGTAATCCGCCGCAAAGGAGAGCCGCCCCCGATTTGGCGGTAGTTTTCCTGGGATTTTTGAAAGCGCAGGGTCGAAATCAACCAGGCGAGCGGTTTTTGCATCCACGGAAACGGGATGCGAATGATTTCCGGGTCAGCAAACAAGTTGAACAGGAAAGGACGGACATCCTCGATTTGATCTGGCCCGCCCAAGTTTAATAGCAATACTCCCACACGACCCATAGCGGTTACAGCTCTCCCAATATCTCAGTTCTGTTACTTATCTTTATCATATAACTTAATAATATCTTAAGTCGATAGCAAGGTATACATAATTTTGACTATGGGAACTATTTTTAGAGATTTAAGTTATCGGTATCAGTGACTGTACGATGCGATCGCGCGTCTGGCTGCTTTGAGGGTAGGCGGCAATGCTCGTTTGACTCAAGTAGCCTGGGAAAATTCGACCGTCATCGCGGAAACTAAAGTTTTACACCGTTGCTGCGGTAGCGCTCAAACTAAGCAATTTCTGGTGCAATATTTCCAGGATGTCACAGGACTTGACGCTTCGCCATTATCTCTGCAATGGGCAACGAAAAATGTACCATCAGCCAATTATGTAGAAGCTTTTGCTGAGTCGATGCCTTTGGCGGATTGTCAGTTTGATATAAGTGTACAGCAGCGTTGCGATGCACGAAATGGAACGGGCGCAATTGCGACAAATCTTCCAAAAAGTGTACCGCGCGATCGAGCCCGGTGGTCTATTCATTTTGGTAGATTTTCACTCGCCTACAAATCCGGTATTTTTGCCAGGATTGGCTGTATTTTTGTGGTTGTTTGAGACTGAAACTGCTTGGAAGTCGAGCGAAACTGGCTTGGCGAGTGGGTTGGCAGAAGTGGGATTGCGATCGTACAATTCCGAAGAAACTCAACAACCCAAAATTTATGCTGGCGGCAGCATTCAAATAATCCAAGTTCAAAAGTCATATCAAATCCGGTAGCATCGTCGGGCGTCAAATCCAGTCAACCGTCAACAATCACCGATAGTGCAACCGGAATTAATCTAATTTATCTGCGTTAATCTGTGTTTATCTGCCTGTATCTGCGGTTTAAAAAATAGAAATTAACCGCAGATGACAATGGATTGACGCAGATTCACGCAGATAAAGAGAATAGATTTTGAAGAATTCCGCTGCTAACAGATTTGATATCATTGGTTTCCCTATCAATCAAAAAATCGGCAATAAGTCTACTAATGACTAATGACTCATAACTAAACAAACTTTTTCGCTTCTGCCAAAGCGGCCTCAAACTTGAGCAATACATCCTTTTCTGTGTGAAGAGCTTTCTCTTGTTCCAGCAGCGGGCGGCCAAAGCGAAAAATGCCGTCCTGTTCTACGTGGTCTACATAAGGCAGCGTTTCTGGATGCGGCAAAAATTTTCTGCCGATTGGGTACGGCGTGTGGAAAGAAAAACTAAAATCGGGAAACTTATCGCTCTTGATTTCTAGGTAGTAAAGCGAGTAATAATCTTTGGTTTCGCAGTACACGCATTCGCGGCACTTATTTACAAGTTTGCGGTTCTGATAGAAAAAATCCCACTTATCCCAATAGTAGGCATCTTTCATCATTTCCTCGTGGTCCTCGCACAGTTCGAGATATAATTTGTCAGAATCCGCCGGACGGTAGAAGTAAAGCATGGCGTAGGGCATTTCAATCAGTAACTTGACTGCTTGATTTTTTCGCTGGTACCATTCCTGCTGGTGAGTTTCGTAGACTTCCTTATATTTAATTGCTTTAAAGCTGTTGAGCTGATTTTCTTTGGCCCAGCGCGACGCCCAAACTGTCCAGTAAGCTAGCTGGAAGGTTGCTGAAATTTCCGCCGAACCTTGTTCTTTCCAGTCGGCAATGATTTTTTCCCACTCGGAACTAAAAGCTACTCGCGATTGTTCGTTTTGTTCAGGTTTTTCTGTATTGATTGGGGGGGGTATTGGGCGATTATTTTTAATCAGCCCTTTGGGTTCTTTGCGCCAATTATTAATATCGGTTGGCGTTAGACTTAAGATGAATCTTCTGTCGTGAACGGGATATTCTAAATGGATTCCTGATTTGCGGAAAGAGCGGTATTCTAGAACAGGGAGTTTGTCTTGTTCAATCCACTGCTGGCGTTCTGCTGGCGAACACTTGAGCATTGCTTCTAATTCAGCAGGATCGACGGCTAATTCACTTTTGAATGTCTCCCAAAATCTTTCTTTTTCGGCTGGATTTTCTTCCAGCAGGGATACAATTCGGTTGACGAGATGATCGGTTTTGTCTTGGCAATTGTCAGGAAGTCCTAAGAAGTCGAGGAGTTTGGTCTTGAGTATTCGTCTGGCAGAGATTAGCTCGGCTAACATGAGAAGCTCCAGTAGAGTCATGACTTGCGCCCTTGAACTGGCAAGATTTGCACAAGTCTTATATATCTTAATAGATTCTATTGGGTTGTCGGCAATTGAAATGTCTGCGCCAGCGAAGCTATCCCCAACGCGGGTGCGTTTGGTGAAGGGTAGGGAATCGCCCAACCTCCGCCCCCTCCCTAAGCCAAAATACTCAAAACCAGACTAAAAGACCGATCGACCTTTTGGCTAAATTGGCTAAAATCGATAATTGCGATCGCGCACCCACA
>JACJNV010000283.1 GCA_014695175.1 Microcoleus sp. FACHB-DQ6 | reverse complement strand
TTGTTTGATTAATTCGCGACACATCATACTAGGACTGACAGATTGTTGGTAGCTATCTAGCCAATCTTCACAATATTCTAATAAGGTACTATCAGGATATTTTTCTACCATCTGGGCCAATTTATCTGTGGACGAGTGCAACACACTTTTAAGGCTTCCACCCTGTTTTTTTGGTTGAACGTGACCAGTCGTTTGTTTTTGTTTTAAGATTTTTTGAACAAAGGCTTTACTCACATCAAAACGTTGGGCTACTTTCCTGACTGATGTATCACCTTGTTCATAGGCTTTAATTATTTTTTTACGAAACTCGAGCGAATAAGCTTTCATTTTTTCTGCTGATGTACTGAATGTAGTGTACCACATTTACATGGAATTTGCTGTATATAAGTCAGGATTTACTCACTCCCACAAATAAATCGGCTATTTTACCTAAGGTGCGGGTTGCAACGAAGTATTTTTGGAAAAGAAAAAACGGTTTTTGGGTAGCTATACTAAGTTCTATAAATATGATTTTTATGAGGTCAAGGTTATGATTTTTATGAATTGACTTTGAGAGCTATTTATTGAATAATATGGATAATTTAACCACAGAGAGCGCAGAGGGCGCAGAGGAAGAGAAGAGAGCGGTGATTTATATATCTAATTTTTACTGGAAAGAACTTTATGGAAACTCGGCTCACTCAAACTCAGTTAGCACAGGTAGTCGCTGAAATCGACAAGTTATCGCAGCAGCGCGAGTTAGAATTGGAGCCCGATCAGGTAAGAGAAATTTTACGAGAGTTGAATCTTCCTGATGAGCTTTTAGAAGATGCGATCGCCCAAATGCGCCGCCGCGAAGCCCTAGAACAACAGCAGCGACGCAACCGTTGGATCGCGATCGCCTCGACAGCCGTTGTTATCTCTGCGATCGGTATAGGCGTGCTGTTCGGGCAAAATCAGCAACAAAAAACTGCTCAAGTTGTGGGAGGAGAAGACAGGATTGCGCTATCGAAAAAAGGTGGTGACAGCCTTACTCAAGTCAACCGTCAAATTAGTCCCCGCATCTACTACCAGGTGACATTGCAAAATGCTCCGATCGGTCGTGAGTTGTCTTTACAATGCGACTGGATTAATTCTAGCGGTCAAACTGTGCATCAGGGTAGGTATCAAACTCGCACGATCGATACTGCGGTTTGGAATACGCACTGCTTTTACGATCTCGGATCTGCTGCCGCCCCAGGCAAATGGGAAGTTCGGATGTCCCTGGATGGGCGCGTCATCAGCACTGAACCTTTCACGGTGAAATAAATAGACTTATCCAAAAAAGCCTGTTTTGAACAGGCAAGATGCCTGTTCCACAACGATTATGGGAGATATCTACATAGACTTATCCAAAAACAGCCTGTTTTGAACAGGCAAGATGCCTGTTCCACAACGATTATGGGAGACATCTAATGGGTGCGCTCGGCAAACCTTCACATTTCATAGGCTACTGGGGAGAGGGCGATTCCCTACGGGATAGCTTCGCTTCACGCACAAAAACGCTCAGCCGTTTAGTCCCAGATTACTGCATTCGGCAGGGCAAATTATCCGAGTGGGCGATCGCCTCTGCATCTGTACTCACGGCTGACACAGTGACGCTGAATGCTTGCGGGCGATTTGGGCCAACCGATTTACCGGGAGATGCTTGGGCGGCGGTAGAAGCGAAACAGCTACGGCTGGGGCGCGATCCGTTTGGGCGAGTGCCGTTGTACTGGATGCAGTTGGGAGAAACTATTTGGTTTTCGACGCGGATGCAATTGCTGCTACCGCTGATTGCTTCCCCTCAAATTAGCCCGATCGCCCTCCACAGCTATGCTTGCTTTTCCTACGTACCCGCGCCGTTAACTCCGATCGAGCAAATTGCATCCGTAGCAGCCGGAACGGAGATGATTTGGGGAATCGCCGATGTTAACGATCGGCCGAAAGTACGCGCGGCGAAGCTATCCCGTAGGGACTCGCTGCCATCGGCTTGGCAAGAAGCGCCCCAACTACTGCGCCGTGAGGATGAGGCGATCGCACAATTGCAAGTGCTGTTGCAACAGGCGATCGATCGACAAGTGGCCGATTTGCCGATCGACGAACCCGTGGGCGTTTTACTCTCCGGCGGCATCGATTCTTCCCTAGTGACGGCGCTGCTAGTGAAAGCAGGCTTGCAGGTGCGCGCCTATGCCCTCGATTTTGGTGTCGAAGCCTATTCCGAACTGCCCTACGCCCAACAGGTGGCGGACTTTTTCCAGATTCCGCTGATTCGGGTGGCGGCGACGGGCGATGCTGTGTTGCGGGCGATCGGGCCAACCGCCAAAGCCCTCGATTTACCCTATGGAGATGGCACAACAGCCCCGCTGTTTTTGCTCAAACAGGCGGCGGCGCAAGACGTGCGAGTTGTATTCAATGGCGAGAATGGCGATCAGCTATTTGCTGGATGGACGAACAAGCCTTTGATTGCACACGGAGTTTACAGTGCAGAACATCCCGCCGGAAAAGAAACTTTTGAACAGCAATATTTGCGGACATTTCAGCGCTTTTATGGTTATGAAAAACAGATTTTTTCGCCAGAAATGCTCGATCGCATCCAGTCTCACGATTTGAGCGTTTACCTGCAAGACGCGATCGATCCCAAAACCTGTCCTTCCCTGCTAGCGAGGCTACGGCGCGCTTCGCTGATGCTCAAAGGTGCCCAAAATATTCAGCCGAGGGCAACGGCATTGGGGTTTGCTTGCGGTTTGTGGGTGCGATCGCCCTTCTGCGACCCCGACCTCACAGCATGGACGTTTCAACTCCCTGGCGAGCTTCTACTGCAAGGTGCGTGCGAAAAATACATCCTCAAAAAAGCGTCCGAACGCTGGTTGCCACCGGAAATTGTCTGGCGGGAAAAGCGCGGGATGGGTGTGCCGTTGAAGGTTTGGTATTACCGGGAGTTTTGGGCTGCGATCGGTGATCGGCTGAATCCGAATCTGTTGCGATCGCAAAATTGCTGGCAGCCCCATTTGGCCGACTCGATGTTATCGGGAGAACTTGGAGTTGCCATGCGCGATCGCTATATTGGCAATAATCTCTGGCTGCTGCTGATGTGGCAGGCATGGCGAACCGAGGTTTTAGGCGAAATTCCGGGCCAGCGATCGCTGGATCATGTGTTTTGGTTGCCACCGGCGATCGGGCAGCGCATTTGGAAATATCGAAGGAGGTTGATTGTTGACTGTTGACTGTTGACTGTTGACTGTTGACTGTTGACTCGATTTTACAATCTTTCTTCTTCCATCTTCCATCTTTCATCTTCCATTTTTCATCTTCCATTTTTCATCTTCCTTCTTCCTTCTTCCATTCTTCATCTTCCATCTTCCTTCTTCCATCTTCCTTCTTCCTTCTTCCATCTTCCTTCTTCCTTCTTCTATATGACTGAATCTTTGCTGCAGAATGAAACCAAAATACATTCGCCGCCGTTCTCGGAAGCATTAGCCAAGCGACTTTTGTCAACTTATGGTTCGCCCTTATATGTGTATCAGGCCGAGATCCTCAGTCAGACTCTTGAGCATATTACGCGATCGATCGACTATCCGCACGTTCAGTTTCATTTTGCTAGCGTCACCAACGGCAATATTGCTCTGTTGCAATTGATTCAGCAAGCTGGTTGGGGGCTACACGCGAATACACCGGGGGATGTTTTTTTAGGACTGAAAGCGGGTTTTACGAGCGATCGCATTGTCTACACCGGCAGTAACCTCAACAGGGCGGATATTCAGCAATTGATCGAGTGGAAGATCCATCGATTTAACTTCGATAGTCTGTCGCAACTCCAAGATTTTTGCGAATATTCCGGGAGTCAACCGCGATCGATCCGTGCCGAAATCGGACTGCGCCTCAACTCACCGGAATTGACGGGAGACAGTCGGATTGGAGTGCGTCCCGCCGAATTCGAGAAAGCCAACGAAATCGCGCAGCAGCAGGGGTTGAGGATTACCGGATTGCATTTTTATCGGGGGACTGGAACGAATGCCACGAGTGCTTTTACGCAGGCGATCGATCGGCTAATTGCGATCGCCCAACTGTTGCCCGATTGGAAAACCCTCGATTTTGGCGGTGGTTTTGGCTATCCCTATCGAGGCGGTGCGGTGTTTGACTGGCGGGAGTTTGGTGCGGCGATTACTGAACGATTGAGTGCGCTATCTAGCCCGATCGAGTTGGTGATTGAACCGGGACGATCGGCGATCGCAGGTTGTGGCGTTTTGCTTGCGAAAGTTGTGTCGGTGAAGTGGTTGGGCTATCGGCAAATTGTCGGTGTGGATACAACTGTATCAAATCTATCGGTGCCTGCGGTGCACGGGGGCTATCGGGCGATCGCAACTTGGGAAACCGACGATGTATCGCGACATGAAACGGATATTTGCGGAAACACAACTTATTCGCGGGATTATTTGGGCCGCAACTGTTGGCTACCGAAACTCAAAATTGGAGATGCGATCGCAATTTTGGATAGCGGGGCTTACGGCTATGCGATGTCGTCACATTTTCTGCACCGCCCCCGCCCTGCTGAGGTGTTGATTGATGCTAAGGGCGATCGATTAATTCGACAGCGAGAAGACTATTCCATTTTGTTAAACGGGCAAATCTTTTAAGAGGGCATTGGGCATTGGGCATAGTTTCTTCCTTCTTCCTTCTACTTATTATCTCTCTTCTCTTCCTCTGCGCCCTCTGCGCCCTCTGCGGTAAAATCCTCCCAAAACAACCCCAATAATATAAATCCATTAAATTAATCAGGAGTAAGCGAAATGGGAATGAAATGCGTCCAGTGTCAAACCGACAACATTTTGAGCGATCGTACCAGGAACTCAGGTCGCTGTAAACGGTGCAACCATCCATTTGTCTTTGAACCCACTACCGTCACTGATAAAAAGTTGGCATTCACCGATCCCTTTTTCAAAAAGGCGATCGAAAATATTTCCAGCCAAAATATGTTGTTTTTTACGCACAAACAGTTTTTGTATTTTATTGACCAAAAGCTTAAATCTCGCGTACCCGAAAATAGTTGGCTTTTTCTCTACTTCTTTTTTAGCGTATTTGCGGGAACTTTCGGCATTTCCTTCGCTCTTGCTATTTTTCCCTCACAATTCGCAGTTATTATTACCTTCGCTCTCTACAATTTGAGTTGGATATGGCTATTTTTCCACTACAGCAAATCTCCTGAACAAGGTAGTCGCAGCAGAAGAACTAATGCTAAAAACCTCCAGATTTTAGGGGTAATTATTTTAGTGGCAGGCATTGCCCTCAGCTTGAGTGCTGATTATTTTCCAGGATACATCGCAGCGTCTGCACTAGGGCTATTTTCCTACTGGCTAGGTATTTCACAAAAACGCCGTCAACACGAAATTAGTGAACTATTTCTCGTCAATAAATCGCAGAGTGATCACTGGCTACAGTGCTGGCAACGAGTGAACGGTACACTAGAAAAACTCCTCCCTGCACCTCGCCAAGAGTCTTTGCCCGCCAGCATCGATCCCGAAGTGAGCACATACAGTTTCGATCGCGCAATTATCTGTGACAGTGACGAAATAGCTCAATTTCTAATTGCCAACAACGTCCATTTTGAAAACAACTGCGCCATTCTTAGTATTAATGGCTATCCACAAAGCATCTTCAACACCGTAATCGAAATGCTGCGCCGTAATGCCGATTTAAAAGTGTATGCACTCCACAATGCGAGTCCTGGTGGCGTTGGTTTGGTAAATCAACTGCGGACTAATCCAGAGTGGTTTGCGAATCAAGCGGTGACCATTTTTGATTTGGGAATTTCTCCCCGTCAAATCTTGGCAACCCGCGATATGTTTGTGCAGCAATCTCAAGTAATGGCACAAAGATCCCGTCAATTACCAGACACTGTAAGGCAAAGTTTAACAGCCGAAGAACTAGCATGGCTGGATGCAGGCAATTTTGTGGAATTAGAATCATTTACGCCGCAGCGGTTGTTGCGCGTGGTGAATTACGGACTTGCTCAGAGTGGCGATCCGCAGATCAATGACGGCTTAATATTAGTGGATGATAATGTTGGATATGGCGGCGGCTATGTGTTTGTCTCCGATAGTTTTGGTTAGGGCGTGTTTTCAAACTTTCATATTAGACTTATTAATAATAAGCTTAAAAAGTCTTGAAACATAGTCTGAATAAGATTTTTAGCGCTCTTTTGTTAAAATCATAAAGAGCTTATCTTTGTAAGGGCTTCAGCGATTTTAAAATGAGAAGCAAAAAAGCTGAGATTAACTCGGTGAGTAAAGGTTTCAGATTTTTTTATTTTCCCCCCCACGGGGGGAAGTTTAGTTTAAATTGTGTGAAATTTGCCTTCAACTTTCTCTCGTCTGGTTTTGTTTGTGTAGGCACGGTTTATAACCGCCCGGACTTCTAACGGCCTGGACTTATTTAAGTCGTATACTCCGCATTAATCTTCACGTAGTCGTAACTCAAATCGCATCCCCAAGCTTTCGCAAAACCGCTGCCATTCCCGACACTAACCTGAATTACAACGGTATCAGCCTTCAAATATTCCCCCTCCGCAGCCGCTTTCATATAATTACTCGCAGCAGCGCGATCGAACTCTTTAGGTTGTCCGTTTTCCATCATCAAAAAATCCCCCAATTGAATCCGCAAATTCTCTTGCTCGAAAGGTACACCAGCGCGCCCAGCCGCCGCCGCAATTCTGCCCCAATTCGGATCGCGTCCGAAAATAGCAGCTTTCACCAAAGAAGAACCGACAATTGTTTTGGCAATTTTACTGGCAGAAACTTCATCCAGCGCGCCGCTAACTTGCACTTCCACCAAACAAGTTGCACCTTCGCCGTCACGGGCGATCGCCTTTGCTAAATGCACGCAAACTTCTGTCAGCATCGCTTCTAATTTTTCAGCATCTGCCCCCATTTCCGTAATTGCCGGTGTGCGGGATTGACCATTGGCCAAAGCAATTAGCGAATCGTTGGTACTGGTATCGCCGTCAACAGTAATTTGATTGAAACTTCTGTTAGCCGCCCGACTCAGCATTTCTTGCCACAAATGCGACGACACTGCTGCATCGCAAGTTACAAATGCCAGCATTGTTGCCATATTCGGGTGAATCATTCCCGAACCTTTGCAGATGCCGCCGATGCGGACGGGTCGATCGCCAAACATGGTTTCGAGAGCGATCGTTTTCGGTACTAAATCAGTCGTACAAATAGCCTTAGCCGCCGCATCGGAACCAGTTTCCGATGCCTCAGCAACTAATCGGGGAATTGCCGCCCTCAGCGGCTCCATTTTTATCCGCTGTCCGATGACGCCAGTGGAGGCCAAAAGAATAGATTCTGGAGGAATATTCAGCGCTTCTCCCAACAATTTGGCACTTTCGAGGGCATCTGCCAAACCTTGTTCGCCAGTAGCAGCATTAGCTTGTCCCGCATTGCACAAAATTGCTTTCGCGCTGGGTTTAGCTTGCAAACGCTGGCGGCAGTAGTCCACACAAGCGGCCCGGACAGTCGATGTTGTGAAGACTCCGGCGGCGATCGCGTCTACCTCTGACAAAATTAAACTTAAATCTGGCAAGCCTGAAGGCTTCAAGCCCGCTGTAATTCCCGAGGCTCGATACCCTCTGGGTGCTGTAACTCCGCCGTCAATTTCTTTCCAGTCCGACATGATGACCTCCCTAGTAGCCTTCAATCTGCTGAAAGGGGATTATACCATTTTAGATTTTAGATTTTAGATTTTAGATTTTAGACTTCGGCGTGAGCGCTCAGTCGAACCATTTTAGATTTGAGATTTTAGATTTTAGATTCTTTTGAACCCAATTTCCAATTCCCAATTCCCAATTCCCAATTCCCAATTCCCCATAAAACTAATCGCGGCTTCCAATCTAGAGTTAGAACTCAAGAAGAAGTCGCGACGGTTTTGTAATTGACATTATTAATTTTTAGCTGGCAAACAACAAACTCGATTCAACTATCTCGCCGTTGAAAAAAGGAGTTATTTGCGATCGATATTCGCTGGAGAACCAGCATCTAAACCCACTTCAGCAGCCACACGGCTCAGCATGGATTCCTGACGGTTTTTGACGACGTGTTGATGGCGCATCATCAGGGTGCGGGCTTGTTCTTGAGTTGACATAACTGATTTCTCCAAATTATAGGTAATAACTTCGTAGACAATTGTCGAAATTGAGCTTGCCCTAGCTCATAGTGGCGTTGCTGCGATCGTAACTGGCTTGAAAGCTGGGCTGCGGTTTGCCTTGAATGTGACCCCAGTAGTGCGTATCTTCCATCCCGACTTCGGTGGCGGTGCGGTTGAGCATGGATTGCTGGCGGTTCTTCACCAGTTGGTGGTGGCGCATCATCAGAGAGCGAGCTTGATTTTCGGTAGACATAGGGAGTTCCTCGGTATTCTTTAGATTAATGTTGGGCTGGTTTTTTCTTCTCTTCTATCACTATAACAGACAATTCTGTATCTAAAGCTACCAAATCAA
Source organism: Microcoleus sp. FACHB-DQ6 (assembly GCA_014695175.1). Taxonomy (GTDB): domain Bacteria; phylum Cyanobacteriota; class Cyanobacteriia; order Cyanobacteriales; family Microcoleaceae; genus Microcoleus. The sequence goes on along the minus strand of JACJNV010000283.1, from coordinate 728 downwards.
AATTGTAACAAAACTTTACAATGGGGCTATGGGGCGAGAATCTCGATCGAGGTTGCAGGGAGTGCGATCGAGCTTGGGCTAGTTGATTCAGCCCCAACCTCAAGCAGCAGTTGGCAAAATTTGACAATATTCCTCTTCTAAGAGCCACATTTTAGCGGCTACCTAATTGCTAGTCGCCCAAATAACTTTATAGTTTGGTTCAGAGTTATAGATGCAGAATTTTGCCTCTCAAGGGAGTCGAATTTGCCTTAGTTAACAGTAAATTTAATAAGTAGCTAAGTAGGTAGGCGCTGTCAAACACAATTATGTTAAGGATTGTAAAGTATCATTATCCCTAAGCGTGGCTAAGGTAGCCCTGTTTACATATTGTTACATAGCTCGGTTTAATCCCGCTTACCTACTTAAATCATTATTATTGAGTTGCGTAATTAATTTTGTTTAGCTACTTAATACAACTATTAACAATTAATTATTACAGACCCAACTTATTTTAATGAAGGGTTTATTGGGGTAAATCAGGAAATTGAGGTGGGAACCTGGGGGGGTGACAACCCGCCTGAAACCCTGATGGAGTAAAGATTTAGCCAACTTATGCTAAAAAAAGATAGGCAGCAGAATTGTTACAAGCTAGCCTATCCCAAAAAATAATGTTACCAACATTCTATCAGACCCACTTAAAAAAACAACTGACACAGGTTCAGTTTATTTTACTCACAATCTTGCTCTCC
>JACJNV010000282.1 GCA_014695175.1 Microcoleus sp. FACHB-DQ6 | reverse complement strand
TATTTGGTTGTCAATGTTCGGATGATGTTTATATTATTAACGGTGTTGTTAAGGTTTGTAAAGGGGTTGAGCGACAGTTAAACTGATGACTGCGATTAGGAAAGCTGATGAAAAGACAGGGGTGGGCGATCGCCAGGGGTTTTGTTAAGAAAGTTGAGGGTTTTGCTTTCTGTCGGTCAGGTCGTGATACCTTTCTAAAACCTGAAAGCGGGAAAGTCCGGTGCAATTCCGGCGCTGTGCCGCAACTGTAAAAGTCAGAATGCCGATTTCGGGGGCGCTTTGTGGGCGTTTACTTTTGGATTCCCTGCGTAGCACGGGGAGGAGATTATTTGTTAGCTTTGACTGATTTGCCGACTTGTCCGGGTTTATTTTACGGTTCCCAAGCCCGAGACGGAGTTTTATCGAGAATGCGGATTCCGGGGGGAATTTTAAACGCGCAGCAGTGTTGGACGATCGCCGATTTGGCCGATCAATACAGTACCGGCTGTTTGCAAGTGACAAATCGGGCAAATTTGCAAATCCGAGAAGTGAACTCGGAAATTGCCCCGGAAGTCTGGAACCGCTTGCAGGAATTGGGGATAGCGTCTCGCCGCGTTGAAGTTGACCCGATTCGCAATATTATGGCAAGTCCGACAGCAGGGATCGATCGCCAGCAGTTACTGGATACTCGCCCGCTAGTGAAAGCTTGGGATGATTACCTGCAAACACATTCCGAGTTGTCGGAACTTTCGCCTAAGTTCAGTATTGGCTTCGACGGCGGGGAATCCGTTTCGATCCAGGCTTTACGCAACGATATTTTATTAGCTGCATGCGGTCGTTCAACCCAATCAGGAATCGTTTTTCGGCTGCATTTAAACGGCGATACAGGAATTTTAATCCAAGAATCGCAATGTATTTCAGTATTAGCCGCCCTCGCTAGCACCTATCTTGAATACACCAAAAATCGACCTCGAATTGATGGCAAAAAACCGCGTTTGCGTCACCTGCTGGCAGATTGGGGTGTTGAAAGTTATCTAGAACGGGTACAGCAGAATTTACCATTTTTATTGCAATTAACATCTTGCACCTTTCCCAAAAACAGCCAAAATGCCTCATCTGAAAAATCCCTCCCCCATCACCGACATCTCGGCATTCATCCTCAACGACAGTCCGGTTTCTCCTACATGGGAATTGCACTGCCTCTCGGTAGGCTAGAATCAAAGCAACTGCGGAATTTGGCAAATTTAGCCCAAAATCTAGCCAGCGGTACCCTGAGACTTACGCCGTGGCAAAATCTGTTGATTTCTGATATCCCCAACTCCCAGCTTTTTGAGGTAAAACAGCAAGTCGCCGATTTGGGATTGCACTCGTCGGCGACTCGCCTAGATTCGTGCTTGGTGGCTTGTGCCGGCAGCAGTGGCTGTGCGTCTGCGGCGACAGATACTCAAAGTCACGCCCTAGCAATGGTGAGGGATTTAGCGCAAAAATTGACGATCGACCTGCCGATTAACATTCATTTCAGCGGTTGCCAAAAGTCCTGCGCCCAGCACCAGCCCATTGATATCACGCTGGTAGGAATTCAGATTGAGCGAGGAGACGAGACGATCGAAGGTTACGACATTTATGCGGGTAGAAAAGATTTGCCATTCGGACGACAAATTTTTCAGGCGGTGAGTGCGATCGAGATGCCCGATGCGATCGAGCGAATGTTGCGAGTGTATCAGCGGTTTCGAGAGCCTGTGGAGTCATTGGGTGAGTTTGTCGATCGGCAGGCCATCGACCAATTGCAGGAGTTGTTGAGCACCGAAAATCGGAATTGAAAGTGAAAAAATATCCCATAAAAATAGACAAATTTTAAGCATTTCTCTTTCTATCTCTCTTGAGATTTCTTCCTTCGCGTCCTTCGCGCCTTCGCGGTTCATTCAAAAAATCTATTTCACAAATCCCACCAAATTCCCATAGCAGTTTTAAACAATGATTGACTACATTCGAGACGGAACAGAAATCTACACCAAATCCTTCGCCACAATTCGAGCCGAAGCAGATTTGTCAAGCTTGCCGCCGGATTTAGAATCGGTAGCCGTGCGACTAATTCACAGTTGCGGCATGACCGATATTGTTGCAGATTTAGCAGCTTCCCCCGGTGCAGCCACCTGCGGACGCCAAGCCCTCGTCGCAGGTGCGCCGATTCTGTGCGATGCCCGGATGGTGGCCGAAGGCATCACTCGCAAACGCCTTCCGGCTGACAATCCGGTGATTTGCACCCTCTGGCATTCGGAAATCCCGGAGTTGGCGCGGCAAATAGGAAATACTCGATCGGCCGCGGCGCTTGATTTATGGCTGGACAACTTGCAGGGTGCGGTTGTGGCAATTGGCAATGCCCCGACTGCTTTGTTCCGACTACTGGAAATGCTGGATGCCGGAGCACCCAAACCGGCTTTAATTTTGGGTTTCCCGGTAGGATTTGTCGGGGCCGCCGAATCCAAAGCCGAACTGGCCGCCAACAGTCGGGGAGTGCCATTTATTACGTTGCACGGGCGGCGCGGTGGCAGTGCAATGGCAACGGCGGCCGTGAATGCGTTAGCGAAAAAGGATGAATTATGACTAAGGCTAGTGGTAAATTGTACGGTTTGGGTATTGGTCCTGGCGATCCAGAGTTGATTACTTTGAAAGCTTATCGGATTTTGCAATCGGTGCCGGTGATTGCCTATCCGGCGATGGAAAATGGTAAGGTGCTGGCGCGGGCGATCGTCGCCGATTATCTGCGCCCCGAGCAAATTGAGATTCCGATGCCGTTGCCTTTTAGTCCGACGCGATCGTCTCAACCTTATTATGATATTGCTGCCGAGAAAATTGCCGCACATCTGAGCGAGGGGCGGGATGTGGCGGTGCTATGTGAGGGCGAACCTTTTCTCTACGGTTCGTTTATGTATCTATTCAACCGTTTGTCGGGGACATTTACCACTGAAGTTGTGCCGGGAATTTCTTCGACAATGGCGAGTGCGGCTGCGCTGGGAGTGCCGCTGACTTATCGTAACGATGTGTTAAGTATTATGCCTGCGACGCTGGATGCTGAGGTTTTGCGCGATCGACTGGCGGTTGTTGATGCTGCTGTGATTATTAAGCTGGGCCGGCATTTTGCGAAAGTCCGGGACGTACTGATTGAGTTGGGACAGTTCGATCGAGCACTGTATATAGAACGCGCAACTATGCCGAATCAGCGAATTCGGGCGATCGCAGATGTCGAGCCCGCTGAAGTTCCCTATTGGGCTCTCATTATGATACCTAGCCAGCAAAAGTCTGTATCTTAATATTTCCATGCCTGAAGGCGACGCGCTTCCAGGCTTTACATACTTTTTTGTGCATTCTTACCTGTTTATCCAGTTTTATTAAGTTTGATAAGTTCAACTTATACTATTCATTAGTTAATCTGTTGTTAAAATACTTTACAAACCTTAGAATAGGCTTTATGTTTATTTACATGGCGGAACATAAAGCCGTCACGAACATTGAAAACCAAATAAAGCAATCATAAACAAATGACAACAACCTTACAACAGCGCGAAAGCGCCAATGTCTGGGAGCGCTTTTGTGAGTGGGTAACAAGCACAGACAACCGCATTTATGTAGGTTGGTTCGGCGTCTTGATGATTCCTACCTTGCTCAGCGCCACCATCTGCTACATCATCGCCTTCATCGCTGCCCCTCCAGTGGACATCGACGGCATCCGCGAACCAGTAGCAGGTTCCTTGATGTACGGTAACAACATCATCACAGG
>JACJNV010000281.1 GCA_014695175.1 Microcoleus sp. FACHB-DQ6 | reverse complement strand
GATGAAAAAGAGGGAACTTTAATAATCATCCGCTTACGAGCCAGAGACAATTCCAGAAGTAGGAGAACTAGATGAGCTACAAATCTTTCTAGGATAAAAAACAATCTGGGTGTGGACAGCAGTAAATTACTTTAGACCAGGTATTCTAGGATGGGTATTAGGAGACCGAGCGTCCTAAAACGTTTGAACCTTTGTGGGATGTAGTTAGTAGATGGGGATGCTATTTTTATGTGACGGATAACCCGAAAGTTTATGCAATGTTTATTCCAGAGAGAAACCAAATTATGTGCCCAAGTTACATGACTTGCGGTTGAAGGTGAAAACACAAGATTAAGACACTATCTGGCTCGCTTAAAACGAAAGACTTTTTGTTATTCTGGCAGCCGAAAAAATGCTCATATCTTCAATTAAACTACTTATTCATTATCTCACGTTTAATGATGTTCGCCTTCCCTATTCAATTAATTATTTCGAGCGAGCATTAGTCACCGCACGCGATCGCTAAACCATACCCCAATTCAGCAACGCCGGGATTGGTTTGTGTGGACGGGGTAGGGTACTGAGTTCTACGGCTGATGCGTTACAAATTGTTGCGAACTGATGCCGTAATGCAGTAAAGAGTGAGATAGTTTGTAGTGGTGCATTATCATGTTAAACTAATAAAATAATATCAATACTCCTGAGTATATAGGAGTATCACTTGTTTAAAATGTCCTTCGGGGAAAATTATTAAATACGCTCATACTTATGGTAAACAAGTGGTAAACAAGGATATAAATGTCAAGAATGGGGGCGACGGTATTTTGTCCCTGAGTATAATTTATCGTTAAGGCGAGTTCCGTGACCTGCAATTACTATACACTACTACCCAATTACTATGTACGACAAAAATAATCCAAATAAGCTCCTGCCAGATCCAACAAGTGAAGGGAAGACTCACTTTATCTCACCACGGTTACTAAAGTTATTAAGTTACCAGACCCCTATAAGACAATTCTTTACCCAAGCGACCTATATGAGTCGCCGAACTGAGCCGGGAAGTATTGATTTTACTATCGGTGATGCCCATGAAATACCACCTCCAGGGTTTGTAGAAGCCTTACAGCGTTGGAGTGTACCGCAAAATCAAGGGTGGTATGGCTACAAGGGAAATATTCCACAATCACGGATCACTGTATCCGCTGCTCTTCAGGATAAACGCGGACTTTCTATATTGCCGGAAGATATTTTTATGACCAATGGTACTGTAGTTGGTTTGGCGATTTGTCTGCAAATGTTAGCTGGTGAGGGAGATGAGGTAATTATTTTGACTCCACCCTGGTTAGGTTATAGGAGTATGGTGCATTTTACCGGTGCGGTTCCGGTGGGTGTGCCTGTGGATACAAACACCTTTGCTATGGATTTGCAGGCGATCGCATCTGCAATTACAGAACGGACTCGAGCAATCATTATCAATTCACCCCACAACCCTACAGGTAAGATTTTTTCAGCTAGTACTCTAGAGGGTTTGAGTGCTATACTTAACGAGGCTTCTAAGCACTATGGCAAGCCTATTTATATTATTTCCGATGAAACCTTCAGCCGCATTGTTTTCGACAACCAAACTTGTCCCAGCCCTACTCAGTTTTACCCATTTTCTTTCTTAGTATATGGTTATAGTAAGACTTTAATGGCACCCGGTCAACGTATAGGGTATATTGCTTTACCTCCCACTATGCCTAATCGGGAAGAAATAAGACGAATCATTGCTTTCCTACAACAAACTCCTTTTGGTTGGTGTTATCCTAGTGTGCTCATGCAGTATGCATTAGGAGACTTAGAGCAACTAAACATAAATATCGAGCATTTACAAAACAAGCGAGATGGGATGGTGAACGCACTGCGGGATATGGGTTACAACCTGTATAACCCTGATGGGACGTTCTTCCTCTTGGTGAAATCACCTTGGGAGGATGACCTTGCTTTTGCCGAGTTATTAGCAAGTCAAGATATATTTGTTTTACCAGGAACTCCCCAGGAAATACCCGGTTACTTCCGAATTTCCCTTACTGCCAACGAAGAAATGATTTCGCGTTCTCTACCCAAATTCCAAGCTGCGATGGAATACGCTGTTGCTAACCCACTTGCTGACCCCTCTTCTGTCACTAAGCGGCAGAGTATAATAGAACAAAATCTCTCAAACCAGAGCTAGGTCTATGGTTAACCCTCGCCAAGCTATTTCAACCTTGAAATTGATTGATGAGTATTGTCGCTATTACAGAAATCTGTTTTCAGAAGTCAGAAGCTTCAAAGCTTTTACACACCTTCATGCTGGTATAATTTCTGATATGGCGTTGCGGAATTGGGGTAGGGTTTAGCGATCGCGTGCGGTGACTAATGCTCGCTCGAAATAATTAATTGAATAGGGAAAGCGAACATCATTAAACGTGAGATAATGAATAAGTAGTTTAATTGGATATCTGAGCAACTTGCTGTCTGATGCCAGAATAACAAAAAGTCTTTCGTTTTAAGCGAGCCAGATAGTGTCTTAATCTTGTGTTTTCACCTTCAACCGCAAGTCATGTAACTTGGGCACATAATTTGGTTTCTCTCGGGAATAAACATTGCATAAACTTTCGGGCCATCCGTCACATAAAAATAGCATCCCCATCTACTAACTACATCCCACAAAGGTTCAAACGTTTTAGGACGCTCGGTCTCCTAATACCCATCCTAGAATACCTGGTCTAAAGTAATCTACTGCTGTCCACACCCAGATTGTGTTTTTTTTATCCGACAAAGGTTTGTAGCTCATCTAGTTCTCCTACTTCTGGAATTGTCTCTAGATCGTAAGCGGATGGTAGCAGCTTTCCAACTTGCTTGAGCCAATTAATTATTGTCGTGTGATGCAGGTCTTTGACTCTCTGGCTCGCACGAAAACCCATCCCATTGACATATATTTTTAGGTATTGATATTTAACTTCTTGCGCGTAACACTGGTGGGTTTGATAGCAATCTCTAAATTGCCTGCCACAGTCAACACAAATATAATTTTGCTTGCCTTTCTTAGGCGCATTTTTATTAACATGAGTTGACTTATCTTCAGGAAATTTCATTGGCTTTGACTTTCAGTTAATTGGTTTTTGTGAATCGCTCACTCGCTCTATCGTACCTCAATTCAACAACGCCAGGAAAAGATTGGCAATCTTCAAGGGAAAGCTGCTACTTTGCACCCACTAGCAGGAATTTATGCCAATCAAGGAGAAGTAGCCAAGGCGATCGCATTTTATGAACAATCTCTCGAACTTCAGGAAAAGATTGGCAATGTTCAAGGGAAAGCTGCTACTTTGCACCAACTAGCAGGAATTTATGCGGATCTAGGGGAAGTAGCAAAGGCGATCGCACTTTATGAACAATCTCTCGAACTTAAGGAAAAGATTGGCGATGTTCGAGGGAAAGCTGCTACTTTCGCAATGTTAGGACAGTTGTTAGCACATAAGAAGGGAGATTTTGACAAAGCCTTGAATTATTTACAGCAATCTTTGGACATTTTGCAGCATTTGCGATCGCCCGAGGCGGAAACAGTGAGGCGAATTATTGCTGAAGTTCAGCGGATGGCTGATGGCTGAAGAAAGTTTAGCCCGATTCTCTGCCGCCCGAAACCAGCCTGCGGCAATCTGAAATCTAAAAACTCCTACACAAAACGTTACATATTTGTTACCATCGTGGCAAGTCTGTCCTCAGCAACCCCTCTGTTAACCTTCTAAACTAACAACTATGAGTCAACCTCCCTCAGCAATTCCCGCCTCCGAAGAGTCCGCCGAAACCCCCACAGCGCCAACAAACAATGCACCCCCACCGAGTTATGTCAAGCTGGCGATGCGGAACATGGTTCGCAAGCGGGCGACTTCTCTGTTTCATTTTGCCTTGACAGCAGCGGGACTTTTAGGCGTACTCGTCGGTTTGGCTTTTCTCGATCGCTATTTCAATTCTTAATCGGGGATTCCAACAATCAGCCTCTAATTTCTGCTGATGTTTTTGATTTTTCTTAATCGGGAGTTAAGCTGATTGTTCTGCCTGCCTGTTGCAATTTCTAACAGATTACTGTATCTTTCCAGCAACAGCAAAATCCCCTGCCGTTCGATCGCGCAATTGGAATTTGTAAAAAAATTGAATATATCCCTTGACAGGAGAGCAAAAAAATGTTAATAGAGGTGAACGTCGAAGACTGTTACGGGATCGCCCAGCAGTCAGCCGACGCTTCCAACCTCCCTGAGAGTGCAGCCAGCGGGGAGATTTCAGCCGAAACCTGGGAAAATTGGTTTAGCGTTTGGCTGGAAAACCAGGAGGCAGATGTGCCAGTGGCTCCGGGCTACGAAGTCAGTCTGCGTTTAACCGCCGATCCAGAGATGCAAGCCCTCAACCTCCAGTACCGCCAGCTCGATCGATCGACCGATGTACTAGCTTTCGCAGCTTTAGAGGTAGACTGTCCTCAGTTAGAGGAAATGCAGTCATCTGAACCCCTATACTTGGGTGATATCGTCATCTCGATCGATACAGCTAACCGACAAGCCCAGCAGCAAGGACATCCCCTGAAGACCGAACTAGCTTGGCTCGCAGCCCACGGTTTTCTGCATCTTTTGGGCTGGGATCACCCAGATGAAGAAAGTCTGACTCAAATGCTCGATCGACAAGAAAAATTGCTGCAGGCGATCGGTCTTACGATCCAAACAGCATAACTGAAGTTGATGGTTATTTAACAAATCAGGTCAAGCCCAACATAACTTTCTGAAATTAAACCAAAACTTTAGTAAAAACTTAGAAAAGTTATCTAGACTTGATCAAGTTAATTTGAAAAGTTTAGCTTTCATTCATCTCTGTAAATTAAAGTTGGTTCTTTATGACACTAGATAGACCATCAATTTCATCACCAATCGCACAGTTTCTGCCCATGCCTCAAGACTCTTCTAGCCAGACAGTCCACGAGCCTAAAAAAGCCTTGAAATACAATCGAGAGCTGTCCTGGAAAATCGCATCTAGCTTAGCTACGAGTTTTAGATACGCTTGGGGGGGTCTGAGTTATGCTTTTGAAACTCAGCGCAATTTTCGGATTCACACTGTTATTGGCACTTTGGCGATCGGACTCGGGCTATTTTTGCAACTCAAACCTGTAGAAATATCTGTGATCGGCGTCACCATTGGCATAGTTTTAGCCATGGAACTGTTGAATACGGCGATCGAATCGGTGGTAGACTTGACAGTCGGGCAATCTTACCACGAACTAGCCAAAATTGCCAAAGACTGCGGTGCGGGAGCGGTTCTGGTATCGGCAATGGCTGCGATCATAGTCGGTGCTGCACTTCTGCTGCCTCCTTTGTGGGCAGTCGTTCAAATTGCGATCGCCCGTCAGTAACTTATTGGGCGATGGCAAATTTTAGGTTTTAGATGACCAATTTGAGATTTTTAGTTTTATTCGTCTATATTGCAGCTATTTTTATCTTCGGCATCTATCTAAAATCTTGAAACCCTTGCTTTCAGGCAGCGAGTCAATCTAAAATCTAAAATCTAAAACCTAAAATCTAACTTAACCCGTGATTATAGTCATCGATAACTACGACAGCTTTACATACAATTTGGTACAGTATCTAGGAGAACTCGGTGCTGAGTTGCCCGTAGCAAGCGAAGTGCAAGTCTACCGCAACGACCAAATTTCTTTAGCAGAAATTCGCCAATTGCAGCCTGCAGCAGTGGTGATTTCTCCAGGCCCGGGGCGGCCGGAAGATGCGGGAATTTCTCTGGAATTAATCAAAGAATTGGGCCCGACTTTACCAATTTTAGGCGTGTGCCTCGGACATCAAAGTATCGGTCAAGTATTCGGCGGCAAAATTGTTTCTGCGCCCGTGTTGATGCACGGCAAAACTTCTCAGGTAGAACACGCAGGAGTCGGAGTTTTTCAGGGCGTGGAATCGCCGATGATTGCAACTCGCTATCACAGTTTGGTAATTGAAAAGCAGAGTTGTCCAGAAGTGTTAGAAATTACGGCTTGGGTTGAAGACGGAACTATTATGGGTGTGCGGCACCGGGAATATCCGCACATTGAAGGTGTACAATTTCACCCGGAAAGTATTTTGACGACTTCGGGAAAGCAATTATTGCGAAATTTCTTGGCGCGGCTTTAGTTGGGTGGTGAATTGTGAGTTTTTGTGTGCATCTTTCGGGTGCGGAATCCACACCTGAGTGTTCAAATTATCTAGATTTTTAGAGTGGGCATTGCGAACTTTACGGTAAAACTAGGGTGCACATTTTCGCATCTCAACGGCCCACAAAAGGACACAAGCCCCCGAAAATCGTCGCGGTGAACCCCAAATTTTAGACGAAAGTTCCATATCCCAGATTCATCTGTGGAGTAAATCTAAAATCTAAAATCTAAAATCTAAAATCGACTGACGGTGTTTTGTGGTATAACAACAAACGACCAACACCCGACAACCGCAACCACAAGATGAAACGGCGACAATTAATACGTTACGCACAGACGGGTTTGCTAGCAGCTTTCTTCACTGGTTTGCCATCTGGATGGGAAAGCTATCAAGCTCAAACTGCTGATTCTTTGTCGGTTCAGTGGTTGGGCCACACTTGCTTCTTGTTCTCCGGAGGCGGTGCGAGGGTGCTGGTGAATCCTTTTCGCCCCCTGGGCTGTACCGCAGGCTATCGCTCTCCTAAAGTGCCAACAGATTTGATTCTGATTAGCAGCCGGTTGCTCGATGAAGGGGCGATCGACGGATTTGCCGGCAATCCCGGCCTTTTGTACGAACCAGGGGCTTACAGGTCTAACGGGCTGCGGATTCAAGGGATTCGGACGGAAAAAGACCGTGAGGGAGGAAGGCGATTTGGGGTCAATGTGGCTTGGCTGTGGCAGCAAGCGGGCGTTAAGATTTTACACTTGGGCGGAGTTGCTGGCCCGATCGGCATTGAAGAGCAAATCTTGATCGGGCGGCCCGATGTAGTGCTGATTCCCGTGGGCGGCGGGGCGAAAGCTTACACTCCGGCGGAAGCGAAGCAAACTTTGCAACTTCTCAAACCGAAGATGGTGATTCCGACACATTTCAAAACCCAAGCCGCCGATGCTGCAGCGTGCGATTTAGTGCCGCTAGATGAATTCTTGGCCCTGATGGATGGTACGCCGGTGCGCCGATTGAATAATGACACGATTTCGATCAAATCTGCTGACTTACCCCAAACTGGTTCGGTGATTGAGGTTTTGAGTTACCGATTTAGCGGTTGATGCCCGATTTCTCAGCTTGCGTTATAGTAAGGAAGTTTTGTTCGATCGGGGATGCAAGAGAATTTTCTCTCTACCTTAGCCTCTGGCAACCTTGCTTTTTGTCGAGATTTGGCTAACATAACAATTCATGTTCACTGTTTTATCTCCTAAGGAAATGCAAGTGCAATGAAAAATCAAAATTTACCTAGCTGGATGAAACAACTGACAGGTTTCGCAGGAATAATCGGCGCTAGCGCGTTGATTGGTTTCCCGGCTTGGGCTCACATCACCTCCAACACCAATGTTGCTAATGCAACTCAAACTTCACAAGTTGCAGGAAAAGTGAAAACCGCTGCTTCACCGGCACCAACTGGCGCTACACAGGCACCAACTGGCACTACACAGGCACCAACTGGCGCTGCTAAGGATATTGTTGCTATTGCATCTGGCGACGCTCAATTCAAGACGCTGACAAAGGCTTTGGGCTCTGCTGGTTTGGTTACAACTTTACAAGGAAAAGGCCCTTTCACTGTTTTTGCTCCGACAGACGCGGCATTTGCTGCTTTGCCAAAAGCAACTGTGGAGGATTTGCTCAAACCGGCCAACAAAGCCAAACTTACTAAGATTTTAACTTACCACGTTGTTCCGGGTGCGGTTTTATCTACTAGCCTGAAATCCGGCGATGTTAAAAGTGTGGAAGGCAGCTCGCTGAATGTGGCAGTTAGCGCAGGCAAAGTTACTGTCAGCGGCGCTAATGTTGTGAAAGCTGATATCAAAGCTAGCAACGGCGTGATTCACGTAATTGACAAGGTGCTGATGCCCCCTGATGGGATGTAAAAATAGCCGTTTTTGCATCAATTGATGTCAGATTTGGTTAAATGAAGGCGAAGTAAGGACACAACATTGTTGTGTCCTTATTTGTATGGCAGGTAATTCAGAATTAATACAGATAAAGCTTTAGCTAGCTGCGGGTACTTACAAAAATGGCTGCCAACCCTTACCCCGATAGCCAAAATCGAAGATTTCGGGATGGAGAATTTCTGCTAAAATTTCTAACGAATCAACCAATCTCGGCCCCGGTCGATTAAAGTAAGAATTGCCGTCAGTTATGTAAACTTTCCCCGTTTTTACTGCTTGCAAATTAGGCCATTCTGCGTATTTAGTTATCTGCATTGCTTCGCTGCGAGTGCGGTTTAAATCAAAGCCGCAAGGCATTAAAATAATTACATCGGGATTAGCTTCTACTAGCGATTCCCATTTTAACCAAGGGGAATGTTCCCCGACAATTCCAAATAGCGAATTGCCTCCCGCCATTGCCACTAATTCGGGAATCCAGTTACCCGCAGCCATCAAAGGCTCAATCCATTCGATGCAAGCTACTTTGGGAAGTCTCTCTTTTGTGCTAATAATAGAGGATGCTTGTGTTTTCGAGGTAATAGCATCGATGCGGGATTGCAAAAGGTCGATCGCACTTTTGCAATCTACCCCCAAAGCATCAGCAACTCGCTGAATATCCGTCCAGATTTCTGCTAGCAGATTCGGCTGCAAAGAAATAATTTCCGGCTTGCTATTTACCAGCGTGCTTACTGCTTGTTCAACCTCTGTTAGAGAACAAGCGCAGACTTCACATTGAGCTTGAGTAATAATGTGAGTCGGCTGCAATTTTTCCAAAGTATCTATTTCTACTTTATAGACACTGAGCGCATTTTGCAACAATTCTGTCACGCGGTTGTGAATTTCGCTGCTAGTTCCTTCGGGATTGAATTTAGGCTGAGTGCAAATAGGTAAATTTTGGATTTCTGGGGGATAATCGCATTCGTGGGAACGGCCCACAATTGCATCGGTTAATCCTAAAACTGCTACAATTTCGGTGGCACTGGGAATTAGAGAAACAATTCTGAGTTGGTTCATTGGTTTTCTGTTTTTTACAGATTTATAAGCACAGGAGTTACAGATTTAGAAGCACAGGCGGGACGCCCGTGCCACAATAAAAGGGATTGTTAAACTTTCAACTTTTTTAAGAATTGCAAATCTTGCCATGCTTGAATGAGATTACCTTGCATTAGAGCCGCTACACCGTTTAAAACTCTAATTTCCGGTAGGTTGGAGTTGAGAGCTAGAGCAGGTTTTAAGGCTGTTTGAGCGGCTTTGGGATGCCAGCCGTACAGGTGTACGAAAGCGAGATAGGCGTAAGCGTAAGGGTTTTTTGAGTCGAGTTGGGTGACTTTTTCTAAGGCTGCGATCGCACTTTCGACATTCTGCTGCAATACCCTAGAAAATGCCAAAGCATAAGCCAATTCTAGATTATTTGGTTCTTGCTGCAACCGATATTCTAACGCTTGTTCCGCTTGCACGGTATAATCTTGAATTGGATCGTACTGATTGATCCGCCCAATCTGCTCGAACACAGGTTCTAAACCGGGCAATCCTTTGGGTAAATTAACCGCCATCGCCCGCAATTGAGTCACCAAATCTAACTCAGGCTTATCTGTATTATTCTCGTTTCCCGGCTCTGCCTGAGAACGCATATCCAGAGGCTCTGCCTCGATTTTAACACTAACTGCAGGCACATTAATCGGATAAGTTTCCCCGGTTTTTCGATTTAGATAAGTAGCTTGCAGATTGTAAGTTCCCGGTGCAATATTAGCAGGAGGAAGCATCGCCGTGCGATCGACAACTCGAAACCCCACAGCAAATTTATCCGCTTCCAGCATCCCCGGATGCAAAGTCGCCTGGGCGATCGCGCGATCGTGTAAAATCCTGAAAGTCTGTCCCGGTGGAATATCGCCAGACTGCTGATTTTCCCACGTTACCAACACTAAACCAGACTGCAACTGCTGCCAAGGCCCAGACCAAGTATAAGTAACCGGCAGCGCGACTCCGGGAACTGCTTTTGCAGCGACAGTAACTCGATCTAATTGTACTTGCGATCGCGCTTCATTCAACGGCTGTATTTCGACAGGCTGCACTCGCTTGCGATAAAGATTTAAATTAGTATTGTCCGGCAAAACCCAAGTTTTTTCTAACTGAAATTTATCACCTTTTTCAATCGCGGTTACGGCTGCATTTTGAGCTTGTTTAATACGTTCGCGAATCGAACCTTGCGGGCCAGTTTTAGTTACGAACCAAGAAAGCGATCGCACATCTTGCGGCACTTCTTTTAAATTCGTTCCCACCTGCCGCCCGTAAACCTGAAAATTAGCCAAAGCACCGTAAAAATTCAAATTATGCTGGTTAATTTCCGGCGTCGAAGGCAACACGCCTAAAGTAGATTGTAAATAAGGTTCCCTATCAATAATTTCTGCAATTACCTCTCGGTGCGGCCACTCTTTCCCCAAGTAAGGATAGTTAGAATTGCCGGGACTGATAATTTGGACTAAGCTATGTCCAAAAGCACCTCCCAGCGGCAAGATATGGAACAGCATCGCCAGAATTGCTAAGCCAATTGTACCCCAGCGAATTTGTCGTCCCCAGCGAGAAGGCCACAGGGTTAAACAGTAGGCTAATAAAATAGATAAAACTGGCAAATAAGGTATCACATATCGGTCGTCTTTGTTGATATTTAGAGAATTAATTAAATAAGCTCCTCCCCAGAAAACAGCCAGCCAGCGACAGGAGTTGAGATGCAAGATTGACGAACTATTTTGCCGGCGACGCCAATAAAGTATCAATCCTACTAAGGGAATAAGTAACAGAGGCCAAGAAATGTGTTCGGGTAAGTGTTGACCGTAGTAAATCCAAGCGTCGATCGTATTGATGCCCGGATCTCCTTCGGCGATCGCAGAATCCAGCGTTGCCCGTTTTCCCCCGGTCAAAATTAACAGCCAATTGGTTTTCGCCCAGGGCCCAAACACCGCCGCCGACAGCAACAGAGCACCAGTTAATTGACCTAATCTCCCCCAAGCTTTTTGCCGCACAGCACCCACAGCCAACCACACAATCGGGGTAAACAGAAATAATACGGTAGTGTGTTTAACTAATATTGATAAACCGAGAGAAATTCCAAAGGCGATCGCCCAAAAGAAAGATGACGCGGAGAGTGAGGAAGTGGCGGAGGGGGAGAGGGGGAGATCCGGAGAATGGGGAAAATCTTCCTTGATTTCTCTTTCTTCTTCCTTCTTCCTTCTTTCTTCTTCCTTCTTCCTTCTTCCTTCTTCCTTCTTCCTTCTTCCTTCAGAAGCCTTCCACATTGTCAGACTATAGAAAGCAAAAGTAATCGCCGCAGTGAGGGGATAGTCGAGTAAAAATTGCAAGCGGAACCGATAAAGTCCCGGTAACAAAACGCAAATTGCAGCGGCCCACAAACCAACTTGCCTGTTAAACAGTTGGACGCCCAGACTGTAGACTGAGGCGAGGAGAATTGCACTAAATAATAAATGAACGAGGGTTGCCCGATCGCCCCCAGTACCGAAAACCTGAAGAAACGGAACCGTTAAGATGTATGCCAAGGGCGGAATTTTCGTCGAAAGCAGCCAGAAGTTTGTCCACCACTCCCCGGAAAGCCACTGAGGATGCTGCAACGCCTGCAAGTATTTCAGGGTGCTAGTCAGGTAGTCTGCTTGATCCCACGCCGGGACAGATCGATCGAGGGCAAACCAGAGGCGATCGCTAATTGCCCCCAGCAGCCAAATTATGCCTAAGACAAGCAGACTCTTGCCCTCGCTGTCCCGATGTTGCTGTGCCATTGCGATTCTTGGATTTTAGGTTGCAGCTTTTAGCTTACAGGCGGGCGGTTCCGGGCGATCGAAAATTAATTTGAAAAAGTGCTTGCTAAATTTTGTATGTGTCTGCTAAGATAGTAAAGCGCGAAAAAACAAGCCGGGATAGCTCAGTTGGTAGAGCAGTGGACTGAAAATCCACGTGTCACGAGTTCAAGTCTCGTTCCTGGCATCGCAAAGCCCTCACAAAGTTGAGGGTTTTTTTTTAGGAAAAATGCCGGCAATGCAGCTAATCAAGATGTAGGTTTGCCGGTGGCGGAGTGACAACCCCGCCGGAAATCCAGGGAGAGCTAATATTTGACCGACTTGTGCTAAAAAAACATAGGTCATCAGAAAAATGGGTAGAAACCCCCTCCTTATAGGACGGCTTTACAAAAATATACAGAACCAAGCGAGTGGTTTACAAAAGGCGCCCTAGAATGTGAAGATGGAAAAAGCCTACCGCTATCGATTCTACCCAACCACCGAGCAAGAGAATCTCTTGCGACGGACAATGGGGTGTACTCGGTTAGTGTACAACAAGGCTTTAGCCGCCCGCACGGAAGCTTGGTACAAGCGTCAGGAGAGGGTTGGGTATACAGAAACCTCCTCAATGTTGACTAATTGGAAAAAAGAAGAAGAGCTTGATTTCCTTAACGAAGTTAGCTGTGTACCTCTTCAACAAGGACTCAGACACCTTCAAGCAGCTTTTACCAATTTCTTTGGAGGGCGAGCCAAATATCCTAATTTCAAGAAAAAGCACAACGGTGGTAGCGCTGAATTTACCAGGTCAGCTTTCCGCTGGAAAAACGGTCAACTATTTCTAGCAAAGTGTAACGAGCCGTTACCTATTCGCTGGAGCAAGCAAATCCCTCAAGGGTGTATCCCGTCTACCGTTACGGTAAAACTAACACCCGCTGGACGCTGGTATGTTTCCATACTCGTAAATGACCCCACGATCAAACCGCTTCCTAAAGCCGATAAAACCATCGGATTGGATGTAGGGATTACTAGCTTGATTACCACCAGTAATGGCGATAAGATTGCTAATCCCAAACATTTCAAAAAACTTCGTAAGAAATTAAAAAGGAAGCAAAAAGCCTTAGCCAAAAAGCAAAAAGGAAGCAACAACCGATACAAGACACGGATGGAAGTGGCGAGAGTCCACGCACAAATAGTCGATATTCGCAAAGACTTCTTGCACAAGCTAACAACTAAAATAATTCGTGAAAACCAAAAAATTGTAGTTGAGGATTTAGCTATCAAGAACATGGTAAAAAACCATAAGTTAGCTCTTGCTATTAGTGATGCTAGTTGGGGTGAGTTGATTCGCCAACTAAGTTACAAGTGCGAGTGGTATGGGCGAGAATTTATAAAAATAGACCGCTGGTTTCCCAGTTCTAAACGGTGTGGAAACTGCGGTCACATTGTTGAAAAATTGCCATTGAATGTTCGAGAATGGGAATGTCCTAAATGTGGGACAAACCACGATCGCGATACCAATGCCGCAAAAAACATTTTGGCGGCTGGGCTAGCCGTGTCAGTCTGTGGAGCGACCGTAAGACCAGAACAGAGCAAGTCTGTTAGGGCGGGTGCTATGAAGCAGAAACCTAATCGGTGACGATTGGGAATCCCCGCTCCTTTAGGACGGGGTGGATGTCAAATCAGACAAAAATTACACTCGAGTATAATTGTCAGATTAATAAGTCCAGTTTTGCTTGGTCTGCAAGCTATAGGTTCCATCTTTCACATTCACCCGCTCAGGAATCAGATCTAAATCTTTAAACATATTTGCCTGGTGCTGTAGGGCCGTGAGCGATTGGTCGTCGATCGGGATAATAGCGCGTTCGGCACTACGTTGCTGTAAAATTTCTACAATGGATGGATCTATTTCATGGTGTTCTGCCAATCGCACAGCAGCTTCTAATTCCTGTTTCTTAGCCCAAGCTCCCGCTTCGTTTACCTCTTCTAAAATCACCTTGAGCAAGTCGGGATAGTCGCGTACCAACTCTGGAATCGCGTAGTAATAGGTGGGAACTTCTAAAGACGCTTTATCACCAAAGATGCTCTCTAAGTCTGCAATCGAGCGCCCTGGATAAGCGCTTCGGGCTTGAGTTGTCGTGTAGGGAACCCAAATCACCCAAGCATCGACCTCACCCGCGCGGAATAGGGGCAGCGCCTGTGGCTGGGTCAGATAAATTGGCTCAATGTCACTAAACTCTAGCCCCACTTTTGCCAGTGCTCGCACCAGCACATAATGAGCACTTGAGCCTTTGTCAAAAGCTATCTTTTTACCCTTCAGGTCGGCAACCGTCTGAATTGGCGAATCTTGTGGTACTAGAATCGCTTGACCTTTGGGAGCAGTATATTTTTCTTTAGCCACCCGCACAAACACATGATCTGCTGCTTGCGAGAAGATGCTGGCCGTACCACCGCCGCCGCAGAAATCGATCGTCCCATTGCTTAATGCTTCTATCAGAGAAGAAGCTGATAAGAAGCTTGTCCAAGTAACCATCAGCCCAAATGGTCGCAAACGGCTTTCGAGCAAACCTTGAGCACGCAGGACTTCCAGATTTGTCATACCCTCTGGATAACCGATTTTGAGTTGCTTGAGCCGCCGCGCTTGCTCAGCTAAGGGTGTGTTGCCCGATTGAGCAGAACGCTTAGAAAACCAGCGATCCAAAAATACACAAAAAAGTATGCCCCCCACAAACAGTCCCACCGTTTCCAGTAACCGGATTGTTGAGTCTTTAGGCAATTTGACCTGATTTACCTGACTTACTACAGGCGAGACTACATTGCCAGAGGCAGAAGCGGCAACAGCATGACTGTCAAAAGCCAGACTCAAGACCAAAACCGAGACAATGCCGATACAAAACAGACCTGCAAACCGATAGGCGGCCGATCTACGAGCGGCCGAACTGAGCGACCGTAAGATATTTTGACCTGCGCCTCTAGGCAGAAGGTCAATCAAACGGCTAATCATAATGACTCCTTTGATAAACACAGGTGATGGACGCTGGATGAGCTGAAGATGGGGGATCAAGTCAAAGCACCGCTTGATACAGATAAACTACCCGATTTGCTTGCTCGTTACACCCAATATGCGATACTCACATTATCATATCGAGATAATGGTGATTTTTCACAACGGTTGAGAAATCTGTAGTTTCGGCGATCGGATACGTGTTGAGTGAGAGATGGTGATGGATTGGTTAATTGCAACAATTAAGATCGGACTGGCTGTTGCT
This sequence comes from Microcoleus sp. FACHB-DQ6, assembly GCA_014695175.1. Classification (GTDB taxonomy): domain Bacteria; phylum Cyanobacteriota; class Cyanobacteriia; order Cyanobacteriales; family Microcoleaceae; genus Microcoleus. The sequence goes on along the minus strand of JACJNV010000281.1, from coordinate 603 downwards.
GTCGCAACAACGTTTGACGACAACATTTATCTGACGGCCTTCTTCAGCGAGGTTAATCGTACTTTTCGTCCTAAACACATTGTGGTGGGTGAGCTTCTAGGGTTCACGGCCTTAATCATGGTAAGTTCAGTTGGTTTCTTGCTGGGGCTAGCAATTCCCTCAACTTGGACGGGGCTACTGGGGATTTTGCCGATACTCATTGGCTTGAATAATTTACTCAACCTTAACAAGGATGATTCAGCCGAAGATAAGTCAGCCAATCTGAAAAGAAACTCTAAATTTCGAGGCTTTGATTCTCGGCAGCGATCGCTCTGGGAAATAATTCGCGATCCGCAGACTTATCGCGTTTCCGCAGTCACGATTTCTAACGGTGGTAACAATCTTGGCATCTATATTCCAATGGCACTGAAAAAGTGAGCAAAAAAAAATCTGTAAGGCAATATCTACATAGATAATTGCCTTACAAACCAAAATATCTCCCTCTAGTATGCCAAATCGTGCATCCATTCTCAAGCAACAATTTTTACAGAGTGTCGCCTTACCCTGGAGAGAACTGCTACCAGACTCTCAAGTCCTTGAGCTGTTGGCTAACGAGAACGTGAG
>JACJNV010000280.1 GCA_014695175.1 Microcoleus sp. FACHB-DQ6 | reverse complement strand
GACCTTTATCAACTCCTCGACTCTCTCGAAGAAATGTTTCAAATCAAAGCTGAAACAAAAAAAATGCAAGTGAGATTTTCCGTTCAGGCAAATGTTCCCCAATATATAAAAGCTGACGAAAAAAAGCTGCGCGTCTGCTTAATTAACCTGCTGGGAAATGCCATGAAATTTACTCACGACGGGGGTCGTATTTGGCTGCGCGTGAGCGTGGAAAGCAACCAGCCGCAGCAGCCTGCAGAACCGGAAAGTCATCCTAACTCTACCTCAGTCGAACCCTTGTTAATTTTGTTTGAAGTTGAAGACACGGGAATTGGCATAGCAACAGCAGAAATTGATACTTTATTTGATGCTTTCGTGCAAACACAAGCGGGGATAAAAGCGGCTGATGGTACGGGGTTGGGTTTGACAATTACTAAAAAATACGTGCAGATTATGGGCGGGGATATTTGGGTAAAAAGTGTTTTAGGTGAGGGAACCAGTTTTAAATTTAATATCCGAGTATGTGCGGCTATTTCGTCTGAAATAACAGTGGCGACATTGCAGCGGGTGATCGGACTAGAAGCAAATCAACCGGTTTATCGGATTTTAGCTGTTGACGACAATCAAGAAAATCGGCGGCTGCTGGTTAAAATGTTGCAACCAATTGGTTTTGAAGTCCGAGAAGCAGAAAATGGCTACCAAGCGGTTGAACTTTGGGAAAGTTGGCAGCCTCATTTAATTTGGCTGGATACGCGAATGCCGGTAATGGACGGTTTTGAAGCTGTCCGACAAATTAGAGGTAAAGAGAAACAAACTCAGTGGCGAACTGTAATTATTGCTCTGACTGCTAGCACTTTTGAGGAAAAAAAAGGCGACATTATCGCCGTAGGTTGCGACGATTTTGTGCGGAAACCTTTTCAAGAACAAATCCTGTTTGATAAGATGGCTTGCTACTTGGGAGTGCGCTATCTTTATCAAGAGTTGCCCCGCCTCCCAGCCGGGGCTTTACCGCGTTATTGTGTGAGCGAAAAACCGGATTCATTTTTCGGAGGGCTGCTGGCTCAGATGCCTCAAAGCTGGGTGCAGGAACTCTACGATGCAGCTAATGATGTTAATGAAGAGCTGGCGATTCAACTTGTCGATCGCATCTGGGAAAGTCATCCAACTTTAGCTGAGGCTTTAAAAGATTTGCTTGCCGATTACAGACTCGACAAGATCATGGATTTAACTCAATCGAGTTTAAAATAAATGGATAATAGCGAAATTAAAGTATTGGTGGTTGATGACCAACCGAGCAATCTGCGGTTCTTATCCAAACTGCTAACATCCCAGGGATATCAAGTTTACCGAGCTATTTGCGGTCAACTGGCGTTGAATGTTGCGATCGCCTATTGCCCCGATTTAATTTTGCTCGACATTAGAATGCCGGACATGAACGGTTATGAAGTTTGTCGGAGACTGAAAGCGACACCGGAAACCGAACAAATTCCGGTGATATTTTTAAGTGTATTAGATGAAATGAACGATAAATTACAAGCTTTTCGAGTAGGAGGTGCCGACTATATTACTAAACCATTTCAAGTAGAAGAAGTTTTAGCGCGCATCGACAAGCAAGTCGGCTTGCAAAAACTGCAACAGCAATTAAAAGAACAAAATTATCAACTGCAACAGTCGCAATCGCTGCTGGCTAGCATATTAAATAGTTCCTTAGACTGTGTGGTGGCTTATTCTGCAGTCCGCAACCGTGAGGGAAATATTGTAGATTTCCAGTGGCTCTTGATCAACGCTGCTGCCGAAAAATTTTACGGTCTTCTATTAAATGAGATAGTTGGTAAGAATTTGTTAGCCCAAGTTTCCCAAGTTAGCAATAACGGGTTATTTGATTTGTATGTTTCGGTAGTAGAAACAGGAGAAACTGTAGACCAAGAATTTTATTACGAACACGAGCGAGATACAATTGTTTGGCTGCACATTGTGGCGGTCAAATTAAACGACGGTCTGGCAGTCACATTTCGCAACATTACCGAGCGCAAACGAGCAGAAATTGCCCTACGAGACAGCGAAGAACGCTTCCGAGCGATATTCGAGCAAGCTGCGGTCGGCATAGCTAAAACCGCGCTTTGCGGTAAATTTATACGGGTAAATCCCGGCTTTTGTCAAATTGTCCGCTATGCACAATCCGAATTGTTACAGCAAAACTGGGAGGCAATTACTCACCCTGATGACAGAGAAGCGGACAGAGAATACTTGCGATCGCTGTTATCCGGGAAGATTCAAACTTTTTCTGTGGAAAAGCGGTTGCTATGCAAAGATGAAGCTGTGCGCTGGGTCAATGTTACTGTTTCGGCAATGCGCGATGTCAAAGGGACGCTGCAGTATTTGATTTGTGCGATCCAGGATATTTCCGAACGCAAGCTGGTACAAGAACTCCTGCAAGCGAGTTTAGACACTCAAACCCGCTACGCTCAAGAATTAACTCGTTCTAATGCCGAACTAGAACAGTTTGCTTACGTGGCTTCTCACGATTTGCAAGCGCCTTTGAGCACGATTGCCGGCTACGCTCAACTATTAGAAAAACGCTTTCCCAAACAACTTGATGCCCAAGGGAATAAATTTATCCGCAATATTGTTAATTCTTGCGAGCGGATGCAGGCGCTGATTGATGACTTACTGGAGTATTCGCGGGTCGGCCGCAGTCAGAAACCTTTTGAGATGATAGATTGCAATCGGGTTTTTGACGATGCTTGTGCTAATTTGCATTTGGCCATCCGCGAAAATCAAGGTTCAGTTACTAGGGGGAATTTGCCAAGGGTAAAAGGTGACTCTTTTCAACTGCTGCAACTGTTTCAAAATTTAATTGGTAACGCCATTAAGTACCGCAGTAGTGAGGCGCCGGTGGTGCATGTGGACGCTTCGCGTCAGGGGGATAGCTGGGTGTTTTCAGTGCAAGATAATGGTATTGGCATTGCCTCACAGTACCATCCGCGAATTTTTCAGATTTTTCAGCGCTTGCACACCCAAAAACAGTATTCGGGAACTGGTATCGGTTTAGCGATTTGTCAAAGAATTGTCGATCGGCACGGCGGCAGCCTTTGGGTAGAATCAGAACCCAATCAAGGCTCGACTTTTTATTTTTCTATTCCTCTAACAAAGTGAAGTCAGCAGTCCGCCTGAAGCAGTCACCCGTCCTTTACTTAAGCTTTAAATATCTTTATGTTTTCTTTACAAAAATGCTGATAAACTGTAGCATATTCACTGATGACATGGAGCTAAAAATTTATCAATATAAATCTATTAGCTCTCTCCTTATACAACTTATAAATCAGCGGTGCGCGCAAGACTTGTTAATTTTTTTCAAGTGTATCCAGAGCATCTCGCTTTGGGAGGCATTAGTTTCCCTCGTAGTTTGCGGACAAGGATTTGTGATGTGTTTGCAGTTTGCCGCTTCTCGGACAGACTGCCAAGTGAAACAAGCATGATTCGCAAACCTTTGCAAATGGAGAAAAACGGTAAATTGCTGCAACACAATTTCAGTGTTCTCAGCCAGATTTACCGGATGATGGCAAGAGATGCTTTGCAGGTACTCAGACACGGCTCAAAGTCCCGCAACCTCACAAAAGACGTTCGTAGTGAGGCAAAGCCGTGAATTATAAAAAGAAAAAATTTACTCTTTTAATAGCAAACGATGACGAGGATACGCGCTTTTTGATGGAAGAAGCACTGCGAGAAGTTCGATTAGCAATTACGAGCGAATTTGTGGAAAATGGAGAACAAGTGCTAGACTACTTGTACCGTCGCGGTCAATATTTTGCTAGCAGCAATTGGCATCAGCCAGACTTGATACTTTTGGATCTGAATATGCCGAGGCTGGACGGGCGCGAAACACTCACTTCGATCAGATCTGACCCCCATTTGCAACAAATTCCGGTTGTAATGCTCACAACTTCCCACCGCAGAGGAGATATCTTGCTTTGCTACCGCTTGGGAGCCAATTCTTTCATATCCAAACCAGTCACTTTTGAAGGATTGCTTGAAGTAATGAAGACTTTATGCGAGTATTGGTTTGAAATCGTTTCACTCCCGCCGGATATGTAAACTTTAATGGAGGGCTAAATCCATAGTTTGAGGGTATAGTGAATTTGATAAGCAGAAATATTGGTCGCTCGCAAGTATCGCTCTCACAACAAAAAAGTTGCTTTAGACCCGATCCGAACGCTATAGTTGTGTTAACACGTAACCAATGTCTGAAAATTTTGTTGGTTGAGGATGACCTGGGAAATCCGACAATGATCGAAGACCTTCTAGGGTCATTCAGCGAGTCTCTATTTCTTCTCCAAACTGTTAAGTCTCTGGAGATAGGAGTTGGGCGTCTGGAAGTAGACAAGTTTGACGCCGTACTATTAGATTTGTCAGTGTCAGACAGCTTGAGGGGAAGCGAGGCGATCGCAGTTTTGAAAGGGCGATGGCCCACATTGCCAATTGTGGTGCTGACAGATATCAACGATGAAAATATGGCCCGGTCGGTATTGCGCTGGGGCGCTCAAGATTGTTTGGTAAAGGGAAGATTTCACAGAAGTCTGCTGGTGCGGGCAATCCATTACGCGATCGAACGCCAGCAAATCGAAGAACAATTGCGGCAACAGGCTCTGCGACAGCAACTCTTGGGCAAAATGATCGAACATATTCGATCGTCAATAGATCCGGCAAGCATTCTCCAAAATACCGTTGCAGAAGTGCGCCAATTTCTCCAAACAGACCGCGTTTTAATTTATCGCTGTCAGGATTGGGCGTCTCAATTGGACGGGGAAGAGCAAAAAGGTGCGATCGTCGCCGGTGACGGTTTGCCAGAAGGTTATATTGAAAACCACAATATTAGTGCTGCTTTGGCGGTGTCATGCTTTGTTTTAGTCGAATCCCAGTCGGTACAAGCAATAGCAGATGTCAGCACTGCCCCCTTGGCTGGCAGTTGCAAAGAATTGCTGGCAGATTGTGAAATTGCAGCAGTTATCAGCGTGCCAATTTGGCAATCAGGCGACTGGGAAACGACAAAAGAAACACAAGAAGCCACTGTTTGGGAAGTCGAGAAAAATCAAGATGCAGCGGAAAATTATATCTGGCAGCAGGCGAGTGGCCAACAGCAGATCCAGGGTAAAAATTTGCCGGATTCGATCGCAGAAAATGGCAATAGTTTGTGGGGAATGCTGACAGCATACAATTGCAGCGGTGTCAGGGAATGGCAGCAGTGGGAAATAGATTTTTTACAGCACTTGGCAAATCAAGTGGCGATCGCGATCGAACAATCTCAACTTTACCGCAAGCTAGCAATAGCCAATCAAAAATTGCAGCAACTGGCAACTACTGACGGACTGACTGGCATTGCCAATCGCCGCCAGTTCGATCGGGTTTTGAGCTTAGAGTGGCGGCGATTGGCAAGAGAGAAACTGCCGCTGTCTTTAATTATGTTGGACATCGACTTTTTTAAACTTTACAACGAGTTTTATGGGCACCTGGGCGGCGACGATTGTTTGCGCCAAGTGGCGGGGGCGATCGCCACAGCCACCAACCGGGCTGGGGATTTGAGTGCCCGCTACGGTGGCGAAGAATTTGCCCTAGTGCTGCCCAACACCAGCGCCCAAGGGGCAAACGTTGTCGCCCGGAAAATTTGCGACGGCATCGCCAGCTTGAAACTGCCCCACGCGCGATCGTCGATCGGGCCCTACGTTACCCTCAGTTGCGGCATTGCGACAGCGATTCCTTCTGCCCAGGAATCTCCCAACACCCTAATTCGCAGCGCTGACAGCGCCCTTTATCAAGCCAAAACCGAAGGCAAAAATCGCATTTGTCACGCCAGCAGTAACTCGGAATCTTCCCCGATTTTTATGTAAAAGTTGAAGGTCATTGGTAATTAATAATTAGTAATATCGCGTTTAATTGTTTACTCATAAGTCAGAACTCATAACTCATATTGTTGACCTTTGCATCGGAATAATATCATTTCCGGTTACACCGGAATGATGTTGACGGTTGACTGTTGACTGTTGACTGTTGACGCCGTGAACAGTCAACAGTGAACCGTCAACCGTGAACTCGAATTTACTATTCCGATGCTAACGGATTTGATATAATAATTTTCTGAGGGCACTGCCAGCGGGATGCGATCGAGTGACCCGGAGCAAGGATAATGCTCGCTTTCAGGGTATAATTCCGATGGTACGGTATTTGATATTACTGAGATTTTGCACCCTTCTCAATTACTTGTTTAGCAACAGGCAAGATGCCTGTTCCACAAGAAAATTCACTCTTTGTGGAACAGGCATCTTGCCTGTTATTGAGAATGGTGCAAGATGTGAGATATTACTCATTTCCGCTGCCCAGTTTCTAATTACAAATTCCTAATTTATTGCCCCAAATTTGAGTTCGTACCAGTTAAATTCGGCCGCACTGGAATTTCAATCAAAAACTCCGCTCCGTCTCCTGGTGTGGAAATACAGCTCAATCTGCCGCCGTGGCGATCAACGATAATCGAGTGAGAAATCGACAATCCCAAACCCGTACCTTTGCCCACAGGTTTAGTCGTGAAAAAGGGGTCAAACAGCCTCGATCGCACTGACTCCGGTATCCCCCGCCCGTTATCCGCAATGGATACCGCTACGAAGTCGGCAGCCGCCTGATAGCTGCGAATAGCGATCGTGCTGGGATGTCGATCGCACTCCTCGATCTGACGCTGCTTGTCTCGTTCTTCCAAAGCATCGATCGCATTAATTAAAATATTCATAAATACCTGATTCAACTCGCCCGGAAAACATTCAATTTGTGGCAATACTTGGTAATCTTTAACTATCTGAATTTCTCCCGGGCTGCTATGAGATTTTAACCGATTTTGCAAAATCATCAAACTGCTGTCAATTCCCTCGTGAATGTTAACCGACTTCGCAGCGGACTCGTCCAATCGGGAAAAATTACGCAGCGATTTCACGATCTCGACAATTCGCTCGGTTCCTACTTGCATCGAATTAAACAATCTCGGGAAATCCTCAGCAATATAATCCAAGTCTATTTCATTAATTTTCTCCAAGACTTGAGCTGGAGGATTAGGACAGTAATGCTGGTAAAATTTAATTACTTCCAGCAAATCTAAAGCGTAATTGCGAGCCGGAGTGAGATTGCAGTGAATAAAACTAACAGGGTTATTAATTTCGTGAGCAACACCAGCAACTAACTGACCCAAACTCACCATTTTTTCATTTTGAACGAGCTGAGCTTGAGTGGTTCTGAGTTTGTTAATAGCTGCTTCTAACTCTAGCGCTTTTGAACGTTCTCGCGCTTCGGATTCCTGCAAAGCTGACTCGGCTTGTTTGCGATCGGCAATTTCACTCTGTGCTTGCTCAAACAGCATTGATTGCTGGATCGCGATCGCCAACTGCACGCTAATTTGTTTGAGACACTCGACCTCAATTTCCAGCCAGTGGCGGGGACCCGCGCACTCGTGAGCAATCAATAGCCCCCACAACTTCTCGCTTTGCAAAATCGGCACTACCAAATTAGCTCGCACCTGAAATTGACTTAATAAATTAATGTAGCACTCGGAAAGACCCGCTTTGTAAATATCATCCACCGCTACAGCGCGACCGTGTTCGTAAGCAGAAGCATAGCTGTCTTCAAAGCAGGAATCGTTAATAGTTATTCCCTGAATAGCCAGCCAATTTTTTCCCACTGACTCGACATTTACAAAACCGCTCCAATCGGGATTAAACTGATAAATAACTGTCCGGTCTGTTTGTAAAAAATGCCGTACTTCAGCAACAGTTTTTGTCAAAATTTCTTCTAAATTGAGAGAAGAGCGAATGCGTTCCAGCATTCCTACTACCAGGCGTTCTCGCTTTAATTGCTGGCGCAAGATAGCCTCTGCAAGTTTGCGAGTGCTAATATCTTCAATCACACCAATTACATAGCTAGGTTCCCCAAACCCATCCCGCACTAAAGATACAGTCATATTAGCCCAAACAAATGAAGCGTCTTTGCGAATAAAGCGTTTTTCAAGGGAATAATTAAAAATTTCCCCAGCTAACAGTCTGTCACGCGACTCGACATCGGCTGCTACATCTTCGGGGTGAGAAATATCCCCAACATTTCGTGATTTCAGCTCCAATTCTGAGTATCCGACAATATTGCAAAACCCTTGATTGGCATTCAAAAATTGACCGTCTGGCCACACTTTCACAATGCCGATCGCGGCTTGTTCAAATACAGCTCGAAATCGCTGTTCACTTTCTTGCAAAGCAGTTTCGGCTTTTTTGCGATCGGTAATGTCCATTGCCGTGCCAAACAGGCTCACCACCTGACCCAACTCATTTTTAACAGATTGTCCTTTAGCGTTAACGTGCCTGATTTCTCCTGATGGAACATAGATGCGGTGGTCGATGTCGTAAGCTGTCCCTTCAGTCACTGCCTTTTGCACAACTTGTGAAAACCTTTCTTTGTCATCGGGATGAATTTGCTCTAAAAGTTCTTCCATTGTGGGCGGCCGATTCAATTCTCGACCGTAAACTCGAAACAGTTCTTCCGACCAAGTAATAATTCCTGTCTCCCTATCGGATTCCCAATTGCCGATGCGGGCTATTTTTTGCGCTGCTTGCAACTGTTCGGCAAGTTGTTGCAGAGATGCGATCAACTGCGTTTTTTCGGCTTCTCCTGCAACGCGGGCACTGATATCTTTGTGAGTGCCTGTTATCCGCAACGGCGCACCCCATTCGTCGTACTCGACTACCTTGCCCATAGCCAGAATCCACTGCCAATTGCCCGCTTTGTTGAGCATCCGAAATTCAACTTCATAAATATCAGTCTCACCTTCCAAATAGGAATTTAAACATTCCATTACCTTCGTTCGGTCTTCTGGATGCAATAAACTTTCCCAACCTTTGACGTTATTTTCAATTTCTGTTTCTGCATAGCCTAGCATTGATTTCCAATAAAAGTCGAAATAAGTTTCGCCAGTAGCTATATTCCAATCCCACAGCCCCAAAGAGCTGCCTGAAACCGCCAACTGCAATCGCTCTTGACTGAGTTTTAATGCCGATTCGGTGCGTTTTATTTCTGTGAGGTCGGCAATTATGGCTATCATTCCTATCGGTTGAGTAGCGCTATCTTTAATGCAGTTAGCTCGCAAAAAAGTTTCTCTAATATCGCCATTCTTACTCTTAATTTCTATTTCATTTTCCCAGGAAAAACCTTTCCGCAGCACCCTAAATAACTTTCTCAAATCTTGAGATTTGGGGTACATTACTGCTGGGCCGCCGGCATTATTTAGTTCCTCAACTGTATAGCCGTAGCGCTGAATAAATGCTTGATTGTGATAAACGGAATAACCGTCCAAATCTGCGATCGCGATCGCATCACTAGCGCTGTCTACAGCTTGAGTTACCAGGCACAGAGTCAGTTCGGCTTGTTTGCGATCGGTAATGTCAAAAATCGCTCTGTCGAGCCACGAAACCAGCCCTTCTAGATTGTAAGTTGGCCTACCTCTTTCCGATATCCACCGCACCGCCCCGTCAGCGCGAACAATCCGGTATTCTAGATTGTACGGCTGTTTTGACTCTACTGCTGCGCTGATTTGTCGATCGACCATTTCCTTGTCTGCCTCATGGATAATGCTAGTAAAACTCCAGCAGTTCTTGCCAATAAAATCCTCAGCAGGATAACCACTAATTTCCTCAATTTCATCGCTAATAAATACCATCGTCTCATCAGCATCATACAAGCTGCGGCAGATAGCGCCGGGGATATTCTCAACGAGCGATCGAAATCTGGCTTCGCTCTCCCGCAAAGCTGCTTCTGCCTTTTTTAAATCAGTAATATCCAGCACCATGCCTTCCCAAACTATATCGCCTTCCTGCCCTATTTCTGTGGGAAAATTAACTCGTTCCGGTCTCGAAACCCCTTGCAACCACTTAATTTTTCCCGAGGGGAAAACCGCGCGCCATTCCTGGTACCAAAGCTGCATATTTGCCGCAGAAACAGCAATTGATTCTTCAAATTTTTGGCGGTCGTCTGGATGAATACAACTAAAAAGTAGTTGGGGATTTTGCTGAATATTTTCTGGTTCCAATTCATATAAATCGCGGCTAGCCGAAGAAATATAAGGAAAACTTTTTTGGCCGTCGGTTGATAGGCGAAATTGATAAATTATTCCCGGCAAATTGGCAGTAAGTTGCCGCAGTCTAGCTGCGCTTTCTTGCTGGGCTAATTGTTTGCGCCTATCCTGAGTGATATCTCGAATTATCCCCACGAGAATTTTACTGCCATCGGTATTTTCAAAGACAGTTTTTTTAGTAGACACAATGTGCTTTGCACCGTTGGCGTCCGTAAATATTTCCTCACTCTCGTTTTCTTTCCCCGTGCTAAACACTTGTTGGTCAGTATGCCAAAAAATCTCCGCTTCTTGTTTTGGGAAAAAGTCATAATCCGATTTGCCCAGGAGTTCGTCGCGCTGCTTCCCGATTAGCTTGCAAAAAGCATCATTTAACAGTATCCAGCGGTGCTGTTCGTCCTTGACAAAAAGTGGGTCTGCAACTGCATCGATCGTATAATTCAAAAACTTTTTAGTAGCTTCTAGTTCTGAAATAGCTAAAATTTTATCTGTAATATCGTTGATAGTTCCTGTCGTCCCCTCCGCCTCTCCGTTTCCGCCCCAAATAAAAAACTCTTGCACTTCCACCCACCTAATTTCGCCATGTTTGGTAACATATCGACTTTGATAACAACAGGGTGCTTCTTGATTGGGTATCCGATCTCTAAACAAATTTAAATAGTGGTATTGCTCCTCAGAATGAATGTAACTCAAACAGGAAGTTCCTAAGCTTTCATCAACGGTAAATCCGGTAATTTCCGTCCAAGCCGGATTGAGAAAAGTCCAATTGCCAGCAGTATTTGTTTCAAAAACGACTTCTTTGATATTGCCAACAACCTGCTGGTATTTCTCTTGACTTTTTTGCCATTCTGCGTGCCGTTTCTGGCGGGCGATCGCGCACCTGAGCGTCCGCACCAGCAGCCGGCTGTCTACCTGTCTTTTCACCAAATAATCTTGGGCGCCGGCGGCAATTAACTCGACAGCCAGTTCTTCGTCATCGGCGGCTGTCAGAAGGACGATCGGAGTATTTATACCGCAATTTTGAAGGCGGAAAAAAGTATTAAATTTTAGGCTGTCAGGAAGTGAAAGATCTAATAAAATTACATCAAAAATTTTGTTGCTTAAAATTTCTATAGCTTCCCGGAGGCGAACTACATTGGTCAGATCAATTGATTGTCCTAGTTGGGGTTCAGACAGCAGTTCTTGAATGAGTTCTGCATCTTGTACACAGTCTTCTACTAAAAGAATTTTCAAACAAGCAGGGGTTAAAGTTGACTCAAAAACAGATGTCATACCATTTTAGATTTTAGATTTTAGATTTTAGATTTGGAATGACTCATGACTCTCGCAGTTTGGCTGTTGCGTAAACTGGTATTTTTTTTACTGGTATCCTTTTGCTAGTTTTTAGGAATAAAAAAAATCAGCAGCGGATGGAGTTACCTAGCTCATTATTGGGGAACTTGAAGCGCACGCTTGAGAGTGCGCTGTGTGCTTGCAGAGCCCGCAGATTTATTTGTAGAGTTGAGTTGTTCGCTGCAAGTTTTCCGCCTCACCCGAAACCTAGTGGCCCAAAATTATCATACTCTTACCAATATTGCAACTCAACTCTATTTTAATTTACAACCTTTGGCAGGGGAATAGCAAGAGGCAAGTCAAAATAGCGCGGAGTAATCAGAATTTGCGTTGCTGATAGCCTTTGAAACTTTAGATTTTAAATAGCCGTTTAAAGCTTCCCTAAAGTTGGATTATTTTTTTTTACGGGTATTACTACTAAGCTAAGACAATTACCGTTGATTTACAAAATACGCTCTGAGATTGTGTTCGGTTAATGACCCGCAATTAGCGTCTATTTGTATTGAGCAATGCAAGTCCTCTCTCGCTCGATGAACCAAGACTTGTATTCCTTGCTACAAACCTAATTACCAACTTCATTACGGGTGTCTAACCGGACACAATTTAACTCAGTTGAGTCGCTCAATTTTTCTGCGGTTTGGGCAGCACAACTGTAAACACGCTGCCTTGACCGACATTGCTGCTAATAGCAATCTCACCGTTAAAAGGCTTTAAAAGTTCAATACAAGTATAAAGTCCTAGACCAGTTCCTGTCGGTTCCCCTTCGGTTTTTTCCTCGCCTTTAGGTGGCTTGGAGGTGTAAAAAGGGTCAAAAAGTTTTGGCAAATCTTCAGATGATATGCCGCATCCCGTATCTGCAATATCCATGTATATGTTCGAGTCGTCTTGCCGAGTCACGATAGTTATTTCTCTGCTTTTCTTTTCCCACATAGCATCCATTGCATTATTGATTAAATTATAAAATACTTGAGAAAGATAAGAATAAATTAATGGAATACTGGCAATTTCTTCGTCATAAAAGTATTTTTTTCTAATCTTATTTTTAAAATACAGGTTGCCTTCCAATAGCTGAATTTCTCGCTGCACTAAATCGTTGATATTCACAGGGTGCAAATCTTGCTTTTGCTCGTTTCGGCTTTTCATCATCAGAGTATCCATGATCTGATTGATTTTTGTGACAGCTTGAAATATATACTTAGTATAATTAAACAGAGAGTCTTCTTGAATTTGTGTGGCTTTTGTTTCAATCAAATCGACGCTAGTCTGGATCACTTGCAGGGGACTTTTGAGGTTGTGAACCATTCCCTGGGTCAAACGTCCGATGATGGCTGTTTTTTCCTGGTTTATTAATTGCTTGGTTTTTTGTTCAACAAGTCTTTCCAGGTTTTGGTTGAGGTGGGCAAGTTCGAGGTTTTTTTCTTCGAGTTTTTTCTGCAAGCTGCGGATTGTCAAGTGGGTTTGAATCCGGCTCAAAACTTCTTCGTGCTGGAAAGGCTTAGTGATGTAGTCAACGGCTCCTGTCTGAAAGCCTTTTACTTTATCAGGCGTATCGGAAAGGGCGCTCATGAATATGATGGGAATATCTTGCGTTGACGGGTCTGCTTTCAAACGCTGGCAAGTTTCAAAACCGTCAATTCCTGGCATCATGATATCCAAAAGAATCAAGTCTGGATGGATGTAGTCAATTTGCTCGATCGCACTTTCGCCGTCTAGAGCCACTAATACTTTAAACCCGTAATTCCTTAACAACTCGAAAAGTACGTCCAGATTGGTTTGGTTATCATCGACAATTAGTATGATGCTTCTTTCGGAATTCTTATCGTTCATATTCAAGGGAAACATTCAATTTTTTTACTTTTTAGTTGTGGGTTGTGAGTTTAAATCGGATTCAAGTGATTTTCTGCAGCTCTAGAAATCCGGTTGCTTCATAGATGCTTTTATTTCCAATCACTCTTTGAGGAACCCGCTGCGAGTCAGGGGCGCCCAAGCAAATTAAGTTGTCGCTTCGCGGGAGGGCAGAGCCCCTGATTGAGAATGGTACTCAGGGCGCGAGATTTAACTGATTTTGAGTTGTCTGTTAGCTACCGTCAATTTTAGGACAAATGTTGCTTCAAAAAATCTCGAATTTGCTTGAGCTGAAATCCTTTAGCAAGTTGGCGCAGGTGATGAACGAAAGGCACTAATGTCGCGTCAGAATGTTCGAGTTTAGCAGTTTCTTCCAGAATAGCTTCAATATCGCCCATTGCAGCCAATCTTAACAACGCCAAGACTGACTCTGAGGCAGGAGACACCATCGTTGAGTCAGCAGCAGCAATCTCAGAAGATGCTTTTGCAGTTTGCTCGCTCCGCTTTTTGCTTTGTGCTCTTTCTTCGTAAACCCATTCTAGTCTCAAATGCAGGCGCAATAATTCTAAAAGCTCGTTAGTTTGAATCGGCTTGGTGAGAAAATTATTGCAACCTGCAAGTATGCTCTCTTGCTTGGTAGTCTCGTAAACGTTAGCGGACAAAGCGAGGATAACCGTATCTTTTAATTCCGGCAACTGTCGCAGCCGCCTGGTAGCTTCCCAACCGTTCATTACGGGCATCAGCAAATCCATTAAAATTATATCCGGTAGAAATTCCTGTGCTTTGTGCAAGCAGTCTTCGCCGTCTGTAGCTTCTGCAATTTCAAAGCCTAAATGAAAAAGCAGCCTGTGCAACATGGCGCGATTTACTTCGTGATCGTCCACTATTAGCACTTTCCGCTGGGCGCCGATAAAACCTACAAGCTGCCTTTTTTGTTGCCGGGAGGGGAGTTCCCAACAGTGGGCGACTGCTGGCAAGTCTAGATCCAACCAAAATATGCTGCCTTTGCCGGAGGTACTTTGGACGCGAATTTGGCTGCCCATCATTTTGACTAATTTTTGGCTGATGGAAAGTCCCAGTCCAGTACCTTCGACGAAATTGTTATGATCGCCCACTTGATGAAAAGGCAAAAATATTTCTTCTAATTTATTCTGCCCGATGCCAATGCCGGTATCTTCGATTTGAAAGCGAATTTTAGGCGTAGGGGCACGATCGCCGGTATTGTCTGCTGCTATCACCTCGGGCGCTTCTTTTGTTCCCAGCGGCGGGAGCGACATTTGCCGCGCGTCTAAATTCGCGGTCAAATCGATCATCGTTTTAGTGGCAATTTCCGCTGTCAAATTACAAGTTTCGCAGTTGGTTTGAGAATAATTATCGGGGAAATTTTCTGCATAACCGACTTTGAATGTAACGCTGCCGCTGTTCGTAAACTTAACGGCATTGCTGAGCAAATTAATCAAAACTTGACGCAACCTTTTTTCGTCTGCCAAAATGCCCTCTGGGAGCGCTGAAACCTGCTCGTAATTAAAGGCAATCCCTTTTTGAGCCGATCGCATCTGGAACAAATCAATAATACTTTTAACAAAACTGGAAAAATGCACGTTTGTCAGCGACAGCTCCATTTTACTAGCTTCGATTTTTGAGAGGTCTAAAACATCATTAATCAGCATCAGCAGGTGGTTGCCGCACTGGTGAATGTTGTTAAGACTTTCCTGCTGATCGGCGGTAAAGTTTTTCTCCACTTTGAGCAGTTGAATGTATCCCAAAATCCCGTTCAAAGGCGTCCGCAATTCGTGGCTCATGTTGGCGAGAAAGTCGCTTTTAGCGCGGTTGGCGGATTCGGCCGCTTCTTTAGCTAATTGCAGGGCGGCTTCTGCAAGTTTGCGCTCGGCAATTTCGGTTTGTGCTTGTTCAAATAGCATCGATTGCTGAATGGCGATCGCCAACTGCACCCCCAATTGTTTTAGGCACTCTCCCTCCAATTGCTGCCAGGGACGCGGGCCCGTGCAGTGGTGGGCAATTAACAGCCCCCACAAGTTTTCGCCTTGCAAAATCGGCACTACCAGATTCGCTCTCACATCGAGCCGAGTCAACAAAGCCAAGTGGCAGTCGGCCAGGCCGGCATTATAAACATCTTCTATGGCTCTAATTCTGCCGTCTCGGTAAAGACTAACGTAGGCTTGCCCAAAACAGGGGTCATAAATTTCCATTCCTACAATTGGTAGGAAATTTTCGGCAACCGACTCGACAGCGATAAATCCGCTCCCATCCGGATTGAATTGGTAAATAATAGTGCGATCTACTTGCAAAAAATGCCGCACTTCTTCGACACTTTTGGTAAGAATTTCTTCGAGATTTAGAGAAGATCTAATGCGTTCCAGCATGGCTACGGCTAACTGTTCGCGCTTTAACTTTTGGCGCAAAATTAGTTCTGATTCTTTGCGTTTTGTGATATCGGTAATTACTGCAATTAAGCCGATATAATTCCCATTAATATCTTGAATATTGTCGGCTCGCACCAGAGCAGTAACTGCTTCGTAGCTCTTAGTTTGCAGCGCCACTTCACCACACCAAGAGCGACCTTGGCGAAGGCTTTTATAGATTTGTTTGTAATTTTTATGCCGGACGTAAAGCGCCGCCATATCGCCAATATCATTGAGTTCTTCCACCGTGTAGCCGTAGCGCTGAATGAAGGCTTGATTGTGGTAAATAGATCGCCCTTTCAAGTCGGCGA
>JACJNV010000028.1 GCA_014695175.1 Microcoleus sp. FACHB-DQ6 | reverse complement strand
AGCAATCAGTGTATTGTAGCTCGTGCAGTCTGTCTTCTCATCTGAGAAACTATAAACTATCAACAAATTTTTATTTTGGGAAGTTTCTAAGGGTAATAGAAGATGGACGGACAAACAGATCGTAACAGTCACGAAGAGCGATCGCAGCGCCAGGAATACTTCAAAGACACGGCTTTGGGTTTGGTATCCACCAAGAGTTTTCCGGCAATTGTGGGGACTGCTGACATGATGCTGAAGTCGGCAGGAGTGATTTTAGTAGGATACGAAAAAATTGGTTCCGGCCACTGTACCGCGATCGTCCGGGGCAGAATTTCCGATGTGCGTTTGGCTGTGGAAGCTGGAGCTCAAACTGCCGAACAGTTCGGGCAGTTTGTTTCTAAGTTGGTGATTCCTAGACCTTTGGCTAATTTGGAAGTGGTTTTGCCGATCGGCTTTCGCCTGACTGAACTTTCGGAAAAAGGCAGTTATTCTCGGCTTAGCAATCAGGCGATCGGTTTGCTCGAAACCCGGGGATTTCCGGCAATGGTCGGTGCTTGCGATGCTATGCTCAAATCTGCAGACGTACACTTGGCAGCCTACGAGAAAATAGGCGCCGGTTTGTGCACGGCAATTATTCGCGGTGCAGTAGCAGATGTAGCAGTAGCCGTAGAGGCCGGGATGTACGAAGCTGAGAGAATTGGCGAGTTGAACGCGGTGATGGTAATTCCGAGGCCTTTGGAAGATTTGGAACAAACTTTACCGCTGGCGAGTTGCTGGATCGAGCAGCGTAAACCTGTGATGATGCCGGTGTCGGTTAAGGAAAAGGAACAAGAATTGATCGAACTTCCAGATTTGGAGAAATTGAGAGTTTATGTGGAAGAGGAAATCAATCGGTAATTGGTAATTAGGCAACAAAATTTTGTAGAGACGTACTGCCGCAAGTACTGAGACGAAGTTTGTCAAAAAAATATAGAGTTTACTCGGTAGACTGCTGGCAACAATTTATACTGAGTAGCGGTATCAAACTTAATTTGCCGATCGAGCCGATCGCCGCCGCATCAAGGGACACAGAGTACCAAGCAAAACTAGACTTTTGAGATCCAGTCGATCGTCGGGTAAACAATCGAACTGACTAAGTAAATCCAGCCGAGGTGCAGATCCTTTCAACAGGATTTAACTACTGTTAAAATAAACCAAAAAGCCTGTTTAGGGTAGATTGCCGGGAATCCTTTAAGAGTTACTCTGACGGCAGGTGGATGCTCTTTCAACAGATTAACGGCTGTCGAACTCAAAACTGACTGCACAGGAATCAACCCCCAGAATCAAGCAATCCTGAAAGTTGACCTATGAACCTCAAACAATTTTACAAGCGCGGTTTGCACAGCGCCAAGAAAGGAAACTATAAAGCGGCACTTGAGGACTTCGATCGGATACTGCAAGTCAATCCCGCCGATGCCAAAGCCTACAACAATCGCGGCTTGGTTTACTATTACATGAAAGACTACCAAAAATCGATCGCAGACCTCAGCCAAGCCCTAGATATCAATCCTAATTTCTTCGAGGCTTACTTGAACCGAGGCAATGCTTGGCGTCATCTCGGAGAACACGAAAAAGCCATTGATGATCTAAACTGTGCTTTAGCAAATAAGCCTAACAGCCACGCTATCTACAACAACCGGGGACTTGTACTTGCTAATTTAGGAAATTACGAAGAAGCAATAGAAGACTACAATCGAGCTCTATCTATCAATTCTCACAATTATAAAACCTATTACAACCGGGGGCGCGCTTACTACCTTTTGGGAGAAAAAGAGGCAGCAACGGAAAACTTTAACCAAACGCTGCGGTTGAATCCTAAATATATCAAAGCTTACATAAATCGAGGTCTTTGTTACCACCAATTAGGAGACAATACGCAGGCGATCGCCGATTACAACACTGCACTCGGCATCGATCCACAAAATGTTTATGCCTATTATAACAGAGGTTGCGTTCGCTATAAATTAAAACAAATGCAGCTTGCAATTGAAGACTTTGACAACGCAGTAAAACTAGATCCAAACTATGTTAAAGCTTATCTCAACCGGGGTTTAGCGCTGTATAAACTTGGAGATGTTACCGCAGCAAATAGAGATTTTTACCATGTAATGTGCATTAATGCGGAAGCTTATTTATACTACCAGGCCCAGCGGTGTACGCCTGATATTAATTCATACTTCAAAGAAGCGCCACAGGTAGAACTTAATAATGGTGCCGAATACTACAACACAACCTTAAATACGATGTCAACTTCCTTAAGTTCCGCAGCATTAAATGCGGTCTGGAATCAAGAAGATTTGGAGAACCGAGACTCGATTATCTGTGAAAGTGAATTTATTAATGATTGATTTAGTCAGTAGTTAGTACCCATTAGTCCCTAGACTTATTGCATAAATCTTTGAGCGAGGAAAGCGCAGATGTAACGCACAGACATTTAAACCCACATTCGGCAACCCCCAACGGGCAGCGTAAATGGATTGAGTAGATCAAAGTGAATCATCCGAGACAATGGTAAGTAGAAATACTCAATAATTTCTGTCCCTAATGATCACCCAGTTCTCCATTCCTGAAAATTGAGGTTCGGAGGTGAGTTAAATCTGATTCCGTTAAAAATGCGTTAGCGAAGCTGGCCGTAGGCATCGGTCAAAAACCAAGTTTATTGCTGAATCGGGAAAAAGCCTCCTTCGCGCATTTCTTGAATGCTCTCTTTAACCGCCTGAATGATGCGATCGATGTCTTCATTAGTGTGAGCAGTGGAGAGAAAGCAGCTACGACCTTCGGATATGAAAATACGCTTTTCGAGTAAGTGAAAAAGTAGCGGATCTATCTCAACGGATGCAGCAGCGCGAAATTGCGATCCGAAATTTACAAGCCAGACAGAGACTTCATTTTCTTTGAAATAAGCATTCAGGGTTTCAACTAGCTGCGAAGTTTGCTGATTCAACTGCTGCTGAAGGGCTGGACCTTGACTTTTAAGATAGCGCAGCACGGAACGCGCAGCGGCCAGAGCAAGTGGGTGCTTGCAAAAAGTGCCGGCAAAAATTGTTTTTTTTACCTGGGGGTAGGAATCATCGCCGTAGTTCCACAAACCGCCGTCAATTTTATCCATATAAGCAGCTTTTCCAGCGATAATTCCAATGGGCATACCGCCCCCGACAATTTTACCGTAAGTTGCAATATCTGCCTCAATTCCAAACCACGCCTGCGCGCCACCTTGATGAATTCGGAAACCGGTGACCATTTCATCAAAAATCAGCGCAATTTCTGATTCTTTTGTTAATTGCCTGAGTTGCTGGAGAAATTCTTTGGGTTGCAAATCGAGACGGCGGCTTTGCACCGGCTCCACGAGAACCGCCGCTAATTCGTGCTGATGAGCTTTGATAATTTCCAGGGCATGAGGGCTTCCGTAATCCAAAACTAAAACATCTTCAATAAAATTCGCGGGAATTCCTGGCGCTTTTGGAATGGTGTGTAAATCGCCATTTATCTTTTTTACAACTGCGAGAGTTCCGTCAAAATGACCGTGATAAGAGCCCGAAAACAAAGCAATTTTATTGCGTTTAGTTGCCGCTCTAGCTAATCGTAGGGCTGCCATCACCGCTTCTGTGCCGGTATTAGAAAAAGCGACGCGCTCCATTCCCGTTAATTCGCAGATTAATTCCGCAACTTCTCCGGCCAGGTCTGCTTGAGGGCCAATTTGCACGCCGCGATCGAGTTGCTCTAATAGGGCTTCTTTAATAAAGGGCGGATTATGACCGAAAAGATTGATGCCAAATCCCATCGTGATATCGATGTATTCGTTGCCATCAACATCCCACATTTTAGAGCCAAGCGATCGCTCGGCGACAATGGGATAAAACATCTCCTTGACGGGAAAGCGAAACCCATCAGAAGCCCGATTGTCAGCGAGAACCGGACGGTATTGTTGCGCGAAATTCTTAGAGGTCTTTGTGCGATCGGTGTAGCGCTCTATCAGCGCTTTCATGTGTCTTTGCTGCAATTGTTCGTTCATTTTGAATTTTCCAAAGATTGAGTCAGGTAGGGGCGCAATGCTTTGCGCCCTTACAAGTTTTAATTGCGGCTACCTATCAAGCCCGAATCGGCGAGATAGGAAAAGTAAGTGCGAAACAGATTCGCATCCGCTTGCGGACAGGTGATGTTAGTGGTAGCAAGTCCATCTAGCGTATTTTTGCAATCGAAATGTAGCGTTCCTGATTGTGGCATTTCTGCTTCCGACACTTTTTCGGAGAAAAGACCGACAAGCGGATACAACGCATTTTCTGGAGAATATCCAGCGCGATTGATTATTTCTGCTTGCCAAGTCTCAGACGAAACTCGTTTGATTGGATAACCCATTGAGCAAATCCAGCCAACCAATTCACTCATTTGAAACGAGTGAGTGTTGACTAAATGAAAAGTCTTTCCGAGCAATTCTTTTTGGCTCGAAAGATGAACGATCGCTCGGCTCACATAGTCAACAGGCGCTACGTTCATCAGCTTATCGTCATCGGGCGCACATCCAAGTTGCACGCAACCAGCGATTAACCTGTACAGTAAATCGCTGGGATTGCAGGCCCCTGTTTTGCTGTCCCCAGAAATGCGACCTGGCCTGTAAATGGTAACAGGAATTCCGCGATCGCGCGCGATTTCTACTAACTTTTCTGCCACCCACTTCGTCTGAGTGTAAGCGCCTTTTAGACCCTCTCCCGGAGTGAGTTCATCCTCCTCTCGCACGAGCTTAATCCCAGATTCTCCCCTTGCCGAGAAAACGGAAATCGTAGAAATTAAATGGACTGGTTTTAGCTTACTTTGACTCGCCAATCTCAGAACTTCCTGCGTCCCCAAAACGTTAGCGGGTTTGAGAACCGAGTAGGGATAAGTAAACTTGACAAACGCGCCATTGTGGTAAATGATATCAATTTTACTGGATAAAACTCGGAACTGATCCTCGGAAAGTCCCAAAAGTGGTTGAGACAAATCTCCAGCAATTGGGATAATTCGCTCGCTGCTGCTTTCATCCCAAATTAAATAGGATTCGAGGCTGCTTTGAATCCGCTTTTTAGCTGATTCTGCATCGGCAGAACGGACTAGGCAATAAATTTCTGCTTGAGTTTGTTGCAAGAGGTCGCGGAGTAAAAAGGCTCCCAAAAAGCCCGTCGCTCCTGTTAAGAGAATGCAAGCTGGTTCAGTTTTTAGCTCGCTCAATGGAGTTGCAGGGCGAATTGCCGGATCTAAAACAACTTCAGCGTTAATATCGAAACTTGCAGTGCGATCGCCCGCTGTGTTGCCCCCTTGCTGCATTTCGATTTTTTCAGCTAAACCAGCTACAGTAGGAGCTTCAAACAAAACGCGCAAAGGCAATTCCACCTGAAAAGATTCTCGCACTTTGGCTAACAACTGAGTAATCAGTAATGAGTGTCCCCCCAAGTCAAAGAAATTGTCGTGAATTCCTACCTTTTTAAGGTTGAGAAGCTGGCTCCAAATTGCGGCAAGAATCTCCTCACCGGGAGTGCGAGGGCCTACAAACGTATCTGTAAAATTGGCTGCTATTTCTGGTGCAGGAAGCGCTTGACGGTCTATTTTGCCATTGGGAGTCAGTGGCAGCGCTTTCAGAACCACAAAAGCAGAAGGTATCATGTATTCGGGC
>JACJNV010000279.1 GCA_014695175.1 Microcoleus sp. FACHB-DQ6 | reverse complement strand
GTTACCGCAGAGAGACTAAATATTTTGCGGGATGCTGACTTCATTGTTCGCCAAGAAATTAACCGGCACGGATTGTACGGTGAACTTTGGCAAGCTTTTGCAGTTTTGCTGCCGATTCGCAGTGTAGGCGTGATGGGCGATCAGCGCACTTATGCTTACCCGATCGTCTTGCGATTTATTAAGAGTGAAGACGGGATGACGGCTGACTGGGCGCGGGTTCCTTACGATTTGTTGGAACTGATCTCGAACCGGATTGTGAATGAAGTTAAGGGGGTGAACCGGGTGGTTTACGATATTACTTCTAAGCCACCGGGAACGATCGAGTGGGAGTGATTTGTAGTTAGCGATTAAGTAGGCGGACTAATTTTTTTGTCTGTCTACTTATTTTGATTTTGGATAAAAGGGCGATTCCCTCTGAGATAGCTACGCTTCACGGGCTTCAGGGGATGGGGGAGTGGGAAGGGCGATCGCTTTTATAGAACCCATTTGACATTTTTTACTGTATTGAAGTAGAATAACTGCAAAATTCGTATCCAGCAGTTATGCCATACTCTACCAGCCTCACAGACGAAGAGTGGATCATCCTCGAATCATAGTTTTTTCCGGTTGTGGCAAGGTAGGGGAAGAGAACGGGCAAATGCTTGGATAAAGACGTGCAAAATCCTCGTCAGTAATTTTGAGAGAACTCTGGTTGATGCGAGTGCCAAGTTTAATCTTTGTTTTATTACAAGACTTCGGACAATTTTAGATAACCAACTGTAGAATATGGCTTTCAAGGCGATTCGGCAATCGAACTACCAAGGAAAAATCAAGGGTTTCAGACTAGGAACTAAAAACTCTCCGGACTATTGTTATTAGGCTGATGCCGATCGGGCTTGCAGCCGCTTAGATCTCAAATGGATTCTGTAAACGTTCGCCAGTTGAGCTACGATCGCACTTTTTAACCGGCTTAGCTTAAACTCGACTCATGTTTTTTGAGGAAAAAGTTTTATTATAATTTAAGCGTGCTCAGCAAACAATTTCTTTGAGGGAGAAGTCTAATGATTATAACAAGAATAACTCAAAGATATCAACAGCAACTGTTGACTTGTACTTGGGCGGTATCTTTAGGTTTTTTACTGTTCTCACCTGCTGCTACAGGACAGCAAATTACTCCGTCTCCCGATGGCACAGGAACTGCTGTTAATGCCTCCCGCAATCAATTTAACATCAACGGGGGACAGCACTCAAAAGACGGCACTAATCTCTTTCATAGCTTTCAGCAGTTTGGACTCAAAGACGGTCAAGTTGTTAACTTTATTTCTCAGCCAAATATCCGCAATATTTTAGGGCGAGTTGTGGGTGGCGATGCTTCTTATATTAACGGTTTAATTCAAGTAATAGGCGGTAGATCTAACTTATTTTTGATGAATCCGGCGGGGATTGTTTTTGGTTCCAACGCTCAACTGAACGTGCCTGGTTCATTCTTGGCAACGACAGCAACCGGAATCGGATTTGGCAACAATTGGTTTCAGGCAGTTGGCGTTAATGAATACGCTATGCTAACAGGAACGCCAAGCATTTTAAATTTTGGTACAGCTCAGCCAGGGGCGATCGCAAATTTCGGTCACCTGCGCGTACCTAACGGGCAAACGCTAGCTTTAATAGGCGGAACAGTTTTCAGCCCCGGTACTTTGTCAGCACCCTCCGGGCAAATTGCGATCGCATCGGTGCCCGGAGAAAACTTAGTCCGCATTTCTCAAGCAGGGCATCTCCTGAGTTTAGAAATTACCCCCTCTTCTAATCTAGATTCTGCTTCTGTGCCGTTGAATCCCCTCACCCTGTCCCAACTGCTGACAGGAGGTAGCAGCAACGCTACAGGCGTTACAGTTAACAGCGACGGAAGCGTACAGCTAACGAATTCAGACTTGCGGGTAGAAGCTGGCGATGTGGCGATCGGCGACACTCAGGCAACAGGTGCGAACCAAAATTTAGCAGTGTCTGCTCAAACGGCTACTGTGTCAGCCGCGCGTAACCTGACCCTAGCAAACAGGCAACTACAAACAACTGGTGACTTGAAATTGCAAGCGGGGGAAGCTGTCCGCATTCGCGACAGCGCAACTAACTCTTTTGTTACTGATGTGGGTGGAAACCTAACCGTGCAGGGCGGCCAAATAGACATCCAGGCGCGCAATCACTCCCAAAGCTTACTGAGTGCTGGCGGCCGCATCACCCTTACCAGTAACGGTACTGTATCCGGTGATGCCCTCTTCAAAGCTGGCAGCGATTTCTCAATTGCCACACTTCAAGGTAGCCCCGGCAACTTCGCAAGTTCAGGGGGTTCTACGATCGTCTCAGGCGGAAACGTCACTTTTGGTAATTACGCAGGCGCTTCTCTGGGAGTGCAAGCCGAAGGCACGATCGCAGCCGGCGATATCGCTATCACTTCCGCATCTAGCGATCGACCGCAGTTGGTTTTTACGGCTGGCAACCTACCCACTCCCCTCACTGGAAACAGCACTCTAGCACCCGCGAGTTCTTCACCTGCCAGCATTCAAGTTGGCAATATCGCGATCGCAGGTTCAGTTTTTTTAGGCGCTGCAAACAGCATTCAAGCAGCATCCATTACTTCAAATGGCGGAGATATCGCGCTGGTAGCGTCCGGGGACATCGCAGCGGAAAACCTGAATACTTCAACTTTAACAACGAGCAATGCCGGCAATATTACCCTCTACAGCGCGGGGGGAAGCATCAATACAAGCGCCAGCACCTTGAACGCTTCCTCGATAGCCGGTAACGGTGGGTCAATTTTCCTATATGGGACAAACGCGATCGCCGCAGGTGGAATTACAACCTCTAGCTTCCTTGGAAACGGAGGCAAAGTCACCCTTTATGGAGAAGGCAACATCAGTGCCGGCAACATCGACACTAGCGGAATCACGGCAGGCGAGATCAGCTTGCTTAGCAATCGAGGTGCGATCGACGCCAGTGCCACCACTCTGAACGCGACTGGTGGCAGCGGAGGTGGTAACATCTCTCTCAACGCTTACGGCAATATAGCAACGGGAAATATTGTCTCTAGCGGTGGCAACATTACCCTCAACAGTCAAGCAGGTGCGATCGATGTCGGCGATCTCAACTCTGGCAGCGGCAGTGCAGGTGGGGATGTCGGGCTTTTGGCATTTGGTAGCATTGCAGCCGGAAACATTGTCTCAAACGGTGGCAATATCGGCCTCAATAGTATCAGCAGCAACAACAACAGCATCAGCGCTAGGAATTTTGATTCGAGTTCTAACAGAGGAGTGGGAGGCGCGATCGAACTCAAAACTGCTGTGGGTAATTATGAGGGTGACATTGTGACTGGTAATATAACCTCCGGTGGCGGTCGCATTTATGTGTTGAGCGAAGCCCGCAGCTTTAACGCTGGCAATAGTACCCTAAATTCCAGCTATAGCGGTGGAGTTGGAGGCGAGATCGAAGTAAATACAGGGCCTGTAACTCTTGGAAATGTCATTTCTGGAGGTGGCTCGATCTTATTTCAAGGCGACCTCAACGTCAGTGGGGTAATAAATTCTAGTTCCAGCACGGGGAAAGGTGGCGTAATCGAGATTGTAGGATACGATGTTAGTGTCAGAGATATTATTTCCGGGGATAGCGCGATTGGTTTTCGGAATGAGCCACTTGGGGGAATCACGCTCAATATTGGCGCTTTAAATTCTACATCTGCCCAAGGGAGGGGTGGCAATATAGAGGTGAAGGCGTATCGTTTAACTACTGTAGGCAACATAACTTCTGGGGGTAGCGCGATTCTCCTTCAAGGGGAATCCAGTTTTAGTGCCACCGGAGACAGAATAGATTCGAGCACGAGCGCAGGAGTTGGGGGTAATATTGTACTCCGCTCTTACACAGATATCACTGTAGCGGGTTCTATCCTCTCTGGAGGTGGCAACATCAGTTTGCTTAGCTCTGGTGGCAGTATTAATGCCAAAAACAGCTTCCTCACCTCTGTCGCTCCGATGGGTATACCAGATGGAAACATCACTTTGCAAGCCTTGGGCGCGATCGCTCCCGGTACTATCCTCAGCTATGAGGGTACGATTCGCCTCGCTACTAGCAGTAATGACCCCAACAGCATTGATACCAGTGGCAGCCGATTAATATCTCTGACCGATCCTACCCTTGTTTTGGGCAGTCCACCATTAGATATGTGGCGAGGTCTCGGCTTTGGGAGTGGTGGGTTAGCTCCCACACTACCGCCAGAACCACCAGCACTCGCAGCACTCGCACCACCTGCGATTCAATTCCCTGCGATCGCACCTCTAGGCTCAGATGTATCACAACCAGATGATCCTTCTGATTCCTTTGGGTCAGCTCCCACGCTGCCGCCAGAAATGGGCGTGCCAGAACCATTAGAAGTTCCTTCCTCTGGCTTAGCTCCCACGCTGCCGTCAGAAAGGGGCGTGCCAGAACCACTACGTCTCCCAACCACCACATCACTCGTACCAACGCTTGCCAACTCAGATGCAATACCAACTGCGGCAGCCACTGTACCTGTCTCAGTGCAAGTCTCTAATACACAGCCAGAAAATCCTAATACCCTTGCCGCTCAACAATTGAGCCAGCTTAATGGGGCTCGAAATCGCGAACCGCAAAACTTAGCAAGTCTGACACCGAGTGCCACTCAATGCTTAACTGAGGAACAATTACTGGGGCAACAAGCAGGATTGCCTCTCCAGACTGCGCCAAAAGACTACAGCAAAGCGATCGCCTGCTACCAGGAGAATTTAGAGCTGGCGAGACTCTCCCGCGATCGCGCTAGGGAAGGCTACGCGCTCAACAATCTAGGCGCGACTTACTACGCGATCGGAGATTATGAAAAAGCAATTTCTTACCACCAGCAGCGCTTAGCACAAGCTGAATCCAGGGCCGATTTATTGGGAAAGGGACAAGCTTTTATTGGTTTGGGAGCTGCTTACGGCGCGATTGGCAATTATAAAAAAGCAATCGAATACTACGAGCAAAGTTTGGAAGTAGCGCATTCCCTAAAATCTGCTGATTTAGAGGCGAGTGTTCTGAGAAATTTGGGATTACTTTACTATGCCCAAAAAGAGTATAAAAAGGCAGTTGAATATCAAGAGCAAAGTTTAGCGATCGCTAAACAGCAGCGCGATCGCCGAGGCGAAGCTCTTGCTTTGAGCAATTTGGGATTAGTACACTATTCCCTAACCGAATATGCCAAAGCCATTGATGAGCAGAAACAAAGTTTAGCGATCGCCTCAGCACTGGGCGATCGCTTCGTTCAAGGTCGTGCTCTAGAGAATTTAGGAATTGCTTACTATGCTGTCAAAAATTATCGTCAAGCGATTGAGTCTCACCAACAAAGTTTAGCCCTTGCCCGAGAACTGAGCGATCGCCACGCTGAAGGTCGCGCCCTCACAAATTTAGGTGACGCTTTATACAAAGCAAAGCAACCAGCAGAAGCTATCAAAGCTTTATTTTCAGCCATTGAAATTTGGGAATCTCTGCGGTCAAATTTAGGAAATAGCGACCTCAATTTAGTTTCAATTTTTGAGACTCAAGAAACAAGCTATAGTACATTGCAAGAAGTGCTTGCTAATCAAAATCAGCATAAGAAAGCGCTAGAAATAACAGAGCGGGGACGGGCGCAAGCTTTTGTGAGATTATTGACCAACCGTTTTTCTTCCCCGTCAGCACAGGCTACCCTAAAGTCATCGGAAAGTCAAATAAAACCGCTCAACATTCAGGAAATTCAGCAAATCGCTAAACAACAAAATTCCACTTTAGTTTCTTACTCGATTATCAAAGAAGTTAGAGAAGCTGATGGTCAAAGAAAGCTGCAAGATTCAGAACTTTATATCTGGGTAATACAGCCGACCGGAAAATTTGACTTTCGTCGCATCAGTTTGAAAGGTTTGGTTGAGGAAAAAACTTCATTAAAAGCCTTGGTTACTGAAGGTCGTTGCTTCATTCCCAGTTGCCTGCGAAACAAGCAGCGCTCCCAACCAGGTACAAATCCCACCTCAACCCGGCCTATTGTCGAGCAACGATTTTTAGATTCGTCATTGCAAGAGCTTTATCAACTACTGATCGAACCAATTGCTGATCTTCTACCTCAAGATCCCACGTCGCGAATTACCTTTATTCCTCATGAATCTTTGTTCTTAGTTCCCTTTGCCGCGTTGCAAGATACTTCGGGAAACTACTTGATAGAAAAACATACAATTTTAACAGCGCCTTCAATTCAAGTGCTGTCTTTAACAAAGAAACAGCAACAGCTTGCTTCAGGAAAAGGTGCGCTAGTCGTTGGGAATCCTACCATGCCAAGTGTTGCGTTTACGACGAACCAACCTCCTCAAAAACTGTCATCACTCCCACACTCTGAAGCCGAAGCGATCGCGATCGCTCAGCTTTTGAATGCTGAACCGCTCACAGGCGACAAAGCGACAAAAGTAGCAGTTTTACAGCAAATAGAGCGATCGCGCATCGTGCATTTAGCAACTCACGGCATCCTGGATGACGTGGAGGGATTGGGGGTACCTGGAGTCATCGCACTTGCCCCAAGCAAGGATGACAGTGGTTTACTCACTGCTAGCGAAATTTTCAATTTGAGGTTGAATGCCGAACTCGTCGTTTTGAGTGCTTGCAATACGGGTCGCGGTCGTATTACAGGTGATGGCATCATTGGTTTATCGCGATCGTTTATTGCAGCAGGCGTTCCGAGTGTTGTAGTTTCTCTGTGGTCAGTATCTGACGAATCAACAGCAGACTTGATGGCGGAATTTTATCGGCAGATGCAGCTAACGCCTGATATTGCCCAAGCGCTGCGGAAGGCCATGCTGGTGACATTGGCCAAACATCCTAATCCTGTAGATTGGGCCGCTTTTACGCTCATTGGCGAAGCAGAGAAACGTTAACCCGGAAAAGCTGATTTCCTGTCGTCAAGAGGTAGTTCTTCCTATGAAGGTCTGAAACTTTTGCACAGCAGGAAGTTCAGACTCGTGCAATACGAAAATTATCACGGTGTGATAGTCAAAGGGCGGAAGGTGGGTTCTAATTTTTCCGCCGCTGCATTGGTTTCAATGTTGTGACTTCGATCACTGGTAACACGGACTTGGTTCACCCAATATTTTCAGTATTATCACGCAAAAAAACCAGCACCATCACTTGCTCTTAGAAGAAACCACGAGATGATTAAGGTGTCGAGTTCAAAATAATCCCATGTCTCCAGTTAATCTTCTCCCCGGCGCTATCAACGAATTAATTGCCACTGTCACCGATACTCACCGCGTTACCAAAGCTGACCGCTACGGCATGATGGCCGCCATCCTTGATGAGTCCATCAGTGAAGAAGAACGTGGCTCACTCGATCGTCTGATTCGCTCCCTGGTCAAAGGTCGGATTCAAGTCAGTGATGAACTCTCCATCGTCTCGTAAGCAGAAAGCTCGTTGAGAACTCGACACTCTACAACCGCTTTCGATTGGGAAAGTTTAGACCAGTCACTGATATTGCGATCGCCCTATACAAGGATAGCTTTTTGTATAATGCAGTTTTGACATAGACGATTAGCGTTCGCAACTTCATAAACATTATGACGGATACCATCCAGCATCTCATTGAGCCACACATTCAAGATTTGGGTGGGTTCCAAGCCCGTCGCTTGCTTCCCTCAGACGTTCTAGCACTGGTAGGCCCGTTCATCTTTTTTGACCATCTGGGCCCTGCGGTGTTTCCACCCGGCCGGGGCGTGGATGTCAGACCGCATCCGCACATCAACTTAGCAACCGTCACCTACCTGTTTGAAGGTGTTTTGCTGCATCGCGATAGTGTGGGCAGCGTTCAAGAAATCCGTCCGGGTGCGGTGAACTGGATGACGGCAGGGCGAGGCATTGTCCACTCTGAACGCACGCCTGATGACGAGCGCAGCAAAGAAGCCATCCTGCATGGCATCCAAACCTGGATAGCCCTTCCCGATGAATACGAAGAAACCGACCCCTGGTTTCGGCATCATCCGGCTTCTGAGCTGCCTGTTTGGGAGGATGCAGGAGTTTCGTTCACCCTAATTGCGGGTGAGGCCTATGGTCGCACTTCCCCAGTTCAAATATTTTCACCCATGATTTATCTGGACGTGCAACTGACTGCTGGCAAGCAATTTACCTTACCGGGCAATTACAGCGAACAGGCGGTTTACAGCGTAACAGATGGGCTTGCGATCGATGGAGTGCCTCTGGAACAACATCGGTTGGCAGTTCTAAATTCAGGCACTGAAGTAAACATTTCTGCTTCAGGCAAGGCTCGTTGTATTGTGATTGGCGGTGAACCTGTTGGTGAGCGGCATAAGTGGTGGAATTTTGTTTCGAGTCGCCACTCGCGCATTGAGGAAGCTAAACTCGATTGGAGAGAGGGACGGTTTGCTCAGGTTCCTCAAGAGACAGAGTTTATTCCGCTGCCAGAAGAGCCACCTTCTCAAGCAGAGCAACCGTTGTGAATAACCGCAGCGCTTTAAATTAAAAAACAGTTTTTTGATTCAGAATTCCTCTTTTTCACCTGACGGGGTTGTCACCCCGTCAGATTGGTGGATTGACAGCCGGGACAAATCATAGATTTTTTTACTTGATTAGAGCTTTTGTTTATACCATAAATATGCAACGCTAATTAAGTAGGTGAGAATATTGTAGGGATGATTAATTAATTGGTCCTAGAATTTTAGGATGGTAATTATATCCAGTCTGAGCGAGCGATCGCCATACCTGAGAGTCTGGGGGGGTTGACGAGTATAAGCGTTGGGAATCCGAGTTTCGAGTGAACCAGTCCCTAAAAAATTGGGACAATTTCGTAACTATCGGCCTATATTTCGCTTCATTTGATCTAGTTCTTCCTGAGCTTCCCAGTGTTGAAACTTTTCTTCTAAAGGATCTGCCGCATTAAAAGTGTTATAATTTGAACTCTGATTCCAACCCTTTGTATCCCAATTTGGCTCTGTTTTAGTGGTCGTGCGAGTTGCAGCTTCTGCGGCTTTTGCTCGGACTTCTTTTCGCCGTACTTGAATTTGGCGGTACAGTTCTTTTGCTTTTTCAATCCGTTCTTTGCAGCCTTGCATTTGACCCCAGCGCTGATTTCCCTGAC
Source organism: Microcoleus sp. FACHB-DQ6 (assembly GCA_014695175.1). Classification (GTDB taxonomy): domain Bacteria; phylum Cyanobacteriota; class Cyanobacteriia; order Cyanobacteriales; family Microcoleaceae; genus Microcoleus. The sequence goes on along the minus strand of JACJNV010000279.1, from coordinate 24,735 downwards.
GCAGCAAAGCGGCTTGCCGCTCTTGGGCGGCTTGAGCTAAATCGAGCCTTTGAGCAGCTTTAGCTTTGTTGATGCGATCGTTCCAACGCTGAATTTCTTGAGCGGCGGAGAGAATTTCGGCTTGCAGTTTTTTCTCTTGTTTTTGGATATCGAGAATCAGCCGCAGAGTGTCTTCTTCTTGTTCCTTCAGTTGTTCTTCTATTGCTTGCAATTCCAGATGGGGATTGCTACGCAAAAATTCTTCTAAGCGGGTTTCTAGAAAGCGGTTGAAATCATCAAATAAGCCCATTTTTTATAATTCCTCAGTCATTAGTCCTGGGTCATTAGTCATTGGTCATTAGTTATTAGTCATTGGTTCTTAGTCACTGGAGATCGATTATTGATCCTGAGTTGTTAGTTATAGCAGAAGAAAGTTCGGTAACGAATTGGGTAACCGATTTAACGGATAGAAGCAAGAAGTAATAAGAGCAATGGTTTCAGCAATTAAGAACGTCTTGGCGGTTCCTATATTATAACTGTTTTCACTGCTCGTGATATACAGCCCGATCGCTGCCCATTACTGATTACCGATGACCTAACTCCTAACTAATGACTGATGACTAATGACTGATAACTGATTAGAACTTTTGGCCGACAAAAACCGATCGCACATCTCCTCCCTTGCGGATCACTGCTTCTTGATTTTTGATTTCTGCCAGCGTCCAACCGCTAGCGCCAATGCTTTCGCCGACATAAATTCTGCGGGCTACGCCGTCTACTTCAAACAAAGCAGCCGATCGATCGCCCAACTCCAAAATCCCTACCAGCGTGTGCGCGGAGGTCGGGGCGCTGCTGACGGCCGGTGCCGATTGCTCGGGCGCGGGCGCGGATTGCTGGGCTGCGGGCGCTGGTGCTGGTGCCGGTTCGGTTTCGCGAGCCAAAATCTTCGGCTGTGGAGACTCCGAGGGGGAAGGGGAAGCGGCGAGGGGAGATCGAGTGCCGGCGGCGGCGATCGCTCGACCGGAGCCTGGAGCCGCCGGCGAGGGCGAAACTGCGGCGGTTTGAGGAGCAGCCGGAGCAGCCGGAGCAGCAGCTACCGGAGCAGCCGGAGCAGCCGGAGCAGCCGGAGCAGCAGCTACCGGAGCAGCCGGAGCCACAGTCACCTGAGCGGGGGGAGGGATGACTACGATTTGGGGTGCAGGTGCTCCCGGTTGCGCGCCGACTTGTTCTAGGGCATCAGCGATGCGGTTGACTGCTGTCGAAAGACCTGCGGTTGCCGGCGGCGCGCCGGAAATTGAAATGCTCGGCAGCGTCCCTGGAGTGGCCACTCCGGGAACTCCTGCAAGTTGCGGGTTGGCCTGGGGTGCTTTTTTTTGTTCGATCGCTTCTAGCGAACGCTGCACGTATTCGACAAACGGGGTGTCTGGTGCTGTTTTGCCACTTGCTACGGACCTCTCTGGTGCGGAGGCGGCGGGCAAGCGCACCAGTCCCGACCGGCTTGCCAGCCACAAGCCCATGACTAGCAGCAGCGACCCACATGCTGCTCCCAGCAGGATTCTGTCGAATGATTGTTTGGACTGCTGTTTTTTGGCTGTTTCTAGGGCGACTTGGCGGGCGATCGCTTCTACGTCTTTTTCGCCCCCCTGCGGCTGGGGGGGTGCCAACTGCGACAAAACTATTTGAGGTACAGAGATCGACTTGAGCGCCACGAATTCAGGCTGCACTGGTTCCGATGGCAGTCCCTCGCTGCCGTCGAATGCTCCATCGACTCCTTCAAACAGTTCGTCCATCAACCGATCGGCGTAGGACTCTACTGCCACTGCTTCGGCTGGCACTGTTTCGACGGTCGCAACCACGGCGATCGGATCGGACGCTGATTCCAAAGACATCTGTTTGGCGATTACTTTTTGAGGCATAGTTTTCTCTGATTCGCGCTGCTCGACAACCCTGAGACTGTTAACTTTTGACTTTTACAGGATACTTGTGATGTTGACCAATTCTTGGCTCAGGACAGGTCAATTGTATCTCACTCATCACCATATTTTTAGTCCTCGGCCAACTTACTTTGCCCGATCGACTTTTTTTTTACCTGTTTTGGGCCTTTTAGTCCCTGTTTTCTGCTGCCAGTCTTATTTGCTTACGCTGACTTTTACTGCATATTCACTGCTTGTGTCAATCCCACCCTCCGGGTCTTCACAGTTTTTGACATACAGCTTTACTTGAGGCTCTCGCAAAAAAAGCGGGTTTTTTGGCGCTGTTTCCGATCGCCTTGCAGCTTTAACAATGATTTCAGGCTTTTACTCGTCTTAAGTTTGTTGGTCAGTTTGCTTGAGAGTAGTAACAAGCAACCGATTTTATAACTTTAATAGTACCATAGCTTCATCACACTTAGGTAATAAATTGTCAAAGGTTGCCAAATTGTCTGCTAAACAAGCATTATTCCTAATATTTTTTTACACTACTATTTATAATACAAAAATAAAAAAATATTGAAATTTGTCAATATATATTCGTTTCAGCAGGAAAATTTTTCAGCCATAATTCATCTAGCTCCTGTCATGGTGAGCAGGAGCTAAAGACAACACTCGGACAACCCAAATTAACCCACCCGTTCCGCCAATTCCAACCAGCGCTCAGTCGCCCGATCGATCTGCTGCGTCAACTGAGCCAAACGATCCGATAACTTCTTCACCTCGGAAAACCCGCTGGGAGCATTGTTAGACAACCTCTTTTCAATCTCTTGTTTCTCTGCTTCCATCTGCGGAATTTGACTTTCTAATTGTTCGTATTCCCGCTTCTCATTAAAGGAAACTTTGGTAGATTTTTGAGTGGAAGTTGGGGTTTTAGAATTATTAGATTCAGCGGTGCGTGTATTTTTTTCTTTTTCTTTTTGTCCTTTGATTTCCTTGGCTTCTTCGGCTTTCTTGTAGTCTAAATACACCGAATAATTGCCGGGATACAAACGCAAATTGCCGCCCGGTTCCAAGGCGAAAACCATGTCGATAGTGCGATCGAGAAAATAGCGATCGTGGGACACCACAATCACGCAGCCGTTAAAATCTTCGAGATAATCCTCCAAAACCGCCAAAGTCTGCACGTCCAGGTCGTTTGTCGGTTCGTCCAAAATCAGCACGTTCGGCGCACTCATCAGCACTTTCAACAGAAATAACCGACGCTTTTCCCCGCCCGAAAGTTTGTTAATCGGTGCATACTGTTGGTTCGGTGGAAACAGAAACTTTTCCAACATTTGAGAAGCGGTAATGATTTCACCATCCGCCGTTTGCACCAACTCGGCGACACTTTTCAAGTATTCAATAACTCGCTGGTCTTCGTTCGGCGTCAAATCCTCTGAATGCTGGTCAAAATAACCGATATGAATGGTTGTCCCAATTTCGACAGTACCCGAATCCGGCTGAATGCGTCCGGTGATGATATCCATCAGCGTCGATTTTCCGGCACCGTTGCAGCCAATAATTCCTATCCGGTCTTCGGGTGTGAAATTGTAGGTAAAATCTTTAATTAAAGTGCGATCGCCGTAAGCTTTAGAGATATTCAGTAACTCAATCACCTTCTTACCAATCCGGCGGCCCGCTGTCGCAATTTCGACTTTGCCGTTGGCTGTTTTGAACTCCTGGGCTCGCATATCTTTAATGCGATCGATCCGAGCTTTTTGCTTGGTACTCCGCGCTTTGGGCCCGCGTTTGAGCCATTCCAATTCGCGTCGCAATACACCCGCGTGTTTGCGAACTGTGCTGGCGGCGGATTCTTCAGCTAAGGCTTTTTTCTCCAAGTAATAAGCGTAATTGCCAGCATAATTGTAAAGGTCGCCGCGATCGATCTCCAGGATGCGATTGGTAACGCGATCGAGAAAATAGCGATCGTGCGTAATCAGCAGCAAAGCACCGCGATAGCCGTTCAAATAATTCTGCAACCACTCCACAGACAGCGCATCCAAGTGGTTTGTCGGTTCATCCATCAGCAACACATCGGGTTCGGACAACAAAGCCGTTGCTAAGGCAATTCGCTTGCGGTAGCCGCCGGACAAGTCGGCAATTTTCGCATCAAAATCCTCAATCCCCAACTTGGTCAAAATCAATTTCGCCTTGGTTTCCAAATCCCACGCATCCACCTCATCAATGCGTTCAGACACCGCAGACAGACGCGCCATCAACTTGTCTGTATCGCCTTTGCCGTGGGACAATTGAGCGGAAATTTCCTCGTATTCGCGCACTAAAGCCATTTGTTCGCCACTGTCGGCAAATACTTGCTCTAAGACAGTGTGATTTTCGTCTAAATCCGGCTGTTGGGGGAGATAAACAATTTTAGACCCTGGATTGACCCAGCGATCGCCAGAGTCGATCGACTCCATACCGGCAATCATTTTCAGCAGGGTTGATTTCCCGGAACCGTTAGTGCCGATGAGTCCGACTTTATCGCCTTCATCGAGGCTGAAACTGGCATCTGTCAAGAGTTCCTTGATGCCGAAGTCTTTTTTGATCGATCGCAGAGTAAAAATAGTCATCTGTATAGAAAGTCATTTACCTGACTTAGTTTAACGCAAGTTCGATCGAGTCCGGCTGCATCGATATGGTCTGTCGTTCCGATGAAACTTCTTTAAGACAAGGGAGAACTTGATTTTTCCGAGCATATAAATCTCGACGAGCGATGTTCAGAATAATCGCTTATTAAAACCATTAATTCTCCACTTTAAGAGGATAAGTGATCCAGATCTAGCCTATCACTCTCAACATACTCCTTCGCTGTCATGTCTTCCAAAGCTACTACCGAACCCTCCACATTTTGGAATCGTCCAGATTCAGGGATTAAGTTCAACCACTGTTTTAGAAACTGATCCCATCCTATTCCCTCAAACTGATTCTGTTCCTCGTCCCGGATAAACCAAAATATTAATCGGATTTCACAGCTATTCCATGAAGGTTCTGCGCGCACTCTAATCTCACGTAAAGCGCGAAGAGCTTCTCCTTCAGTGGTGGATTTATCATGCTTATCGCGTAGCCGATTTTGGAGCTTTTTAGCAAAGTCAGTGAAGTCGTCAGGGAAAGCAAATCGAGCACGCTTCCGTATCAGTGCTTGCCCAAGTTGCCTAATCTCCTCATCGTTAAGACATCCTGGTTTGCGTTCCCATTTGGCCACAACAGCCTTTTCTACTGTCATTACACGATCGAGATCAGCGACAAGATTAAGTTCTGCAATTCCAGGAATATAAGCATATTGAGGCTGTCTACTTCGTTGAATGTCATGCAACTTTATTCCATCGACCTCCACAAGAGGTACGACTTCAACAAATGGACGCTTGTCACAAGTGCGAACAATATCGCAGGTTTGTGTAACTACGGCAAAACCCTTGACCTCAGATTCTGCAAGATCAGTTTCTGCTTGTGCAACATCAGCAGAGTCAGATGTCAAAGGGCGTTGAGGATTAAAGCGATAAACAAACCAATGTTCTCCAAGCACACAATCACCCTGACACCACTCTTTTAGAGCAGTGTCTACCGTCTGAATCCAAACATCACGATGATCAGTGACCACTATTATTCTTTCGGCTCCTTGCTGCTCTAGCAGGTCTTGATCGTCCAACCTCCCGATGGATAGGCTCTTGGAGAGCGTCAACCAGAGCCGCTGGATTCTGAGGCCGACGTGCCACAAGTGCATCTTCAGACAAAGAACCTAATTGTGGCTTTTGAGGCGCATTACCAATGCCAACAACCTGCTTGAATTCCTCGTATTTACCTGCGACGAGTAGGTCAAAAAATAGATTATCATTACTGCCTTTCAGTAACAGACTGCGATTGAGATTTGCACTCCCTCTATCGATGTATTGAATAGCCTCTAACAGTCGATTAAGGTGTTCTTCATTAAAGCGAGACAATGGTTGCCCACTTGCCCAAAAATGAAGAGTTCTGCGTGAAACATTAAATAATTTAGCAAGCTGTTCCCAGGTTAACCCGCTTAATCTTCTCAATTTGCTAAGAGATTTCTGCGTTGCTTCTGGAGAGCCTGTCGCTCGCAAAGTAATCCCACTGGTCGTCCTGTCTACAGCAGCTAACAACCCTCGATCGTCACTTACTCTAGAAGCAGTTGTGCCCGAACTAACTAGGAAAATTATAGAACCAATAGATGAATGAGTATCTGAATGTTTCATAGCTCCTAGGGCAGAGGTGCTCGATCGCTCATGAGGATTTTTACTCAACATAGTGTTCATAATTTACCTCCAAAACGCCGCAAAAAGTCATCTTTTACTGCCCAGCGGAAGAAAGTATAAATCCTTTCAGCAAAACATCGTCCTTCACTCATCAACTCTTCAATACTGAATTCTCGATTTTTTGAAAGGGACATATCTATATCGAGTATCCAGCTAGATTCAGCCACAGGTTCAATATCTGGAGCGAAAGTTACATCACCAGGCATAAGTCCCCATCTTGCAATAATTTCCTCACCTCCATTTGGAATTACAAACAAAGATTCATTAACGGTTTGATGAATATCTTCTATAAATTCAGCACCCATAAGTCCTGCTATCTCAGGCTTGACAAGTGATGATATGTCTTGCAATTCTTGACCAATAAGTCGGTTGACATATCGCAATCCAAATCGTTCAATAATTTTGGGATTAAAACTTTGCTCAAATGCGATAAGCAAATGTTCTAAACGTTCCAAAAAATCACGACGGCTGGAGTAAGCTGTTGTCTCAAGCGCCATAAAATTAGGTGCTAAAGATACGCGCCAGCTACCTGCTGTATCTATGAACCGCCAAGTTAGCTGAAAAGTTGGTTGTACAACACCTTGAGGTCCAAAGACAAAAGTTTGAGTTTGTTCGGGTTGTAGGATAGGATATTTTTCTCTAATTGCCTCTTGAAATGAACCCACAAAATCTTTCTTCTCGATCGAGAGAATAGGTGGAAAGCGCACCTGTGCAATCACCCGAATCAGAGGTGCATCCTTCAACGGTACCTCTTCAGGTGGCTGTGCGGTGAGTGGATTGTAATTAACCACTTTCTACATCCTTTTTGGAGCTTTCAGGGAAATTAAGCATAGCTAGAGTCTAGAGATGGGACTATCGTTCCCTATAACTATGATATAACAACATTGTGAAGGAAAGTGTGAAGTTTAAAAAAATTTTCCGTAAAACAGTTAGAAATAGAGATAAAATCGACTATGCCGTTATACTGCGTAATGTTTGCTCAAAGCGCTCGCCCTGCCAATTGAGCAAATCACCAAATTCTGCCAACAGTGGCAAATCATCGAACTCTCCCTCTTTGGTTCGATCCTTCGTGAGGACTTTCATGCAGACAGCGACATCGATATCCAAGTTGCTTTTGCCCCCACGGCCGACTGGAGTTTACTCGATCGCGCCCAAATGCAGGAAGAACTCGAAGCAGTGCTAAGTAGACGAGTCGATCTAATCAGTAAACGGGCGATCGATCGCAGTTCCAACTGGATTCGCCGTCAAGAAATTCTCTCTACTGCTCAAACTATCTATGTCAAATAGCCGCGATCGCGCTTCCTTAATCGATCGCTCTTTTTATTTCAACAACTGCTTCTCCCGTTTTACCCGTTGGGCGATCGGGTATTTGTAGGGAGATGTGCCGATCCACTGCTTCAACAGATGCCTGAAATGAAATTGACTCATGCCCAGCAATTGAGCTAAATCTGCAAGCTTAATATCTTGATTCAGATGTTCGTTGATGTACTCTGTTTGCGTTTCTGATTTTATTGTACTTCGCCAGTGCGATCGCTATCTCTGCGATGCTTTTGAGAACTGGCATTGCAAGTCATAGCTTGATTGTGCCTAGATAGCAATCACTTTTGAAGTCATTGTAGAAATATAAAGTTTTAATTTTAATAATTTTCCCTGACTTTAGTTCGCTTGGTGTCCAACTTAAGGATTCAACAGACAGCCGCAACCTTAACAGGGCTGGCAATACGCACCTTACTTGTATCTAGAGACGGGTTGTTTAAACAATATCTTCTCTACCTTTAGGAAGAGATAAATCCGCCCTGATATAACGCCACAAAAATAATGTTTTGAGTAAAAAGGTGGGGGGGGAAAGTACGAATGCAGATTGTAGGGTTTCCTTGCCTGTCATTCCCAAGTGCGATCGCCGAAGATCAGAGTATAGAAATTAAACGGCTGGTTTTCGCCCGCCCTTACAAAAAATGAACTCACAAGTAAATCGCACAGAAGAACAAGTAACGATTCTGCAAAACGAAACAGCAGCGGCCGGGAATTCAGCCAACCCAACAGTTGAAACTCATGTATTCACCTCAGAATTTGTAACAGAGGAAAAAGTCAGAGTGGAAGAATTTAAGATTAGCGGCGACAGCCTAATTGCTAAAGTCAAAGAACTAATTCAGCAAGGAAAACTCCGCCGCCTGGTCATCAAAAACTCGCAAGGGCGGACTTTGGCAGACATTCCGCTGATGGCTGGATTGGTAGGCGGCGTTGCCGGCTCAGTAGTATTTCCAATTGCTGCTGTACTTGCTACAGTGGGGGCAGTTGCAGCTCATTTGACTGTAGCCATAGAGCGCAAAGAATAGTCATTAGTAATTAAAAATCTTCTCTTGAAGTCCGCGAAGGCGGACTTTGTTTGTTTAGTAGCGATTTCAATCGCCGAATTGTCTGATCAACGTAACTTCTCCGGTACTCTCGCGGCAGGTTGGTCTAAATAATTGTAAACAATCCGCGAAATTCGACGGACAAAATCTCTCACAATCGGGTCATTGTAAGGACGTTTGACAAAGATTGCGGCCAAATAACGCTTGCCGTTGGGCATATCAATAATTCCCGCATCGCCAACTACAAAGCCGATATCTCCGGTTTTGTCAGCAATAACTGCTCCCGGGCCCAAACCGGAAGGCAAAAGCGTTCTAGTTGTTGTGTGCCGCAGTAATTCTAAAGCTTGTTCCCGACTCGATTCAGAAACTAATTTATCGCGAGACAGCATCGCCAGCAGCTTTACCATATCCACAGAACTTGTGGTATTTGTTCCTTGAAAATCGCCGAGCCAATTGCGAATTCTGGTATCAGTTAATCCCCAACTGCGAAAACGCTCGTTGAGTTTAGCAATTCCCCCCAAACGTTCAATAATCATGTTGGTGGCTGTATTGTCGCTGATGGTAATCATTTTATCTACGGTTTCTCTGATGCTAAACCGAGTTCCATCTGGTTCGTCTTGCATAGTGCCAGAACCGCTGGCAACTAAGTCGGACTTCATAACTAATGTTTCGTCTAGGCTAACTTGGCCTGCATCTACATCTTGATAAAAGGCTATCAGAATTGGTAATTTGATGGTACTCGCAGCCGGAAATACTCGATCGCCCTTGATATCCAAATAGTTTCCTGTATCTAAATCCAGAAAAAACATTCCAGCACTCAGGGATCTATACTGTTCGATCGCACTTTCGATTTGAGGCTTGATGGCTGTCATTTCCGAGCCGGTTGACATCACCAAATCAGTGGAATAGTTTCTCTGATTTTCCGGCGAAACAGTGGGCGTAACTTGACCTGCTGCTTGTTCTACGCTGGTAATAGCTGTGGGTATAAAAGACTCGTTGCCGGCTATTTGCTCGGGATTTGGCAACTGAAACGACCAGCGAGTGGCAGATTCTCTAATGACTCGGACTTGTTGCGGGTCTAACTTATAGCCAGGAGTTAATTGTATCACTAACCTGGTAGTTCCGCTGTCAAACTGCCCGACTCTAATTTGTTGAATAGCTGAGTTGTAGCTTTGAGGACTTTCGGGATACTCCAAGACTATTCCCGGTAAGTCAATTACTAAGCGGGTGGGATTGGCGATTAGTTTGACTTCCGGCTGAACTCCTGAATCTGTGGTTAAATTGAGTTGGTTTTCCCTGGGATCGAAGTGCCAAGATGTTAGTGTATCAGCTTTTGCGGGCAGGGCGATCGAGAAAAGGCTAAGGGCGGCCGGCAACAGCCATCGCAGTTTAGGAGTCATGTGTGAAGAGGAAGAATTTAACGGCTGCAACGAGAAAGCGGCTGAAAAAACCTTATCAACCGCTTTCGAGACGAAGCACATAGCATCATACAGTCAACTTTTGCCTGCAGCCGTAATTTTTTTTATTTTCTTTGAGAATAGTCGGTTTCCGGGACCGATCTCAAATCCGCTTCTATTACCCCTTTTTCTTCCAGTCTCGCCCAGGCGGACGAAAGCGTGTACAGTCGTGGATTCTCTTGGCAGAATTCTTGTTGTGCAGGCAAAAATTTTATTAGCCTGAGATGAATTAAAGTTAGGCGACTTCCCGATTTCTAGCATCTTCGAGCGAGTCGATCGCGGCTTTTAAAAACACTTTTCCTTTCGCAACGAATCGGCGTTCGCTCAAAGGATCGTAAGCTTCCCAATTACCGCTAACTTCGCGATCGCGCCACAAAAACCAGCAGCGGTAGATTTCCCCGCTATCTATATCATCGCACAAAGCCAGCCAATCATCCCCCGTGAGAGCGCTAGCATCTAATGCTACCAATTCCATCCATGCAAGCGCAGTGCAGGCATCGATCGCCTCAGCGTCAACGGAGTCAGATTTGGTAGCTATAGGTTGTGGTGAACACAGTGTAGACTTCATAATTTCTCCTTAATTCAATTAAATCAATCAATCAATGAATTGCCCTATTTATGCAACTGACCCGGTACACCAAGTGGAAAAATTGTGTTTTGATAAATTTCTGGTTGGTCAAATTTACCAGCGGCTGATGCTTCTGTTAAATTATTAAGTGTATTAATTGTGAAGATGGCGGCGGTTCCCAAAGCGGCCATTGCCAGTCTGTGTAAGATTTTGCTCATTTGGCTGCTCCTTTTTTGCTTGGTGTATCTACTCTAAAAAGTTAAGCGGTGATTAGCGGCGGAGATTGGGGAGTTAAGAAAAACTTTTTCTCGTCAAATATATTCAACTGTTGAAGCCGTTATCAGGACAGAGTTTGAGGAGTCGATCGCCCAAAAAACCTCTGACCGTAAAATTTCTTAAATTCCGCCTCGCGGACTATCTCCCTTAAAATCCCCCAAAATAGGAACTTAAGGCGTTAAAATTTCTAGATTCGTTCCCCTTTCACTGCAAGCGAAGTGCTCAAGTCAAAACGCGATCGCGGTCGCATTCTCACTGCCTCTGGCTTAAAGAAACTTAACGAGGCGCTCCAAGAATGGTCTGACCGAAATAACATTAGAGGTACTCTGACTGAAATCGAGGCTGAATCTGGCGTTGGTGCCGATACAGTCAGCAAAATTAAGCAGGGTAGAGAAGGTGCGGATTTGAGTAAAATTCGACAGTTGTTCGCGGCTTTTGAAATGACTCTGGCTGCTAGCGACCACCGATCGGCTAAACTTGAGGAACCGGAAAATTTAGACGAGCTGGACAATTCGCCTGCCGCGGAAGATACAGCCAGCAGCAGAATTGTTAAAGTATTTGTCAGTTATCGCAGCGCCGAACCCGATCGCGAGTTAGGAAAACAGTTAGAAATAGCCTTAAGCGCGATCGGTCATACAGTTTTCACAGCAGAAAACAACATTAGACTAGGAGATAATTGGTTCGATCGCATTAATTTATTCCTCCAAGAATGCGATTATTTGCTGATACTTTTGCCGCCAACGGGAAACCAAAGCGAACTACTAACATATCAAGTTCAGCAAGCAAAAGAACTGCAAGACTCCCGCCCTGACAGAAAACCAATAATTCTCCCCATCCGCGTCGGTTTTCCCCTGAACGCGCCTCTAAATCACGACTTGCGGGGCTATCTGTACCGCATCAAGCAGAGGGAATGGAAAACCAGCGCCGACACTCCAATTATTATCGAAGAGGTTCTGAATTTACTAGCAGAACAACCCGCACCCGTCATAGAAGAAACGGAAGATTTAACACAAAAACAGCTATTAGAAATTAGCAGCGACGAAATACCTCTACCCGCCGCCGAACCTGAATTACCGGGAGGACAAGTCGATGTCGCTTCTCAATTTTATGTAGAACGCCCGCCCATCGAAGAACGCTGCTATCAAACTATTGTGCAGCCCAGCGCGTTAATTAGAATCAAAGCACCGAGACAAATGGGCAAAACTTCCTTGATGGCAAGAATTTTGCATCACGGAGCCCGTCAAGGCTATTGCACCGTGCCGCTAACTTTTCAGTTAGTAGATAAAGCCGTATTCGCCAACTTAGATAAATTCTTAAAATGGTTTTGCGCTTACGTCGGCCGCGAGTTGCACTTACCCAATCAATTAGACGATTATTGGGACGAGATTTTTGGCAGCAAAGTCAATTGCAAAGACTACTTTGAAAAATACATTTTACCGCAAATCGACAGTCCTTTAATTTTAGGATTAGACGAGATCGATCGCGTTTTTCAATATCCCGACATTGCCGAAGACTTTTTAGGACTGCTGCGGGCGTGGCACGAAGAATCGAAGCGGCGCGACATCTGGAAAAAACTGCGATTAATTGTAGTTCACTCCACCGAAGTTTACATCCCGATGAACATCAATCAATCGCCTTTCAACGTCGGATTGCCCGTTGATTTACCGGAATTTAACCATCAGCAAGTACAAGAGTTAGCAGCGCGGCACAACTTGAATTGGTCGGAGGCAGAAGTTGAGGAATTGATGGCAGTTGTCGGCGGACATCCGTATTTAGTGCGAGTTGCATTATATCACATTTCGCGCTCAGGTTTGACACTCGATGAATTAAAAGAAACTGCGATCGCAGATGCGGGAATTTACAGCGACCATTTGCGTCGGCAGTTGTGGAATTTGGAAGAATATCCTGAGTTAGCGCAGGGGATGAGAGAGATTGTGACTGGGGATTGTCCGGTGCCATTAAAGGCGATGCAGGCTTTTAAGTTGGACAGTTTGGGGTTGGTGAGATTGCAGGGGAACGAGTGCGTGCCGAGGTGCGAACTGTACCGACAATATTTTCGATCGCACTTAAGCGCGATCGTGTAAAATTTTGTGCGTAAGTGCGGTAAGTAATAATCAGGTGAATGATACCCATGAACGATATTTTTTTGATAACATCCGATAATTGGCTAGACTGGATAACCGTGTTTGGTTATCTAGCCTTTACAGCTTTCATTGCATGGCGCGTGTTCACCACAAAGTAGATATATTATGAAATTACCTTCTGCCTCTTCTTCTTTCTTACTTCGCGTCCTAGCGCTTACGCGCCGCTCTGCGTAACGCGCCTTCGCGGTTCGTTAAATAAACGGTAAAATAAGACAATAATCAACTCGGCTATACAGTTATGTCGCCCGTCGAAAGCGTTGCAGCAATTCCGAACGATCTGATTTTGCGCTTGAGCATCGAGCAGTATCATGCGATAATTCAAGCTGGCATTCTCACGGATGATGACTCTGTAGAATTGCTGGAAGGTTGGCTGGTTTTCAAAATGCCCAAAAATCCATCGCATCGAGTCACAACTCGTCTTGTCAGAACAGCTTTAGAGAATATTTTACCCCGTGGTTGGTATGTCGATTCTCAAGAACCGATCACGCTATCCAACAGCGAACCCGAACCTGATATAGTGGTGGTTCGAGGGGATACGCGACAGTATGTCGATCGGCATCCGGGTGCTGAAGATATTGCGCTTATTATTGAAGTATCAGATACGACGCTTCAGCGCGATCGAACTGTAAAAAAACGGATTTATGCCCGCGCTGGAATTGCGATTTATTGGATTGTGAATCTTGTTGAAGGACTGGTTGAGGTGTACTCTCAACCTCTTGTTGAAGTTGAGCAACCAGATTATAGTCAAAGGTTGGATTTCGGGCGATCGGCTGTTATACCGATTATTATTGAAGGGATAGAAATTGGGGCGATCGCTGTGAATTCTCTTTTGCCTTGAGATAAATAATAATATTGTTATTTGAAATTACCTTCTTCCTCTTCTTTCTTTCATTCTTCGCGTCCTTCGCGCCTTCGCGGTTCGTTTAACTTTCGCAAAATCGGAATTTGTTCCAACTGTTCCGGCCGTATACTATCCCAGTTTAACCCAATTGGACGCGGATAACTTGTATTAGTTTCAATTACCTCCTCAGCAGTAACAATCCAATTCAGCGCCCAATCGTGAGCCTGCATAGGCAAACGCGAATCTTCGACTATTTGCAAAGGATGCACTGTTGTCACAATTGGCGTATCGATTTGTACTAACCCGAATTCCTGCAACATCGCCAATTCCAAATCGGCAAATCCTGCACCTTTCCCGGTTCTTCCACCGTTGGGGCCGGCCGCTACGCAGCCGACTATTACTAAATCAATCGGCTCCATTTCTTCAAAACTTACCAATTTTCCGCAAGCGAGTGCTTTGCGGGCGATCGCACTTTCAGCAATAGATATATTTTGCCGCTGCAAATCTTCAGCAGTTAACTCTACAAAACAGCGCTCGTCTGTCAATCGCGGTACTGCCATATACAGGCGTTTTCCATCTTGCAAAGCTCGCATCCGCACCGGAATTTGGGGCGAATCTGGATTGCATTTAATCGTTTTTGCTTGTTGCCATATTGGTAAAGTTGCCAATCTTTCGGCCGCCAACTCAGCACTGACAAAGTTTGGAATATGGCCAAACGGATCGCCAATAGATGCGGCTTGCTGCTTCAGCCAAGACCAAATTTCTGCTCTTAACTTGTCTTTGTCGTCGTTATATCCTGTCCAATCAGTTTTCATACTGTATTGTGCTACAATTTATTATACATAATTATGCTTTAATACCGCCTCACTTCTTCAGTCCGCGAAGGCGGATTTTGTTTGTGCAGTAGTGGTTTCAACCGCCGAATAACTTATATGAATTTTACCACAAAGCCCAGTTACTATCAAGTCGGTGGAAGTTTGACAAATAACGCTCCGAATTATGTCAAGAGGCAAGCCGACGACGACCTTTATAACGGATTGAAAGCCGGGGAATTTTGCTATGTTTTGAATTCCCGGCAAATGGGCAAATCTAGCTTGCAGGTGCGGACAATTCAGAGGCTGAGAAATGAAGGGATTGCTTGTGCTGCGATCGACATTTCGGAAATTGGCAACCGCGGCGTCACTCCCGAACAGTGGTATGCTGGTTTGCTACGCATTCTCGAAAATAACTTTAACCTGTCCGATATTGTCAACGTGCGGACTTGGTGGCGCGATCGCAATTTTTTAACCCCGGTTCAAAGATTGAGCGAATTCATCGAAACCGTACTGTTACCCAACATTTCCAGCAATATTGTCATTTTTATTGACGAAATCGACAGCATTCTCGCCCTAGATTTTCCCGCCGACGATTTTTTAGCCTTAATTCGATCGTGCTACAACAAGCGCGCCAACAATTCAGAGTTCGATCGCCTAACTTGGGCCCTTTTAGGTGTAGCATCGCCGACGGATTTGTGCCGCGAGCAAAATGCCAGCAGCAATACCCCTTTTAATATTGGCAAGGCGATCGAATTAACTGGTTTTGACGAAACAGAAGCTCAACCGCTAGCAGCGGGGTTGGCAGAGCTGACAGACAGCTCTCAGGAAGTTTTGAGAGAAGTATTGTATTGGACTGGCGGGCAGCCTTTTTTGACTCAAAAGCTGTGCAAACTTCTCTTTGAAAATGCCGAATTAGTCCAAAATTCCCAAGAGTGGGTGGAGAAAGTAGTCCGCTTGAAAATCGTGGAAAATTGGGAAACTCAAGATGTGCCAGAACATTTGTCCACAATTCGCGATCGGCTTTTCAAAGAAAACCAGCGCATTGTCAGGAGACTGGGATTGTATCACCAAATTTTAGAACAAACTGAAATTGTCCCCGATGGTAGTGCCGAACAAATGGAGTTGCGATTAAGCGGATTAATCGTTAAGCGCGGGGAAAAATTAACAATTTCTAATCCTATTTATGAAGCTGTATTTAACAAAGAAGTAATTGAAGAAAAATTAGAAAAACTCTCGCCTTATTCGGAAGCGATCAAACTCTGGCTAAATTCTAGCTGTGAAGATGATTCCCAACTGTTGCGAGGGGATGATTTGCAGTCAGCATTAGTTTGGGCGGCCGGAAAAAGTTTGAGAAACGAAGATTTTCAGTTTTTGACTGCCAGCCAGAAAGTTATTTTGAGCGACCAAAATCAACTGCTGCATTCAGCTACACTAGAAACCAAGAAAGCAGTGTGCGATGCCGAAAAAGCCTGGAGTGAAGCTGACTCTGCCAAACAAAAAGCCAAACAGTGGATCGGCATCGGTTCTGCGGTACTGGCAGCATCGTTACTGGCGGCGATCGGCTTTTCAACTCTCGCTTACCAGCGGTTTAAACTAGCACAAGCAAGTATTGAAATCGAACAAAACGGCAGCGATGCTTTATTGTTGGCTGTTTCTCAAAAGACAGAAAATAGCGAGGCTTTATCAGAAGCTTTACTGAGGGCGATCGCCTCCGGAAAAAAATTAAAAACATTGGTTGAAAACAAACCTAAGCTAGAACAATACCCGGCAACTAGACCGCTGTTAGCATTACAAATAATTCTCGATAAAATTAGTGAAACACAGCAGCTAAAAGCCTCATTAAGTCCGCAAACAAAGATAAATTGGTCAGCTCATAAAGGTGCAGTTACCAGCGTCACTTTTAGCCCAAAAAGGCACATTTTAGCAACCGCAGGAATAGACGGTCGAGTTAGAATGTGGAACTTTTCCGGGCAAAAAATTGCTGAATGGAAAGCTTTACAGCAGTCAGTTAATATGGTAAATTTTAGCCCAAACGGTAATTTTTTAGCGACCGCCGGAAGGGACAGCACTGTTAAAATATGGAATTTATCAGGTAAAAATATCTCTACTTTAAAAGGAATTCAAGGCTCTGTTACCAGCATCAGTTTTAGTCCCGACGGAAAGTTATTAGCGGCGGCAGGGATAGACAGCTATGCTGCAATTTGGGATTTGTCTAAACTGCCACAATTAGTATCGTCTAGCCTAAAACTCCCAGGTCACAACGGCTTAGTGAGAAGCGTAAGTTTTAGCCCAAACGGCGATTTCATAACGACTTTAGATGGCAAATCTACAGTGCGACTTTGGAATTTGTCGGGCAAGCTGAAAAAAACACTGCCTGTTCAGGCAATTGGGCTAAGTTTCACTCCTGCTCAACACCAGTATCGCTTTGCTACAGTAACATTGAATGGCAAAGTTGGGCTGTGGAATCTGTCAGAAAAAGAATTAGTTAAGGAATTTCAAACCTTGCATTTTGATGCGAAATCAATTAGTTTTAGTCCCGACGGAGAACGGCTTGCTACAGTGGGAATTGACAAGACTGTACGGCTGTGGAATTTAGCGGGGCGGCAGGTTGCTCAATTTGAATTCGAGGAGAATGTTGTTAGTGTCAGTTGGAGTCGAGACGGAAAGCAAATTGCTGTAGCTGGAAGCAACGGCACTGTCTGGCTGAGGCAGGTTGAAGGATTAGAAGAATTGCTGAAGCAAAGCTGCGATTTTTTCACCACTCAACCGAAGTATTTTACAAGAGTTTCAACTCTCTGCAAGTAGGGTCATACATGACTTTAGCACGTAGGACACAGCATTGCCCATAGGTGTCAACTTCACGTTAAACCGATAGTCCGACAGGGGTTGAAACCCCTGCCTCACAGCTAAAGTCCTCTCAAGAGGACTAATGAGTTCTTCAGTCCTCTTTGAGAGGACTTTAGCTATTAGACAGGGAATTCATTCCCTGGCGGACTGCCGGGTGAGCGGGAGGACTGGCAGACGAAAAGCTTAAGTTGACACCAATGGACATTGCCATGTCCTACCCGTAGCTAATGAGTTATGATTATCAATTTACTTTAACAGGCGAAACACTTACATTAGGATTTGTAACTCTTTTTAAGAGTTCTTGTCGGGCTTGTTCTGGATTTTGGCCTTTGGGTACTTGATATAATAATCTACAGGAACCGTCTTGAGGATTAGCTGCACAAATAATTAGTTGACCCGTGGTCGATGCACCTGCGGTGACAACATTCTCCCAGCTTCCTTGCGGTTGCGAGTTGTTGAGAATTCCTGAGACTCTGGTGCACCGAGTAATCGCATCTTCTCCTGATTCATTGAAATAGTTATCAGCTAGCCACAAAATAACGGGAATATTTTTGCCTTGTTGGACAGCAATTGTAGCTGGGCGGCCGCCAGCAGCGCCGCAGAAGAATGAAGGCGCTTGGGCCAAGGCTGGACTGTTTGCTAAAATCGGAGCAGCAAGAGCAATAATTGACGCGCTAAAAGCAGACTTTAAGAGCCGAAATTTCATGAGCCGTAATAAGCTTTTTCATTTAAGGTTACTAATAGTCTAAAAAGTTAAACTGTTTCTTGCCGGGAAGATTAGGCATTTAGAGACAAAAATAAAATTTATTCTGCAAATTTTTGCCATCGCACACACTGGCCTCATCTAAGCCAAAACTCCGGGAAAAAAGCTCGCTGACAAACACCAAAGGCAGAAAATAGATGCAGCCCAAGGGGGCGCAAGCGCCAAGGTATAGGGTAAAGGAGTGGTTTTTCACCGTTTTTTGCTGAGCCTCGCTCTTCCTGATGCCGCCCCACCTAAAGTGGAACCTGTGTTAACATCGAAAAAAATATTCTCTTTAATAATCAACAATGGGCAATGTTCTGGTGCTGAACGCCTCCTACGAACCCCTTAACATCACCAATTGGCGAAGGGCGGTAGTTTTGTTGCTGAAAGGAAAAGCAGAACAGGTAGAACACAACGGGAAATTTATTGCGCCAAACTTCCCGCTACCAACTGTGATCCGACTCCGGCATTACGTCCGAGTTCCCTATAAGGATATTCCGCTAACCCGCCGGAACATCTTGCACCGGGACGCACACTCTTGTCAATACTGTAGTTATACGGGGGAGGATTTAACCCTCGATCATGTAATTCCCCGATCGCGCGGAGGAGGCGACACTTGGGAAAACCTCGTCACCGCCTGCGTGCGCTGCAATGTCAATAAAGGCAGCCGCACGCCAAAAGAAGCGGGAATGCCGCTGCGCTATCCGCCGAGGAAACCTCACAGCGGTCTTTATTTTGAAGTGACTAAACACGTTAAGAGCGGTATGCACAAAGAATGGCAAAAATATGTAATAGGCCTTTAAAACCCCTGTCAGCGCAAGCGCGGGGGTTTTTTGCAGGAGTTATTAATTCTGAGATTGCTTCGTTCCTGGCAACAGACACTCTCTGCATGAATTAAAAAATTAAAGAGAGAATTTACGCTCTTAAATCCGGTTTCTCGTCAGAAGTATTGGCTTTGACAACGAGGCATCTACAAAGAAACCGGGTTTAAGATAGAATGTCGCGCACATCCTGAAATAGTTAAATTGTTAATTTTTAATGATGAAAGACCACGCCCTTACCAATTCCGATGGAACATCGGGCAACCGCGAAGGTGAACTTGATACCAGCAGCGAGGTTGTACCCGGAGTGAGTGCGCCTGCGAAACGGCGCAGCAAAGCCGAAGTTGCTTCCGAAGAGAATCGCGGCCGTCTCCGCGAGGAATTGCACGATCGCAAAGTCGAGCAATTGCGCCAAATGTTCGATCGGCACAAAGGCAATCGCCAATTAATATTGCTGCAAGATTTTCCCGACCCCGACGCACTTTCAAGCGCTTGGACTTACAAATTAATCGCCGAACAATACGATATCCTCTGCGAGATTATCTACGCCGGCGCCCTCAGCCACCAAGAAAACATTGCCTTAGTTAAATTGACAGGGTTGCCGTTGCAGCGGTGGACGCTGGAAACAGTAAAAACTAAGGATTTGTCGGTGTTTCAGGGCTGCGCTTTCATTGACAATCAAGGGACGACTTGTAATTTAACCGAGTATATTTTAGCGGCTGGAGTTCCGATCGCCGCCGTCATCGACCATCACAATTTGCAGGGGGAAATGAACGCAGAATTTACCGATTTGCGCCCTCAAATCCGCGCTACAGCCACGATTTTTGCCGAGTATTTACAGTCTGGACTGTTAGCTCTCGACGCCAGCGTCAGTCTGCACATCAAGTGCGCTACAGCTTTGATGCACGGTTTGCGATCGGATACGAACGCCCTCAGACAAGCTCAGGAGGAGGACTTTTTAGCTGCGGCTTATTTGAGCCGGTTTTACGACCCGCAGTTGCTGAATGCCGTGTTACAGTCGTCTCGTTCTAAGTGGGTGATGGACGCGATCGAGCGATCGCTCAAACACCGCACCGTCCAGAACAATTTTTCGATCGCCGGCATCGGCTACCTCCGCTATGACGATCGGGATTCTATTCCCCAAGCGGCGGACTTTTTAGTAACAGAGGAGAACGTACATACAGCCGTTGTTTACGCAATTGTTCACGACAAGGAGGAAGAAATTGAAGTGGTAATTGGCTCGCTGCGAACTAATAAACTTACTCTCGACCCCGACGAATTTATTAAAGAAGCCTTCGGACAAGATGCTCAAGGACGCTTTTTTGGTGGCGGCAGAAGTCAAGCAGGAGGTTTTGAAATTCCGGTGGGATTTCTTTCGGGCGGGAATGAGAATAGCGATTATGCAAGGCACAAATGGGAAGTATTCGATGCTCAGATCAAGCAAAAGCTGCTTAAATTAATTAGTCCTAAAGACAATCCTGTTTACGATCATTAACTCGGGAGTTTTTAGGTGCGGTCTTGATTCCAACACCAGTCTGGAAATGCCATGCTGGGTTCGACCTCCGGTTGCTACCAGGTTTTGTCGCCTTTTTTTCTCGTTTCGAGCAAAATCTCAATTTGACAATCAGTCCTGGCCGCACTTCAACTCTCCTCAACCGGGTTTTTTAACTCTTATTGAGGGTTGGAACTCACGCCCAGCGCACCTCTGTCATGAACAGGCTTTCCGGCCGGTTCCAAAAAAATTAAATTTTCTTGTGGTTAGTAGGGGTCGGGCAGGAGAAGCCACCCATACAAAGTTTATTGAAAATGGTGCAAGATGTCAGTTTGAACGAAGTAACGGGGTTGAAAAATTCGGTTGAGTTCTCTAGGACTAACACTAATAAATTTTATCCCCATTTTCCAAAAATACACACCAAAAAAACCGGGGATTTTAACTCTTGTCAAGGGATGCAACGAAGTATTTTAGTAAAATACCCGGTGTGGGTAAAAATTTAGTTGGCTCTAGTTTACTAAAATTTATAACATAATTATTCAATTATAAAACTTCTACAGGGTTATTTTTTTGAGATTTAATTATAAATTAGCTAACTCAATCATAATTTGTTATAGTTGGTGCCGGAGATTTCAGATCGTAATTAGAAAATAAACGCCGTAGAAAAGGCAAAACACATACAGGATAGTTTAGATTATTGCCTAAATTCCCACAAACAAGCAGTTGTAGTATTACCAAAATTTTTTAAAAAAAGTCAATTTTTTTGATAAAATTAAAAACAGATTCTTAGGATTTAAAAAATATTATATTTATTTGTTGCGGGGTAGAATAGTAACAAATAGCTTAAAAAAAAGGAACAAGGAGATGTCTACAAAACAGACTTTCTCTTGGTCGTTAGAGAAAATCATAGAAAAAAAATCTGAAATTGCACTTCAAATCAACGATTTCGTGGAGCTGGAGACAATTTTGCAATGTGCGCTAGAAGAAACCAGGGTGCTGCTGGAAACCGATCGCGTGATTATTTATCGCTTCCTACCAAAGGGAAATAGTGTAGTATTTGCTGAATCCGTTGAGCCCCAGTGGCCGCGAATCCTAGGAAAACAGATTTACGATCCTTGCTTTGAAGCCACCTGGGTAGAGCGTTACAGCCAGGGACAAACGAGCAGCATTTCTGATATTCACAGCGGTGATCTTCAAGCTTGTGATGTCGAATTGCTCGATCGCCTCCAAGTTCAGGCAAATTTAGTTGCGCCAGTCTTGCTAGATGACAAACAGCAGCAATCTCCGAAGCTTTGGGGACTGTTGATTGCTCATCACTGCCGAAGTCCGCGTCAGTGGGAACCTCTCGACGTTCACATCCTGCAACAGGTTGCAATGCACATCGGGTTGAGGATGCGGCACTTGGAATCTCACCGCCCGGTGCTGGGGCCAAATCAACCGCCGGAACTCGAAACAGAACCGAATCAAACTGATCCCAATACAGAAAGCGCGCCAAGAGTCAATAATCATCAAAATTGTCTACAACCAGAGTTTGCCTGTTCCCTGAGCGGGGATATTGTCCACCTCAAAGCCTTTGACTTGTTGCAAAACCCGATCTGGATATTTGATATTGAGGATTGGCAAATGCGGTGGGCAAACCAAGCATCCTTGTATCTGTGGGATGCTTCCACGCGCCAGCAACTCGCGAGCCGCAACTTTAGGGATATGTTGTCAGAGTCTACTCGGATTCGCTTGCAGAGCTATCTGCAGCAGTTTGAGCAAGACCAAACCTTGTCCGAGCAGTGGACGTTTTATCCGGGCGGTGAGCCTGTTTCTGTCGGCTGTCGGTGTTCTGGCATCAGGATTGATAATGGGCGTTTGGCAATCTTGGTCGAGGGTAAGGTCGAAACCGCTCATCAAATCGAACCAGAAACCCTGCGATCGATCCAGGCAATCCGACACACCACGCTCATGGTTTCGCTGTACACTCTCGAAGGTGTGCCGCTGCTGCAAAACCCAGCGGCCTTGCGCTGTTACGGGGAGGCGCTGCACTCTGGCTCTGCGACAGATAATGCTTTTCTGAGCCGCTTTGTTGACTCTCAGGTAGGAGAGCGAGCAATGGCAGTTCTTAAGTCCGGTGAGGTATTTAGCACGCAGGCTCAAGTGATTACTCTGGCGGGAATTCGCTGGCATAGGATGGACGTGCGGTGTACCGACGACCCGGTAACAGGCAACCCGATGTTGCTCGTCAACGAAAAGGATATTACCGACCGCCAGCAGACAGAAACAGCCCTGCAAAAGAGTCAAACCCGGTTGTCAGAAGCCCAGCGGGTTGCCCGCATGGGTAACTGGGAATGGGACGTAATTACGGGTAAAATTACCTGGTCTCCCGAACTCTTCGAGATTGTGGGACGATCCCGGGCCTTGGGCGAACCTACTTATGAAGAAAACCTGCGGCTTTACCATCCCGAAAGTGCCGAACAGCTACACCTGGTAGTTCAACGAGCGCTCACTCGCGGACTGCCTTATCTATTGCGGCTCAAAATCCTGCGCCCGAATGGTTCTATCCGCCATACCGAAGCCAGAGGACAGGCCGAACTCAATGCAGAGGGACAAGTCATTCGGTTGTTTGGTACATCCCAAGACATTACAGATCTTGTTCAGGCGGAAACAGAACTCAGAGAATTGAGTACAGCTCTTGCTAATGCCGTCGAAGGCATCTCGCGGGTGGATATTTTCGGACGGTACATCACCGTTAATCAAGCCTACGCGAATATAGCAGGTTATCAACCTGAAGAAATGGTTGGTATGAATTGGCAGAAAACAGTTCATCCCGACGATTGCCACAGGATGATGGCGGCTTATCAAAAAATGCTAGCCGAGGGCCGAGTGGAGGTTGAGGCCCGGGGTATCAGGAAAGATGGCTCGATTTTTTACAAGCAATTGGTGCTGTTGGCAGCCTACGACTCGCAGGAGCGATCGATCGGGCATCACTGCTTTATGAAGGATATCAGCGAGCGCAAGCAAGCAGAAGCAGCCTTACAACAAGAGTTCCAGCGTCTGGCTGTGGTGATTGCCACCCAACAGGAAATCGCCATCCGCAATCCTAACCTGGATGCAGTGATGGCGGTGATTACCGATCAAACTCAAAAATTGAGCGGCGCCGATGGGGCCGTGATTGAAATGCTTGAAGGGGATGAGTTGGTGTATCGATCGGCGAGCGGTATCGCCAGCGCCTATGTGGGATTACGGATCAAAGTAGCGACAAGTTTATCGGGAAAATGTATTGCGACCGGCCAAATCATGCTTTGCCAGGATTCAGAAACCGATGCACGGGTGGATCGGGCTGCCTGTGGGCGCATTGGTATCCGGTCACTGGTGGTTGTTCCCTTGTTCTATCAGGACGATCGGGTTGGCGTCTTAAAAGTTGTTTCAGCTACACCCTGTGCCTTTACAGAGTCAGATATTCATACCTTACAACTGATGGCCGGGTTTCTGGCAAGCAGCCTGCATCTGGCTTCAGAGTTTGATGCCAAAAACATTCTCCTGAGTCAATTACAGGAAAGTGAGGAACGCTACCGTTCTGTGATTACTAGCATGACAGAAGGTGTCGTACTCCAGCTAGCAAACGGACAAATTACTGCGTGTAATGCTAGTGCCGAAAGAATTCTCGGACTGACCCCCGAGCAAATGATGGGGCGCACATCCGTAGATTTAGACTGGCGAATCGTTCGGGAGGATGGCGAACCGTTCCCGGGCCAACAGCATCCGGCAATCCTCACCCTACGCACGGGACAAGGGCGATCGAATGTGGTGATGGGCATTCACAAATCGGATAAAACGCTGACTTGGATTTCGATTAATTCTCAACCGCTGTTCCATCTCAATCAGTCTAAACCCTATGCAGTAGTGACGACTTTTGCTGATATTACAGAACGCAAGCGGGCAGATGAGATGCTAAGACACCGGGCGGAACGAGAAAGATTAATTGCTACGACAGATGGGTTAACACAAGTAGCAAACCGCCGCTGTTTTGATGAGCGATTGCAGTCGGAATGGCATAGGCTGATGCAGACCAAACAACCGCTTTCCTTGATTATGTTGGATGTAGATTATTTCAAGCGATATAACGATTGCTACGGACATCAAGCTGGGGATACTTGTTTGGTGAAAGTCGCGAAAGCCGCAGCAGCC
>JACJNV010000278.1 GCA_014695175.1 Microcoleus sp. FACHB-DQ6 | reverse complement strand
GTAGTTTTGACCGTTAGTTGTAAATTCGTTTCTGCTAAAGATAGTAAATCTTTCAAGTTGCGGTAGTTGCTGATTGCGCTGGCAATTTTTATCGAGGTATATTTCGTTGGCTGATGGCTGTCGCTGGGCGAAAACTGCTGGGACAATGGTGGTTACAATTGCTGAGATGATGGTGAGGGTGAGGGTGAAGGGCGCTCGGCTTTTCATAAATACTTGTTTATCTTTATTATTGTCAGGTGTTGTACGGTGTACTTCCTATTTTATCTTTGTTTTAAATAGTTTTCTAATTCCGCAGTGCGCTGTTTAGTCATGCGAGCCAAACATTCACTGAGGAAACCTCCATAACCCGTACCGCCACGATTTTTATAAACTTCAAATTCACAGGTTTTATCTCTTAAGTTAATCCACCCTAATTGGGCTTCGGAAAGTAGCGCCCGCTCTTCGCCACTCAATTGGGAAATTAGTTGTTTGTAAACCTCGTTTAGTCGTTTATCCGAGGCTTCGTAATTCAACCGAATACAAGTTCTGACTTGTGCATCTCCTTGCGGGCGATCGCAATTAATCTGTTGAGCAATGGGAAAAATCGGAGATTGTGCAGAAACTGATGTTGTACCGAAAATTGCCAAAAGCGCGTGAAGCAAAGCTATCCCGTAGGGAATCGACCGAAAGAGCGATCGACCTTTCCTCAACTCTATTTTCATTGCCCGTCAACCCACCTATCTGATGAATTCTTTGTTAATTGTTGATATTAGCACTTCTCAAATACCGCGCCAACTAAAGATAAAGCAACAATCGGAGCTGTCACCGCTCTTAAAATTCTACTCCCCAAAGAAACAGGCTCAAAATCTAATTCGCTCGCCCTTTTCACCTCACCCTCAGTCCATCCACCCTCCGGGCCGATAGCTATGACAATCGATAATTCTCTCCCATCTTGCTCCCCCCTTTGTAGGGGCGGTGCCCCCGTGCCCGCCCTAAACTGGGGGGGAGCAAAACCGGCTAAACAATCCCACAAATGCCGATTGTCCCCGCGAGCAACACAAATAAATCTATATTTTTGACCGCAATCTTTGACAGCAACATCAAACGAAACAGGCTCTAAAATGGTCGGCACAATTTGCCGTTCCGACTGTTCCGCCGCCTCCGCAGCAATTCTTCTCCACCGCTCAACTTTTTGATCGCTTGGTTTGAGCAAAGTTCGATCGCTCGTCACCGGCACAATACTTGCCACACCCAACTCCGTGGCCTGCCTCACCACCTCGTCAAACCCGTTTCCCTTGGGCAATGCCGCCATCAAAGTCACTTCAACGGGTAGCTCCCTGTTAACAGCAATTTCCTCTGCTATTGACGCAATTAACCCTATTTCCTGGGCTTCGAGGACTGCTAACCACCAATGTCCCCGGCCGTCCATAGCAATAAATCGATCGCCCGCTTGCAAACGTAGCACTCGATTTAAATAATGCTGCTGTTCCCTAGTTAAGTCAATTTTGCGATCGCAAATTTGAGTGGCAGTAACTGCTAATCTTTGTAATTGAGGCATTGAATTTGGGATTGTTCGTTTTCTATTAGAGATTTTTTTTATTTAACCGCAGAGAACGCAGAGGAAGAGAGAATGAGAGAATGAGAGGAGATAGGCAGGCGGGGTTTCTACAGTTCAAAAAACAATAAAGGCAAAGCATCTACAACCGGAATTATTTTACAAATTCAAGTTTTTTTCTGCAAATGCTCTGCCTTTATATTATTGTTGCCCGAAGTCTATTGAATACAATCGAAAATCACAAAGCGCAAATTTAAAATCGGCTTATGCTTCCTCCTTAATCTTCTTTAAATAAGTGGAAATCGCCTCTGTAGCTAGTTGTGTAATCGGCTTGCCCTGACGGGCTGCTTCTTCCTTGAGCTCGTTGTAGATTTCATCGCGGACGCTAATTCGACGGCGGACTTTGCCACCGGTAGCAGTGGCAGCGTCGTTCCCGTCATCGTTACTAGACGTAACTTCTAATTCATTTATCTCAGTTGTCATCGAGTCAGCAGATTGGTAGTTGGTTACAAATTGACGGATAGATTCTAACCCGACGCGATCGCAAAAATTGCCAAAACTCTCGCTCAGTTGCCGTTTTTGCTTGAAATAAACAAAAATCGGCTCCAGAAAAGCTTCAAAATCATTGACGTGCAGCTTTTCCTCAATTGGTTTTGCCAGCCGCGTTTGTTCGGGAGAACCGCCCAGCCAAATCTGGTAGGATTCCGGCGAACTCCCGACAAACCCCAATTCTGCCATATAAGGGCGGGCGCATCCATTTGGGCAACCAGTCATCCGCACCACCAAATGCTCGTCTTGCAAGCCAACTTTGGTCAAAAGTGCGCGAATCCGCTCTAAAATGCTCGGCATCACGCGCTCAGATTCGGTAATCGCTAACCCGCAAGTCGGCATGGCTGGACACGCCATCCCATAGCGCACCAATGGATCGATCGCAGTTTCCCGCTGAATGCCGCATCGATCGAGTATTCCCTGAATTTCTTCTTTAATATCCGGCGAAATATCGTAAATCAGCACGTTTTGGTGTGGCGTCGCCAGTATCGGCAAGTTGTACTTCTGCACGATTTCCCGCAAAGCCGTTTTTAGCTGAAATGAACCTTCATCCTTAATCCGGCCATTATCCACAGAAATGCCGACAAACAGCTTGCCGTCTCCTTGGTCATTCCAGCCCAAGAAATCAAAATACTTCCACTCAGGCAGCGGTTTAAAGGCTTCTAGGGGCTTGCCAAAATATTCGGCTACTTTTTCGCGGAACCACTGTACGCCTTTGTCGTTAATCAGGTACTTCAGCCGCGCGTGCCGTCTGTCTGTGCGATCGCCGTAATCTCTTTGGGTTGCTACAATTGCCTTGACCAAATCGTAAACATCATCCTTGGCAACATAGCAAATCTCGTCAGCAACCCGCGCAAAAGTCTCTTCTTTATTGTGAGTGCGGCCCAAACCGCCGCCAGCAAACACGTCAAAACCTTGCAACTCGCCAGCTTCATTGGTAATTACCACCAAGCTCAAATCCTGAGAGTACAAGTCAATTGAATTGTCTCCCGGCACGGTAACGGAACACTTGAACTTGCGCGGCATATAATGCTGGCCGTAAATCGGTTCTTCTTTGTCGTCGCTAAAGATTGTGCCGTTGCCGTTTTTCTGTCTCGCCGCCTTGACTGCGGGGTCTTCCTCAGCCGAAACAGCTTTTTCGCCGTCCAACCAAATTTCATAATAAGCACCGGTTTGCGGCGTCAGCAAATCGGCGACATTGCTGGCGTATTGCAGCGCATACTTGTATTCTGGGCGATTTTTGTACGGTGCTGGCGGTGCCATGATGTTGCGGTTCAAGTCGCCGCAAGCTCCCAAGGTTGACCCCATATTTTTAATAATTGAGGAAAACACTGCTTTAAGATTTTTTTTCAACACGCCGTGCAGTTGGAAACCTTGGCGCGTTGTGACGCGGATCGTGTGGTTGCCGTATTCTTCAGATAGCTTGTCTAAGGCTAAGTATAATTGCGGCGGAGTGAACCCGCCGGGATTGCGGGTGCGGAGCATGAACTGATAGTCTTTTTCTTGTCCTTTAACTCGATTGTCGCGGTTGTCTTGCTGGTACGAGCCGTGAAATTTGAGAATCTGAATCCCGTCTTCGGTGAAGTGGGTAGTTTCTTGTAACAGTTCAGTCGCAACGGGTTCTCGTAAATAGTTGCTGCGTTCTTTGAGACCTTCTGATTTAGAGGGTTTGCGCGCAACAGGGGTTGAAGTGGAAGATGTGATCATGGGAATGTATAGTGCCAGTTATAATTAGATACAGCCGATCGAATATTTCTTGACAATTTGACACTTGACAAATTTGCACTTGACAAATCTCTTCAGAAATGCTGTGTCGGATCTGTTGACAACTCGGTTAACAACTAAGTTAATAACGGTAATCCGCTAGGAATTCTGATGGTGCTAATTGTAACACGATCGAGCTGGGGCTGGAAAATTGTAATTAAGAGTTTATACTTTGGTTCGCTTAAGTGTACGAAACTTTAGAAATAATTAACCTCAACCTTTGAAACTATGTCACTGTACGACGAAGACACGTTTGTGGTCTTAGAAACAAACCAGCCCGAGCAGTTTGTGACGGCGGCGGAACTGTTAGAAAAGCTGAAAGCCATCTTAGCCGAAGAACACGAAGATTTGCCGCAGGACGTGCAGAAAATATCGGGCGTCGAAGCTCAAGCCAAGTATTTAATTGATACTTATTGTGAATTAGATGTCGGGCCTGGAAAATTTTTGCAGTGGTATGCAGTGCGCTTGGAAAAGTAATTTTGGAAATAGGGCATCGCGCATAGGGCATTGGTTATTAGAACCAACAAGTAACAAGTAACAAATAAAAAATAACAGGTAACAAGTAACAAATAACCAATAACAACCAACTAATGCCCAATGCCCAATGCCCAATGCCCAATGCCCTATTCTTTCTAATTAATCTTCTAACTGTTGAACCGATGATACTTCTACTGCGGTAACATCGATCGTACCGGGCGGTGTCAAGCGGCTAAAATGACCTTCCTCTATTTTCAGAGGTTCGCCACAGTTGGCACACTGAAACTGAGTTTGATTTAAAGCTGTAAATTCGTATTGACAAACTGGACAATTGTCCTCAATTAAATTGCGTTTCAGCCACCACTGAAGCGCGAAAAATGCGACCACAGGCGTCAGCAACAAAAAAGCTACTAAAATCAACACTGATTTAACTATCCAACCCAAACCAATAGACACCAACAAATACGCGATGCCCAGCAGTATCAGCCAATTGCTAATACGGGGTAGCTTGAAAGATATTTTGGGGGTGCCTTGGTTCACTGTGGTCTCCTTGGGTGTCTTTGCAGGTAGGCATAACTCTATCCTACTTAGAAATTCAGGCGGTCGATCGAGTTAATTTTCCCATTGTACACCCAGAAACCGCTCTCTACGGCATAAGTTTATCTGAGTCAGAGGGTTGAAAAATTCCTTGTAAGGATTGACAAAGGGATTCAAAACTAAATCTTGCGAGGGTTTGTTCCCTCAACCAGTGGCGATCGCACCTTTTATCCTCCCCTCGCAGCATTTCCACACAAGCAACCGCTACTGCTGCTGAATCTCGGTGAGGAACTCGCCATCCCAGTTTACCATCTTGCAGCGGATCGGCAGACCCGTCCGCGTCCCCCGCGAGTACGGGTACTCCGCAAGCCAGCGCTTCCAAATAAACTATACCGAAGCCTTCCTGGGAGGGCATTACATAAGCATCGGCCAACTGGTAATGTGCTGCTAAATTTTCTGTCGGTACAAAACCCGCAAATATTACTCTTTCGGCAACTCCCAAATCATCAGCGAGTTTGGCTAATCTAGATCGATCGTCTCCGCGTCCAATTACTAAGTATTTTACATTCGGAAAAGTTTTGGCTATTTGTGGCAAAGCTTGAATGGTGACATCGACGCCTTTGTAAATATCCGTCGATCGCAATCTGGCTACAGTCATCAATATTTTAGCGCCAACCAGATTGTACTGCTCTAATAAATCCTGTGGCTTGTGCCCAGTGGTAAATATATTTTCATCTACAGTACAAGGCACTATTTGGAATTTTTCGGGATTTAATTGGTTAATTTCGCAAGTGCGATCGCGCGTGTACCTGCTAATAGTCCAAATACTGTCAGCTTTGCTCATTGCTGTTTGATATTTGGGCGGCAGCGGTTCCCACACTTCCTTGCCATAAGTGAAAATAGTGTAGGGAATTCCCAAGGGTTGGCACAGAATTTGAATTAGCGGTGCGATTTTGATGTGACCGCAAAAAACCCGCTGCGGTCGTTTTTGCAGCAAGCGAGTTAGTAATACTGTAGCAAACTTAAGACGACCCAACCCGGAATTCTCGGTTTTGAGGTAATAAAATTTCAGATTTTTTGACTCGTAAGGATTGTTGCAGTATGGGGAATCTCGCAACAGCAATACTTCACCTTTTGGCGGCGAGTTTGCCCCTGCAGTTGACAGGTAAGCTTTGAAAATGTCTTTAACGTAGGATTGAATGCCGCCTTCGCTGGCAAATATTTCTAGGAAACAGAACAGGTGATTTGTCGATCGCATCTCTGATTTACGCATTGACAGCCCAGACAATTATTGCTGTATAGTGACTTGGCTAAAAAGGGCGATCGGGATTATCCAGAGCTTTTAAACCATGTCATGATGACTGTAATTGCAGGTTTTACAGGCAAATATTTGACTCGCCTACTCTCACCGTTGGTTTTGAGCGACGCTCTGCTTTTTAACTAGGGCTTTATAACGGGCTGCATGGGTGAGTGCGAGACTTTTTTTGCATCTTACTATAATCTACCGTAATTGACTGTAAACTTAATGATTTTTTACAATATTGTACCCCAAGCAAAATTTAAGATTTATTGAGTTGATGCGGCTGGTTCGACCAGACTGAGGATTACCAGAGCGATGCCAATCGAGGATATCGCCTTTTTAGTTTTTGGTGAAAGTATGGTCTATCCAAAGATAGATATAGAGCCAGTATGTAACTGTTATCATCAGCAACATAGAGAGTTAAATTAAATATGACTCGGCCAGGTTTAAAAAACAATTTCTGAAAGATTTTGTCTAAAATATTCTCCTAAAGTATTCTCACGCCTTGCTAAAAAATTAATGCTCATAAAGCATTAAAAAATTTAAGCTGGTTGATTATCTTGGAATCGAGGAGAGAGATTGAATATTCATATCTTTTCCGTTCCCCAAAGTAGTCTAGCGAGCCGAGCGAGAAAGTTTTACGAGCAGAAAATAAACAGGATCTCGTACAATCATGTACAAAGAAAAGCCGCTTACCTAAAACATTAGGTATTCGGGCTTAAACCTAACAAAAGCTAATGTTAGGTTGGCAACGTCATATTTACGAGCGACTCTCTCCAAACGAGCCTTTATTGGAGTTTGAGGTGAAACGAGTAACGATCGCACTGAGTCTTTTTAGTCTACTCAGCAGCACTCTGGCAAGTTGCACCGCAGCTTCTCAGAACGCTCAAAACAGCACACAACCAAGCAACTCCGAACTTTCATCAGTTGCTGTAGCAGTCCGCGACCTCGGCAATCCATTCTTCGTACAAGTTGGCAAGGGCGCTGAGGCCGCAGCCAAGAAAATCGGCGGTGCAAACGTGAGGACAACTCTCGTTTCCAGCGGCGACGATTTAAATCAGCAATTTAATCAAATCGAAAACTTTATTGCCTCTAATGTCAGCATGATTGTACTCAATGCTGCCGACACCAAAGGCATTGCACCCGCTGTCGAAAAAGCCAAGCAAGCCGGAATTCCGATAATTGCAGTTGATACCGCCGCCGAGGGAGGCGTTGATGCCACAGTTACTTCAAATAACGTGCAAGCTGGCGAAGTAAGCTGTCAATATATAGCCGATCGCTTGAAAGGAAAAGGCAGCGTTGTGATTGTCAACGGGCCTCCCGTCGCTTCAGTCGTTGAGCGAGTTCAGGGGTGCCAGAGTGTCTTCTCCAAATATCCCGATATCAAAGTTCTTTCCAAAGATCAGAACGCAGAAGGCAGTCGCGATGGCGGATTGAGAGTGATGAGTGATGTCCTTACTTCCTTCCCAAAAATTGATGCTGTTTTTGCAATTAATGACCCCTGTGCCATTGGTGCAGAATTAGCGGCCAAACAGGCACAAAGAAGCGAGTTCTTTATTGTGGGAGTCGATGGCGCACCTGAAGCTTTAGATGCCCTCAAGCAGAACAACAGTCTCTTTGTGGCTACAGCAGCTCAAGATCCATTTCGCATGGCAGCCAAGGCAGTTGAAGTCGGGAACGACATTCGGAAAGGAAAAAAACCAGCCAATCCAAACATTCTGATTCCAGTCGCGCTGATTAATCGCGAAAACGTTCATCAACATAAAGGCTGGACCAGCGAGTGACCAGAGATGTCAACTTAAGCTGTCAGTCCGCCAGTCCGCCAGGGACTGAAGTCCCTGGCTAATAGCTAAAGTCCTCTGAAGAGGACTCAGAAGAAGACTTTTCAAACTCATTAGACCTCTCCCAAAAAGCCTGTCAAGAACAGGCATCTTGCCTGTTCCACAAGAATTATGGGAGATGTCTATTAGTCCTCTTCAGAGGACTTTAGCTTTGAGGCAGGGGTTGAAACCCCTGCCGTACTGCGGGAAAGAGCGTGGAAAGTTGGCATCAATGGCAAGTGACATCCTCCTACACCAAATCTACGATGGTAAATAGCACTCAAGCTTCAATAAAAACTCAGCCCGTCCTCGAAATGCAAGGTATTAAAAAAACCTTTAACGGTTTTATTGCCTTGCACGATGTAAATATCACCGTTTACCCGGGCGAAGTCCACGCCCTCATGGGGGAAAACGGCGCGGGTAAAAGTACGCTGATGAAAATTCTGGCGGGAGCCTACATAGCCGATGCAGGCGAAATCAAAATAGACGGCAAAGCTGTTAAGATGACAGGCCCCGCTCAAGCCAGAGATTTGGGAATAGCCATTATTTATCAAGAGCTGAATCTCGCCCCCAATCTAACAGTTGCTGAAAACATTTTTATGGGTAGCGAGCTTACCAAAGGAGGTACTCTCATTGACCAAGATGGAATGCGGCGTAGGGCCGCTGAGGTATTAACAAACCTCGACGCAAGTTTTGATGCTGGAGACCTAGTTTCCACACTTTCCATTGCCGAACAGCAGCAAGTGGAAATAGCTAGGGCGCTCAAACACAATAGCCGAATTTTAGTGATGGACGAGCCGACGGCCGCGCTTTCAGACCGCGAAACAGATAAGCTTTTTGAAGTGGTTCGCCGCTTGCGGAATGAGGGCATTGCTATTATTTATATCAGCCACAGAATGGCCGAAATTTATGCCCTTGCCGATCGCGTGAGCGTCATCCGAGATGGCGGGTATATTGGCTCTCTTGAAAAGCACGAAATTTCAGCCGAGCGCCTGGTGGAAATGATGGTGGGTCGTTCTTTACAGGATTTGTACGAAAACAAGCATCAAATAACACCGGGTGCAGTGGTTCTTGAGGTAACAAATTTAAGCGACGGCCACAAAGTAAAGCCGGCCACTTTTAAACTTCATGCGGGCGAAATTGTGGGTTTAGCGGGTTTAGTTGGCGCCGGCAGAACAGAACTGGCCCGCCTGATTTTTGGTGCCGATCGAAAGATCAGCGGTGAAATAAAACTGGAAGGTCGTCATCTCAATATTTCGGAACCCACCAATGCAATAAAATCAGGAATTGCCTATGTACCCGAAGATATCAAAGAGCGACCTTCATTAAACATCTTGAGCCCAGATGATGCAATTGAAGCAGGAATTGCCTATGTACCCGAAGACCGCAAAAATCTAGGTTTATTTCTCGACATGAGTTCCGGGGAAAATATCACGCTAAATGTTTTGGATCGAGAGACAAAAGCTGGGATTATCAATTCCAAAAACCTAGCCAGAGTTGTGACTGATGCCATTAAAGACTTAGGCATTCGTCTTGCCAGTCCAAGCATCAGAGCAATGGATTTATCTGGGGGAAATCAGCAGAAGTTATTACTAGCACGTTGGTTAGCCATTAATCCAAAGGTACTTTTGCTTGATGAACCAACGCGAGGTGTAGACATTGGCGCAAAAAGCGAAATTTATCGAATTATTAGCGATTTGGCAGCCAAAGGTGTAGCTATTTTGATGATTTCCAGCGAACTGCCGGAAATTGTGGGAATGAGCGATCGCGTCTTAGTGATGCGGGCAGGAAGCCTCGTCGGTGAAGTAGGCGGCTCGACTGGGGAAAAGATTACGCAAGAAAACATTATGGCTTATGCCACTGGTGCAAAAGAGGTAGTAAAATCATGAGTCAAACGCAAACAAAAACCAGCAGCAGTTCAGGGAGCGATCGGCAGAAAACAAGTAAAGCTCAAGCTTGGAAAAATTTCATCCAAGTTGCCGGTATCCTGCCGATTTTGGTGGCGATATGTGTAATTTTTTCCCTGGTAACGCCCAACTTTCTTTCCGTAGGAAATTTTATCAATGTCATTCGCCAAGCATCGATCAATATTGTCCTTGCTACCGGCATGACTTTTGTGATTTTGACGGGCGGAATTGACCTTTCAGTCGGGTCAATTTTGGGCGTGACGGCAGTTGTCGGGGTGCTGGTTTCCTTAGTTCCAGGTCTGGGTTGGTTTGCCGTACCGGCTGCGTTAATAGCCGGAGTCTTTTTGGGATTGCTTAACGGCTCGCTAGTTGCCTATTTAGGTTTGCCTCCGTTCATCGTCACCCTCGGTTCTTACACAGCTTTGCGGGGAGTTGCTTATTTAGTCGCTAACGGCACTACCGTTATCAATAGAAATCTGAATTTTGCTTGGATAGGTAACAATTATGTCGGCCCAATTCCCTGGTTGGTTATTATCGCTTTCCTCGCAGTTCTAGCGAGTTGGTTTGTCTTGCGGCGGACTGTTCTCGGGAGGCATATTTACGCCGTGGGAGGCAACATTCGGGCAGCACGATTGACAGGTATTAAGGTGAGTCAGGTGCTGTTATTTGTCTATGGCGTCAGTGGGTTGCTTTCTGGTTTAGGTGGAATTATGAGCGCCTCGCGCCTCTACA
Organism: Microcoleus sp. FACHB-DQ6; assembly: GCA_014695175.1. Taxonomy (GTDB): domain Bacteria; phylum Cyanobacteriota; class Cyanobacteriia; order Cyanobacteriales; family Microcoleaceae; genus Microcoleus. Next base: position 4,092 of record JACJNV010000278.1, on the reverse strand, counting down.
GTGCGACGGGGATGTTGGGGCAAGGCTACGAATTAGACGCGATCGCTGCTGTAATTTTGGGAGGAACGAGTTTCACAGGTGGGATTGGCACTATTTGGGGTACTTTGCTGGGGGCTTTAATTATTGCCCTGCTCAACAATGGACTAACTCTCATGAATGTGTCTTTCTTCTGGCAGTTAGTTGTCAAAGGTCTGGTGATAATTATCGCAGTGACGATTGACAAAGTTCGCACCGGTTCAAGCGCAGCGTAAAGGTATTGCTAATTCGGTGTATCGGTTCCTTATTCGGAGCTTTGTCCTATGCACATCCAGCATTTTCCTCACCTGATTACGGCCTTTATCCTGGGTTCACCGGGTGTATTTCTACTAACATCATTCCCAAGTTTTGCTGCCCCAATTGATAGATTAGTTGCTCCTGAACCGTTAAATAGCTTGGCAGAAAAACCCTTCGCGCAGGTGAATTCTGTCTCTCAACTCTCGGATGTAAAACCGACTGACTGGGCGTTTCAGGCGCTGCAATCTCTAGTAGAACGTTACGGCTGCATTGCCGGTTATCCCGACGGCACCTACAGAGGAAACCGGGCGATGACCCGGTACGAATTTGCAGCAGGATTGAATAGCTGTCTCGATCGAGTCAGCGAACTAATTGCGGCAGGAACAACCAACCAGATTACTCGGGAAGATTTAGCGATCGTCCAAAAACTGCAAGCAGAATTTGCAACAGAATTATCGGTGTTGCGGGGTCGAGTCGATGCTCTCGATGCACGCACAGCAGAACTAGAAGCGAATCAGTTCTCGACTACGACGAAGCTGAATGCGGAAATTATTGTGGTGGTAACAGATACCTCCGGCAACCGTGTTGGGGATTCGCGCGATCGCACCAACACTATTGTTGCCAACCGGGGGCGATTAAATTTTGAAACCAGCTTCACCGGTCGCGATATGCTGAGAACCCGTTTGGAATTCGGCAACTTGGGCAGGAGGATTGCCGATGAGACGGGTACAAATATGACGGCCTTGAACTTTGATGGCAATGTGGATAACACAATCACCGTCCCTCACTTATTGTATGTGACCCCGCTGACCTCTAATCTGGCGCTGACCGTCGGCCCCACAGGTGTTGGGTATCCCGATATTACGGATTTGCTGACTCCTCCAACGATCGCCAGCGATAGTGAGGGAATTCCCTCGAAGTTCGGACAATACAATCCCCTCTACCGCCGGGGAGGTGGCGGTGCTGCTGTCAACTGGACGATCGTCAAAAACCTCACCCTGACTGTGGGCTATGTAGGCGGAAATCCCAATCTCTCGCAGCAAAGTAACGGTTTATTCAACGGTTCGTACAACGCTCTGGTTCAGCTTGCCTACCGGGGCGATCGCGGAGCCATTGGCGTAGCCTATTCTCGTACCTTTGCACCAAGCGGTAAAGCCGATCTCACAGGCGGTACGGGCAGTTTTCTGGCTGCGCGACCGTTTGGGGACAATATTGCTACATCCAGTGATTCTGTAGGCGTACAAGGATTCTACCGCCTTGCTCCCCGGTTGCAAGTTCACGGCTGGGGCGTTTATACTCGCGCCAATGCAGAAAATTCCGGTGTTAGCAGCGTTTCTGATGGTAGAGGTGGCGTGGTTTTGCTAAATGTTGACGGCGACGATCGCGCCGATATTGTGTATGCAGCGATCGGGATAAGTTTCCCAGATGTTGGAGGTGAAGGCAACCTACCCGGGATTTTGGTGGGTTTGCCAGGTCGCGTGACGAGCAGTAATGTGCGCCGCGAGCGAGATACTTCCTATCACATTGAAGCCTTCTATCGCTTTCAGGTCAACGACAACATTTCCATCACCCCTGCTGCTTGGGTCGTTGTTAATCCTGAGAATGACAGCCGCAACGACACTCAATGGGTTTGGTTGCTTCGCACTGGCTTTAACTTTTAACTAGAAAGATATTTTAGGACTTACTAACCTAGTCCTGGACGCAAAAACCCGGTTTCTTAACGTAATTGCCTCATTTGAGACGATAATCGCGAGAAACCGGGTTTTTTAGACTGATAGTGCGTCCAGGGCTTCAAGTTCATGCCACAACAAAAAACCCCTGCCATCGCTGGCTGGGGTAGAAAATTATCAGGGTGCATCTACTAATATTTGCAAGTATAGCAGACATTTGTGGGGTGTCACCCTTCAGGGGTGACACCCAACTAATATTTCAATCAAAATAACTTATGATTGAATGCGTCAATGATTGGCAAAGCTTCTAGCTCATCTCGTTCTGTCCCAGCCGTTCTAAAATTTAAGATTTAGAATAAATCTGTGCTAGACCTCAAATTAATCCGAGAAAACCCGCAAGCCGTGCAAGAAAGCCTCAACCTGCGCGGAGGCAACTATGAAATCGAGCCGATTTTGCAATTAGACAAACAGCAGCGGGAGTTGGAAAGCAAGCGATCGCAACTGCAAGCCCGCAGCAACGAAATTGCCAAACTCATCGGTCAAAAAAGAAAATCGGGTTTACCCCTCGAATCTCCCGAAATTCAAACTTTGCAAGCAGAAGGCAACGAAGTCGGCACCGAGTCAAACGAACTGCAAGCACAGGAAAAAGAGCTAAAAGCTCAAATAGAAGCTTTATTGCTGCCGCTGCCAAACTTGCCGAGCCCGTCAACGCCGATCGGCAAAAATGAAGAGGAAAATGTCGAAATCCGGCGCTGGGGAGACGAATACATTCCCCAAAATCCCGATATTTTACCGCACTGGGAAATCGGCGAAAAATTAGGAATTCTCAACTTTGAACGGGCAGTAAAAATCGCTCAGCCCCGCTTTGTCACCTTAATTGGAGCCGGGGCAGCCCTGGAAAGAGCGATAATTCAATTTATGCTCGACCGCCACACAAAAGCAGGTTATGTAGAAGTGATTCCCCCACTTTTAGTTAACACTGAATCCCTCACTGCTACAGGTCAACTGCCAAAATTTGCGGAAGAAAGTTTCAAGTGCGACCAAGACGATTTGTGGCTGATTCCTACTTCTGAGGTTCCGGTTGTCAATTTGTACAGAGGTGAAATTTTGACAGCAGAACAGTTGCCAATTTATCACTGTTCTTATACTCCTTGTTTTCGGCGCGAAGCTGGCAGTTACGGCAAAGATACGCGGGGATTAATTCGACTGCACCAATTTAATAAAGTTGAATTGGTAAAACTCGTGCATCCGAGTACCTCCGAGGCAGAGCACGAAAAGTTAGTGCAGGATGCCGAGGGAGTTTTGCAGGCGCTGAAATTGCCTTATCGGACGATCGCACTGTGTACCGGCGACTTGGGTTTCGCGGCAGCCAAAACCTACGATTTAGAGGTGTGGCTGCCATCTGCTGGCAAATACCGCGAGATTTCCAGTTGTTCTAACGTCGCAGATTTTCAGGCGCGGCGGGCAAATATTCGTTTTAAAGAAGCGGGTAAAAAAGGGACTCAATTCGTTCACGCGCTGAACGGTTCCGGTTTAGCTATAGGCCGCACAATGGCAGCAATTTTGGAGAATTACCAGCAGCCAGACGGAACTGTAAAAGTGCCGGAAGCCTTACAACCCTATTTGGGACGGGAAGTTTTATAAACAAGTTTGTAGTTATATCAAATCTGTTAGCATCGGAATTATTCCTCTCTCTATTCTCGACCTCGGCGTGAATCAGCGTCAATCCATTGTCATCTGCTGTTCAGAAATTATCTTTTTTTAACCGCAGATGAGGGCAGATTAACACAGATTAACGCAGATGAATAAGAGCAATTCGGGTGGCACAGTTCGTGGTTAAATGTGGACGGGATTTGGCGCCCGACGATGCTACCAGATTTGATATTACTCCGCGATTGAAATCGATCCTAGACAAACTTTCGTCCCAGCAGAAGGGGACTAAAAAATAACGTAAAACGCGAATGCTGTTAGAGTCCCGACTACTTCGGCGAAGTCGGGGCTCTAGGTGTTCTATTTTTTATCGACTTCTTCCTTCTTCCTTCTTCCTTCTTCCTTCTACTTACAGTTTGAGCAACGCTTCTTTGATATTTAATGCTAAAAATCTATCTAATGCTAGATACATCCAGTAAACAGATAACTGACTGTCACT